>DASXED010000109.1:0-55433 GCA_036490295.1 Verrucomicrobiia bacterium | reverse complement strand
ATTTTACAGATTTACTTTCCACCGCATGAAACAAAAAGCTTACGCCGCCGCCGGCGTGGACATTGATCTGGGCAATCGCGTCAAGGCCACGCTGCCGCAATTGCTCGCCAGCACACATCGCCGCGAGGTGCTCGGCAAGGTCGGCGGCTTCGGCGGCCTGTTCGCGCTGGACGTGAAAAAATATCGCGAGCCGGTCCTGGTGTCGTCCGTGGACGGCGTCGGCACGAAGCTCAAGCTCGCCTTCGCGCTGGACAAACACGACACCATCGGCGCGGATCTCGTGAATCATTGCGTGAACGACATCGCGGTGCTGGGTGCGGAGCCGCTATTCTTCCTTGATTATCTCGGCACGGGAAAACTTGAGCCGCACGTTTTCACGGACATCATCAAGGGTTTCGCCCGCGCGTGCGCGGAAAACAACTGCGCGCTCATCGGCGGCGAGACGGCGCAGATGCCGGGCTTTTATCAGGCGGGCGAATACGACGTGAGCGGCACGATTGTCGGCGTCGTCGAAAAATCCAAAATGCTCAACGGCCAGAAAACCATCCGGCGCGGCGATGTGGTCATCGGCATCGAATCGAGCGGGCTGCACACGAACGGCTATTCGCTCGGGCGCAAAATTTTCTTCGAGCAGTTGAAATTGAAACCGTCCAGCCGCATCCCCGGCTCGAAACTCACCCTCGGCGCGGAGTTGCTCAAAGTTCACGTCAGCTACGGGCCGCTGGTGCAAAAGTTGTTGAAGAAGTTTAACGGCAAATCGGATTTGGTGCGCGCGTTCGCGCACATCACCGGCGGCGGTTTCGTGGACAATATCCCGCGCGTGCTGCCGAAGTCGCTCGACGTGGTCATCAAGAAAGGTTCATGGGACATGCTACCGATTTTCAAAATCATTGAGCAGAAGAGCGGCGTGCCGGACGACGAGCTTTACCAAGTTTTCAACATGGGCATCGGCATGGTTGCAATTGTCGTCGCAGAAAAAGCGAACGACGTTTTGAAATTCATCCGCACGCAGAAGCACAAGGCCTGGATCATCGGCGAAATCGTCAAAGGCAAAGGCGTGGCGCAAGTTCGTTGAGAAAGTAGCAGCCGACGTGAGGAGGCTCTGATTACTTTTTGAAATTTGAGCCTCCTCACGTCGGCTGCTACCATCGTTCAAATGAAAATTCTTGTCATCGGTTCGGGCGGACGCGAACACGCGCTGGTCTGGAAACTCGCGCAGTCGCCGCACGCTGAAAAAATCTTCTGCGCGCCCGGCAACGCGGGCATTGCACAGGAAATAGTGGGACAGGCTTCCAGCCTGTCCGGCGCAACTCACAGGCAAGATGCCTGTGCCACTAAAAGAAGCGAGTGTGTCAACATCAGCGCGGATGATTTGCCGAAGCTGTTGGCGTTCGCGCTGGAAAAGAAAATCGAACTCACCCTCGTCGGGCCGGACAATCCACTCGCGCTCGGCATCGTGGATTTGTTCCAGAAAAACGGATTGCGGATTTGGGGGCCGAACCAAAAAGCCGCGCAGTTTGAATCCTCCAAAGTTTTTTCGCAAAACTTCATGGAGAAATATGGGATTCCAACGGCGCGCGCCGGAACTTTTTCGGACGCAACCGCCGCAAAAGAATTTGCCGCATCGCTCGGCGGCAAATGCGCCGTGAAAGCCGACGGCCTTGCGCTCGGCAAAGGTGTTCTGATTTGCACTGACATTTTGGAAGCGGAAAAAGCGATTGAAGAAATTCTCGTCGCCAAAACTTTTGGCGCGGCGGGCGCAAAAATCGTCGTCCAGGAATTTCTCGAAGGCATGGAAATTTCACTCCACGCGATCTGCGATGGCAAAACCGCAAAACTTTTTCCAACGTCGCAAGACCACAAGCGCGCGCTCGACGGCGACAACGGCTTGAACACCGGCGGCATGGGAACGTATTCGCCGACGCCATTTGTCAGTGACGCGGAATTAAAAAAGATTGGCGATGCGGTTTTAAATCCATGGCTGCGCGGGTGCGCTGAGGAGAAAATAAATTTCTGCGGCATTTTGTATCCGGGAATCATGCTCACAAAAAACGGCGCGCGTGTTTTGGAATTCAACGCGCGCTTCGGTGATCCTGAAACGCAAATTTATCTGACGCGATTGGAAAACGATCTGGTTGAACTGCTCGACGCCAGCGTCAGCAGCACTTTGAATAAAATTGAATTGAAATGGAAACCGGAAGCGAGCGTGTGTGTCGTGATGGCCAGCGGCGGTTATCCGGGAAATTACACGAAAGGTAAAATCATTTCCGGCCTGAACGAGGCAGCGAAATTGCCGGGCGTAAAAATTTTTCACGCGGGCACGATAAAAAATGAAAATCAAATTGTCACAAACGGCGGGCGAGTTCTCGGCGTGACGGCATTGGGCAAGGATTTGAAAACCGCGCAAGCCGCCGCTTACGCCGCCGTTGAGAAAATCCATTTCGACGGCGCGCATTTCCGCCGCGACATCGCGGCAAAGGCCTTGAAATAATTATTTCTGACGATCCATCCATTCAACGAATTGACGCGGCGAGAAAATTTTAATTCCCTGAAATTGTTTCAACACGAGCAGGTCTTTGTCGCCGCTCACGATGATTTCACCGCGTCCGGCCAACGCCGTTGCCAGCACCCAATCATCATCTTCGTCGCGGCAGATTGATTTGGATAACGGCATCGGCTCGATTGTTTCGAGTTCGTTGGCAAGTTCAGCCAGAATTTCATCGGCCAGAGAAGCGTCAATTTTCATTTTTTCGACCAGCGCGCCATGAAGTTCATCAAGAAGCCGCCGGGAGGTCACAATGTCCGCCCTGGCCAGCGCGCGTTCGTAAGCCTGATGGCAAAGGCCGGGCGAAGTAAATGCCGAGACGAGCACATTCGTGTCGAAAAGGATTCTCACGAAACGATCTTGAAAACATCTTCGTCAGTGTAGATGCCTTGGGCTTGCGCTTGCGCCATCGCGCGCTCGCGCAAGCCATGAAACCGATCCAGCGCGAGCCGCCGTCGCACGGCGTCGCGGACAAATTCGCTCGCGCTCATGTGCTGTTTTTTCGCCGAGCGCGACAAATCGCGCCGCAAATTCGTCGGCAGGCTGATGGTCAACGTCGCTCTCATGTAAGACAGATTAAGACAACGATTCCGATTTGGCAAGTGCCATAATGCCGCAGGGAAATCCATTTCGACGGCGCGCATTTCCGCCGCGACATCGCGGCAAAGGCGTTTTAACGCAAAGTCGCAAAGCCGCGAAGCGGCAAAGGAAATTAGCCAGCTACGCGGTGGCTGGCTTTGGATTGGAAATATATTTTCGTCGCGGAGCGACGGTGGAAGATTGTTTATTTTCCATCGTCCTTTCAGGACGGATTTCATTTTTGCGCGGGAATCCAGCCACAATGTGGCTGGCTAATTTCCGGTTGTCCCTTTGGGACGAAAAATTCATTTTGACGGCGCGCAGTTCCGTCGTGACATTGCGGTGAAGGCGTTTTAAGGCGCAGCCACGCCAACAAATGTGGTTGCTGTTTTGATGACTTTGTTTAGCGCTTCCTTTTCCGCCGGTGTAGTGGCGTAAGGTTCGAGATCGTAAATGCTCAAAAATCCGTGCTGGTTTGCATCAGCGTAGGCTTTCATCACTGGTTCCAATTCATCAGGAAGAACAGCCGGCCAGTGTGGTGGTGGAACCGAACTTACTGTTTGTTCACCAATGAGAATCGCATTGTCTATATGATCTACCAGGGCGTTTTGGCTTTGGATTATCAGCGCGCCGGAATAGGTAGGGTTTGCTTGTTCATCACTATTTAACATTTCGTATCGGGAAAGAATTGTATCTGCGTCATCTATCGGCGGATGAAAATATGCGCTTAATTGAGAAGTTGAGTCAGGTGGTTGTTGATTGTTTGCATTCATGTATGTATGCAAAGCCTCCGTTATTTTGCTGCCAAAGTCGAATGCAGCCGCCACACGCACGTTGCTTAACGCACATCGCATTCCCGTGGCCGTGTCCAAATCTGCTTTTCTCGCTTGATCCAACCACTCCTCGTCAGACAAATATTTCATTTCTGGTATCCATTGATCTGGATGATCTGCAAATTGTTGACGCAATTTATTTTCTTTGGCCAGCCAAAGGCGCGCTTTTTGGAAAGCCGGATCATTTTCAACTTCAGCTTCATTTCGTAACTGCGTTACTTGACCGCGTAATTTCAATAATTCATTAAACTGTTCATCTGACAATTTCTTGGCGTCGCCAATGGCGGCAATACGATTTGAAAGGCTTTCGTTGTCCGTTTGCAATTGCACGATTTGTTGCGCCAACGATTTGGTTTGCTCGCGCAGTTGTGAAGCTTGATGCGCTTCAAAAATTCCCGCGCCGACAGTGGTGACGAGCGCGGCGGTGACAAAAGTTTTTTGTATTGTGGTCATGGCAATCGTTTTGGTTGCGGCAATTATGGTTGAAGTATGAACAGCAGTTCCGGTCAAAACTGCGGCGGCGGAAATTGTGGCGGCCAGTCCAATCGGTGCGGATTGAACGGCGTTGGCGGAAATCAAAATAGCCAGCCCGCTCGCGCCGATTGTAATTTTTTGTTTCAAGAAAAATTCGCGCAGGCGTTCCACCGCGCGGCTCACGCGCTTTTGTGCGGCGTCATCGGAAATTTTCAAGCTCTCGCCCACTTCGCGCAGGTTTTTATTTTCAAAATAGCGGAGCAGAATCGCGCTGCGGTCGGTTTCGTCGAGCGCGGTCATCGCGTCGTCGAGATGAACTTCAATATCAGTCCACACAGGCGGGACGCCTGTGCCACTATTGGCGGTCGCATTCATGTCATTCATCTCCACGGCGATTTGTTCGCGCAACTGGCGGCGCCATTCTTTGCGGATAACGTCAATCGCAGTTCGTCGCGTGATGGCATAAAGCCAGGGTGTCAGTGAATTCGTTTCGTTGACGGGCAAGATGCCCGTCCCACTGCGCGCGAGGTCGGCGAAAACGGATTGCGCAATTTCCTCGGCCAGTTGCGGCGAACGGACTTGGCGCAGCGCGGCGGAATAGACGAGGTTCACATGACGCCGGACGATTTCCGTGAAGGCGTCCTGCGAATTTTCGCCCGCGAATTGCCGCAGCAAATCCAAATCGCTTGTCATTTTCAGAAGTATATCGCCGCAGAAGCCGGAAATCCGACAGAAAAATTGTAGCAGCCGACGTGAGGAGGCTCATTTTGAATGCGGAAGGAAGAACAAGTCAGAGCCTCGTCACCTCGGCTCCTACGAAAATTGTGTCGCTGCTTTACTTTCGCAATTTTGTCGCGCAATTTAATGGCACAATGACTCGGCGTTTTTGCAAATGGTTCGTTTTGCCTGCGGCAGTTTTTTTGTTGGCGCAAATATCTTCGCACGCGGACACGACAAACGGCGCGCTGGCCAAATCCGCGATTCTGGAAAATGACGCGGCGTATTTGCGCGTCGCCCACGTTGGGAAAAATCTACCGGAAGAAATCCAGTCGGCGCAAACGGCATTGGCCGCGACGAATAAAATCGCCGGAACAGTTTTGGATCTGCGTTTTGCGGACGGCGATGATTTGGATTCTGCAAAGGCGGTTGAAAATTTATTCGCGTCAAAGAAACTGCCGCTGGCGATCTTGATCAACGCCGAGACGCGCGGCGCGGCGGTTGAACTGGCGTCGGATTTGCGCGAGGCAAAAGCGGGTTTGATTTTTGGCGAGGCGGCAAAAAAATTGCAGCCGGACATTTCGGTTTCCGTAAAACCGGACGAAGAGAAAAAATTTCTGGAAAATCCGTTTGGAACCCTGGCGCAAAGCGAGACCAATTCCAGCGCAATCACGAATGATTTTGCGTCGTTCGTTGACCACACGAGCGAGGCGGATCTGGTGCGCGAAAAAATCAAGGACGGCGACGAGGATGACACGCCCGCGCCGGAACGGCCCGCCGAGCCGCAAAAGCCGTTCATCCGCGACCCGGTTCTGGCGCGCGCGGTGGATTTGATCAAGGGGCTGGCGATTGTGCGCCAGTCGCATGACGAGAAATTGTGACGATGGTTCTGATTTCGGATTGACGATTGGCCTTTCACAAATCACCTTGAACCTTTGCGCGGGATGAAAACGATTCTGTTTATATGCACCGGCAATGTCTGCCGCAGCCCGATGGCCGAGGCGCTGTTTCGCGTGGCCGTGCGCGGACATGGCGAATTCCGCGTTTTGTCGGCGGGACTCGGCGCGATGGACGGCCAGCCGCCGACGCCGCATTCCGTCGCGGCGATGAAGGAAATCGGCGTTGATACTTCAGCGCATCGCAGCCGCGCGCTCACGGCGGATTTGGTGCGGCAGGCGGATTTTATTTTCGGCATGACGCACGGCCACGTGGACACAATCGGGCTTTTGTATCCGTCCGCCGCGGAAAAAACTTTTTTATTGCGCGAATTTGACGATTCGCTCGAACTGTTTGAAAAGGACATCGCCGACCCGATTGGCTGTCCGTATGAAGTCTATGTGGATTGCCGAAACCAGATCGAACTGGGCATCGCGTCGCTTTTGAAATTTATGCAACAACACGAAATCCTGCCCGCGCCGCACGGCGCGAAAACAAATTCATTTGTCAATTTTGCCATCGGCGCGGATCACGGCGGCTTTGATTTGAAGGAAACGCTTAAAAAGCACTTGCTCGGATGGGGCATGACATTGAAAGATTTTGGAGCGCAAAAACTGGATTCGGCGGATGATTATCCAGACTTCGCGCAGCCCGCCGCGCAAGCGGTTGCCGACGGACAGGCGGAACTCGGTTTGCTTTGTTGCACCAGCGGCGTGGGAATCTACATCGCCGCAAACAAAATTCCCGGCGCGCGCGCGGGTCAGGCCTTTGACGAAAAAGACGCTTCGCTGATGCGCCGGCACAATGACGTGAATGTCTTGTGCCTTGCCGGCGACACGCAACCGGAACTGGCAAAAAAAATTCTCGACGCATTTCTTGCCGCGAAATTCGAGGGCGGACGCCACGAACGCCGCGTGGACAAACTGGATTTTCGCCTCGCGCCGCTGCAATTGCGCTTGCGAAATGTTGATCCTGCCATTGCCGAAGCGATTGACCACGAAAAATTGCGCCAGCAGGAAAATATTGAATTGATTGCCAGCGAAAATTTTGTTTCGCCCGCTATTTTGGAAGCACAAGGTTCGGTGCTTACGAACAAATACGCCGAGGGTTATCCGAAAAAGCGCTGGTATGGCGGCTGCGAAAACGTGGACACGATTGAGCAGCTTGCGATTGACCGCGCGAAAAAACTTTTTGGCGCGGAACACGCGAACGTCCAGCCGCATTCCGGCAGCGGCGCGAACATGGCCGTTTATTTCTCCGTGCTGAAACCCGGCGACAAGATGCTCACGATGGATTTATCGCACGGCGGACATCTGACGCACGGCAACAAGGCGAATTTCTCCGGCAAGTTTTTTGAGATCGTCCATTACGGCGTTCGCAAGGACGACGAACGGATTGATTATGATCAACTCGCGGCGATGGCGCGTGAACACAAGCCGAAGATGATCACCGTCGGCGCGAGCGCGTATCCGCGCGTGATTGATTTTCAGCGCATGGGCGAAATCGCGCGCGAAGTCGGCGCGTATCTGCTCGCGGACATCGCGCACATCGCGGGCATGGTCGCGACGGGAATCCATCCAAGCCCGATGGCGCACGCGGATTTCGTGACGACGACGACGCACAAGACATTGCGCGGCCCGCGCGGCGGATTGATTTTGTGCCGCGAAAAATTTGCGAAGGAAATTGACTCGATGGTTTTTCCCGGCATTCAGGGCGGACCGCTTGAGCACGTCATCGCGGGCAAGGCGGTTTGTTTTCACGAGGCGTTGCAGCCGTCGTTCAAAAATTATCAGGAACAGATTGTCAAAAATTCAAAGGCGCTGGCCGACGGCATGAAGCGCAACGGCTACCGCCTCGTCAGCGGCGGCACGGACAACCATTTGATGCTCGTGGACGTGGGCGCGAAAAATCTGACGGGCAAGGATTGTCAAATTGCGCTCGACGAAGCGGGCATCACGGTCAATAAAAACACAATTCCGTTCGAGACGCGTTCGCCGTTTCAAGCCAGCGGAATCCGTTTGGGAACGCCCGCCGTGACGACGCGCGGCATGAAGGAAACCGAAATGGCCGCGATTGCCGACATGATTTCCGAAGTGCTGCTGGACATCAAAAACGCCGACGCCGCGCACAAAGTCCGCGCCCGCGTGCGCGAACTGACGGCAAAATTTCCGCTGCCTTATTGAAGCTTGCCCTGAAGCCAGGTTTTTTCATCCCCAATTTTTTTATCAAGAACAGCGGTGAAATTGGAAATCTCGTCGCGCGTTTGCACTGCCTTGAAATAAGGTTGGTATGCGTCAAGGCTGTTATCGTCCAAGTTGGTGTAAGCATACACGTTCATTGTTATTGCATCCGGCACATTCAAATTTTTTGCCAAAATCCCGACCACTTCATTTGCGGATCGCAATTTTTCATGCTGCTCCAACGAGGCGTTCTCAAGAAGCAATATGCCGGGTAAAGAAAGGTTCGCCTCTTTCAAACGCGCATTCTCTTGCGGCAAATCCCCAAGTTCGCTTGTTTGCCGGCGAAGCACCCCGACCTCGCCGCGCAACCGCAGCAATTCATCCATTTGCTCATCCGCAAGAGATTTACAATCGCCAATTGCAGCGAGACGGTTTGAAAGATTTTCGTCGTCCGTTTTCAATTGCGCGATTTGCTGTCGCAATAATTCATTTTCCGCGCCCACCTTTTCCTGTGCTTGCTTTTGAAGAAACAAAAGCACCGCGCAGGCAATGATAATTGCTATGGCAAATCCGGTTTTGAGGTTTTTCATGGCACGTTCCGATTACGCGCCGCCGAAACGAAAATCTCAAGAAAAATCGGCAGCGGCTTAAACTGACGGCGGCAAGTTATCCGCGCTTCTGAACGATGATAAAAATCACGGCTGCATTTTTACTTCGGCAGCAAATCGGCGACCATCGCGCGCTCTTCCTTCAATTCATTTTCCGTCGCGGCGATTTTTGATTTGCTGAATTCGTTGAGCGGGACGTTCTGGACGATTTCCCATTTCTTGCCGTCGGTGCGGATCGGGTAGCTGAACATCAAATTCTTCTCGATGCCGTAATCGCCGGGCGAGCAAACCGCGACGCTGAACCAATCGCCGGGTTGCGTCGGCGTGGTGAGATTGCGGACAGTGTCCACAACGGCGTTCGCCGCGCTCGCCGCGCTGGAAAGTCCGCGCGCTTTGATGATGGCCGCGCCGCGCTGTTGAATCGTCGTGATAAATTCGCCTTTGAGCCACGCTTCGTCCTTGATGACATTCGTGACGGGCTGGCCGGAAATTTTTGCGTTGAAGAAATCGGGATACATCGTCGCGCTGTGATTTCCCCAAATGGCCAGATTGCTGACGGCGGTGATGTCCGCGTTCGCTTTTTTCGCGAGTTGCGTCACCGAACGGTTTTGGTCGAGCATGGTCATCGCAAAGAATCTGTCGGACGGAACGCCTTTTGCATTGTTCATGGCGATGAGCGAATTGGTATTGCACGGATTGCCAACGACGAGGACGCGCACGTCACTCGCAGCATTTTTTGCAATCGCGTTTCCCTGGCCGGTGAAAATTTTTCCGTTGATGCCGAGCAAATCTTTTCGCTCCATTCCCTGTTTGCGCGGCACGGCACCGACGAGCAACGCCCAGTTCACGCCGCGAAAACCTTCATCCAAATTTGAAGTCGGAACAATTCCTTTGAGCAACGGAAACGCGCAGTCATCGAGTTCCATGCAGACGCCGCCGAGCGCGGCCTGCGCTTTTTCATCGGGCACTTCGATCAAATGCAAAATGACGGGTTGCTCCGGCCCGAACATCGCGCCCGAGGCGATGCGAAAGAGAAGTGAATATCCGATTTGTCCGGCTGCGCCGGTGATGGCCACGCGAATGGGAGTTTTGTTCATAATTTTTTTGGAGGGACATTATGTTAATGCTGGCGTTTCGGCGCAAGTTTTCCGCGCAGAGAAAATTTTACTTGGCAAAAAATTTATTCGGCGTAAAAATGAATCGTTCTTTGAAACAGCGGAAAAGTTTTCCGCAACAATCGCAGTCAAATGTCAGGGAACCCGGTGTGAATCCGGGACGGTTGCGCCACTGTAACGGCTACAAATTCCAATGCCACTGTTTCGTTCGTGAAACGGGAAGGCGGAATGAGGTTTGAGGCCGAAGTCAGGATACCGGTTTGATTGTGCTCGTCGGCTGGAAAGTTGATGGTTGAAAGTTGAGTGTTGAGAGTCGGAAAAGCGCGAAGCGCAAATTCTCTCAACTCTCAACCAAGAACCCTCAACCAACCGGCCAACTTCTCCGTCAAAGAGAAGGATGAGGCCAGCCCGATGGACTGTTTTCATCGGGATTCGCAGGATGCCTTCATTCCCCGTTTTGCCGGAATTGAGGGCTTTTTTATTTCTACCTTCAATTTCGCGCTGGTCTCTCAATCGTAAATCCGTTTCGTGAATTTTTATTCGCGGAACAAAATTGAAAGATCAGCAAAATGAAAAAAATCCGTTCGCTGGCGATTGCCGGCTGGTTCACATTCGTTGCCTCAAATTGCGGCGCCAATACCATTGTCGAAAGATTTTCCACCGACCCGTCGCAAGACGGCTGGCAGGTTTTTGGCGACACAAATCTTTTTGCCTGGGATTCGACCAATCAAGTTCTCGATGTGACTTGGGATTCGACGCAGCCCAACAGCTATTTTTATTTGCCGCTCGGCAAAACGCTGACCGTCACCGACAGTTTCTGCGTCGTAATTGATTTTCAACTAAACGATGTCGCAACCACCGGCTATGGCTCGGAGTTGGGGATTGGCCTGCTGAATTTTTCCGACGCGACCAATTCAAATTATCTGCGGACATTCGGCACGCTGCCAAACGTCTTTGAGTTCGATTATTTTCCGCCGGATGATTACGGCGACCCGGCTTCCGATGACGCCACACTGGTTGATGCCGAGGCGAATTTTTATTTTCCCTTTGACAATGTCACCCTGAATCCTGGAGTGACCTGTCAAATTCTCCTTTTGCACCAGTCGAACTCGGCCGCCATCAGCGGCGAAATCGTCACCAACGGGCAACTGATGACTTCCTTGCCAAATTTTTATTCCGACATTCCCACCAACGATTCCGGCGCTTTCCAGCTCGACACGCTTTCCATCAGCAGTTATGCCGACGACGGCTTTGGTGATGACACTCGCGCGCACGGCGCCGTGAGCAAAATCGCCGTCGCCTCGCCGTTGCCAGTGCAAGCGATTCAAAATCTTGCGCCCGCACAAATTCAATTTTCCAGCGACACCAACTGGCTCTACACGCTGGAGCAATCCGCTGATTTCAAAACGTGGACGCCCGCCGCGCCCGCCAATTTTGGCAATGGAACAAACCTCCTGCTGCAAGCCACCAATTTGCCGCCGGACAAATCTTTTTACCGCGTGCGCGCCGATTTGCCGTGAACTTTCAGGATTTTCATAATCCAAGCGAATGCCCGTTGTGCGGCGCGGCGAACGAGTGCCAGCTTTGTTCGCCCGCCGCCTACAAAGGCCCGTGCTGGTGCGCGCGCGTGGAAATGCCAGAAGCGCTCCTCGCGCGCGTGCCTGAAAATTTCCGCAACCGCGCCTGCGTTTGCCGCAATTGCGTGGAAAAATTCAAGCGCGAACGGCCGGCAGTTCAAAATCCAAAACCCAAAATTCAAAACTGTCCCGCGTTCACGCTCATCGAACTGCTCGTTGTCATCGCCATCATCGCGATTCTGGCGGCGATGTTGCTGCCCGTTTTGGCGAAGGGAAAATTGTCCGCGCAACACGCCGCGTGCGAAAGCAATTTGCGCCAGCTCGGAATCGCCACGGAATTATATTGGGACGACAATGGCGGGAATTGTTTTTATTACAGTTCGGCTTCAATGAATCGCAACGGCATGAGCGGCGACCTCTGGTGGTTTGGCTGGCTGGCGGATGGAAGCGAAGGCCAGCGCGCATTTGACCTGTCCGGCGGCGTTCTGTTTCCGTATCTGAATGGCAGCGACGTGCGGCTCTGTCCGTCGCCCGCGTGGAATTCGCCGCAGTTCAAACTCAAGGGGACGAACGTCATTTTCAGTTACGGCTACAACAAATATCTTTCGCCGCCGAAAACCAACGAACTTGCGAACATCAACCGCGTTTCCACGCCGACTGAAACCGCATTGTTCGCCGACAGCGCGCAGGTCAATAATTTTCAAACTTACAACGGGCAAAGTTTGCGGAACAACCCGATGTTCGAGGAATTTTATTACGAAGATTTGGAAACCAATTATGCAAATCCGAACAACACCCCGAACTGCCAATTTCGCCACGAGCAAAAAGCCAACGTCACTTTTGCCGACGGCCATGTTGCGCTGGAAAATCCCGTGGCCGGTTCGTTCGACAAAAGATTGCCAAACCAATTCATCGGCCAGTTGCGCCCGGAAATTTTGACTGTGCCGTGAAAGTTTTTCCGCAGATTTTCGCAGATAAAACGAATCCTGGAAAAAATCTGCGTTCATCTGCGAAATCTGCGGATGATTGTCTGTGTTTCATCCGTGAAAATCTGTGGCTAGAAATTTTTCCCAAATCAAAACAAACGCGCTCGCGAAATCCTGCGGCTTCTCGTTCACCCACTTCGTCACCGCGTCCGGTGCGAACCAATCGCCTGTCTCGATTTCATCGGGATGCAAGACGAACGGCCCTTCGCTTTCGCAGCGGTAAATCCAGCAGAATTCCCAGCCCGTTTCCTCGCGCGCGGCAACCTTGAAAAGTTTTTGCAACGGCAATTTTATTTCCAATCCAAGCTCCTCGCGCAACTCGCGCACCGCGCACGCGTCGTAATCCTCGCCGCTGTCCAGATGGCCGGACGCCGACGAATCCCACTTGCCGGCGGCGATGTCCTTTTTCATCGAGCGCTTCTGGAGAAAAACCTCGCCGCGCGCATTGAAAACCAAAACGTGAACCGCACGATGCCACAGCCCGCGTGCATGAACTTCACTGCGAGGCTTGCGGTCAATCACCTCATCATGCTCGTTGACGACGTCAAAAATTTCTTCGCTCATGCGGTAAAATAAAATTTACGGCCAGTTCCACCGTGCTGGAATTTTTTAATTAAACCACCAAGGCACAAAGTCACCAAGAATTTTTCACTTTGTGACTTGGTGTCTGGTAGTTAAAACTTTTCGTTTCTTTGAACCTTTTCTCGCCTCGCGCATTCCACTGGGTATAAATGCTGGCAGTGGCTGAACGCGAACAATTGCCCGTGCAACAGGCCCGCGACGGAAATCCGGCGGCCTGGGACGCGCTTTTCCGCCGCTACCAACTGCCGCTTTACGTTTATGTTTTTGAACTGCTCCACAACGAACAGACGAGCCTCGACCTCGTGCAGGAGACTTTCATCGCCGCCGCCCGGCACATCGGCGGCCTGCGCGACGATGAAAAATTTGGAAGCTGGCTCTTCGGCATCGCGCACCAGAAAGTCATCCAACTTTGGCGGAAGCACGGCGGCAAGGAAATTTTGTTCGATGAAATTCCCGAATCGCCGGATGAATTTGAAAACAGCCCGGACGATTTGCTCATCCGGCGCGAACAGGAAATGGAATTTATGAATCTGCTGAATCAACTGCCGCCGCCGCAGCGTTCCGTTTTGCTGCTGCACTTTGTCGAGGATTTTTCACTCGAAGAAATTGCGCGCATCATGGAAACGCAAATCGGCACGGTCAAATCGCGATTGCACTACGCCAAACGCGCATTGCGAAAACTTTTGGAGAAAAAATGAAAACGCCGCGAGACATTTTGTTCGCCCGACATCAAACCGCCGCGCCGAAGCTTGATGCCATCCGCTGCGAAGTTGTGGCCGGATTAAACCACCAAGGCACCAAGACACAAAGAGAGACAATTAACTTGGTGTCTTGGTGTCTTGGTGGTTCAAACAAACTCTGGCTGGAATTGATCTGGCCGTGCCGCCGCATTTGGACTGGCTTGGTAACAATTTGGATCCTGATTTTTGTCGTCAATTTCTCGCAGCAGGACAAATCCGAACTCATGGCAAGAAAAACTCCGCCGCCGTCGCCGGAAATGATCCTGGCATTCCGGCAACAGGAACGCTTGCTGGCTGAATTGATCGGGCCGGATGAAACGCGCGTCGCCGAGCCGCCGAAAATATTTTCGCCGCGACCAAGTAGCGAGCGGCGTTTTGAAACTTTAATGACGTAGGAGACGACGTAAGGAGTCTCTGACTAAAAAAATTAGAGTCTCGTGACCTCGACTCCTACAAAATAAAGATATGAACGAAACACCAAAAACCAAATCAGGTTGGCGGATTGTGCGCCGGATTTTGATTACGCTGGCCGTTCTCGCCACGCTGGTTGCGATTTTTTATACCGAGGAAGACTGGCGCGGCAAACGCGCGTGGGGAAATTGCAAACGCGAACTCGAAGCCAAGGGCGCGGTGCTGGATTGGAACGCCTACATTCCGCCGCCTGTGCCTGACGACCAGAATTTTTTCAAAGCGCCAAAAATGACTGAATGGTTTCAGAAAGATGCACCGATAATTACACAAACTCCTGCTTCGTTCAAACCAGCCACGAACGAATTAACAAGGGACTTGAACTTGAGCCAATTCATGTCACAACACCAATCTCAAAAAACTCCCGTGACAATTGCTGAATTGGACATTACGGCCAAGACAACTGATGGCGATGGAAAAAATGTCGTTTTGCAATTCGACGATCCAGCCGCGCGCGAACAAGTCAAAGAACTCATGCAAAATGCGATTGGTCCGAGCGTGAATGGCTCGCAGGCGCAGGGACTTTATTTCATGGCCAAACAGCTGAATCACATCCAACCAGCACATATTGTTTTACAGGCGGATAAATCACCAAACCTCGAAGAAGTTGCCGCGCTTTTTCCAGCCGATACCATTTCGACCAACGTCGGAAATTTACGCGTCGAATCGGGCACCCAAACAAACTCATTTAGAATTTTGCTGGTTCCACATCCTGTTTATAGCGCGGCTGAATACTTGCAGTGGAGCGACCAAGCCGTGCCGGATTTTGATTTGATTCACGAGGCACTCAAACGTCCTTATGCGCAGATGGATGGCGATTACACACAACCGTATGCGTCACCGATTCCAAATTTTATTGCCGTCCGGTTTGTCGCGCAAACAC
This sequence comes from Verrucomicrobiia bacterium, assembly GCA_036490295.1. Lineage (GTDB taxonomy): Bacteria > Verrucomicrobiota > Verrucomicrobiia > Limisphaerales > UBA11358 > UBA11358. The sequence continues at coordinate 40,210 of DASXED010000109.1, read as the reverse complement.
TCGCGTCGCGCGCACAATGTTATTTGCTGCTCGGACAGCCAGACAAGGCTTTGGACGAATTGACGCTGCTCAACAATTCACGCCGCTTGCTTGAAAACGCGCCTACGGGCAAACCGATACTTCTGGTATCGGCCATGATCAATGTTGCCGTCACCGCGCTTTATGTGTATATGATTGCCGACGGTCTGCAATCTCACGCATGGCAGGAACCGCAACTCGTCGCGCTTCAGGAACAACTCAAGAAAATCAATCTATCTCCATTTGTGGCTGAAGCGTTCAACGAAGAGCGTGCATCTGTATGCTTCATGCTGTTAAATACTTCACAGGCGGAACTTGCAAATCGAAGATTAGTTCAAAAGTCGTTTGGAGTTCCAGTAAAGCCGAAGCTGGAAGACCCGGAATATCTCTTCCTGACTTTTGCACCGCGCGGTTGGGTTTTTCAAAACATGGTGACGGATGCCAGACTGCTTCAGGCGGATATTGACAGTATTGATGCTACCGACGAACTCGTATCGCCGCGTGCTGTGAACGATGCGGCACAAGAAATGGAAACCACATTCAAGCATGTCTCGCCATACAATTTTATTGCTTCTACGATGGTTCCTAATTTCGCCAAAGCGTGTCAGGTAACGGCGCACAATCAAACGCTGGTGAATGAAGCGCAAATCGCCTGCGCGCTGGAGCGTTATCATCTCGCGCACGGCGAATATCCCGAAACGCTCGAAGCGCTTGCGCCGCAGTTCATGGAAATAATTCCGCACGACATCATCGGCGGACAGCCGCTGCATTATCGCCGCACGGACGATGGAAAATTTCTGCTCTATTCCGTCGGCTGGAATGAAACGGACGACGGCGGTGAAAAACATCAATATCACAATGTCGGTAGAGGAGTTGACTACTCCCAAGGCGATTGGGTCTGGCAGTAATCCGCAGAAATAAAACCACCAAGGCACAAAGACACCAAGATTTTTCCCCTTTGGTGCCTTCGTGTCTTGGTGGTTAAACAGCTTCCTGTCCCGCGCCGTCCGCGCCGCCGCCGTCGAGGTCAATCAAGATGTCGCGCGGCTCGGCGCCTTTGCTCGGACCGACGATGCCGCGATTTTCCAGTTCGTCCATGATTCGCGCGGCGCGTGTGTAGCCGAGGCGCAGCCGGCGTTGCATGAGCGAGACGCTCGCCTTTTGCTCGCTGCGGATGACTTCGATGCACTGCTGGATCAAATCTTCGTCCTCGTCAATGCCGCTTTCGTTCCCAAAATTGGCGGCGGGCTTGGAAAGTTGCTGGTGAATCTCCTTGTCGTAATTCGGTTTGCCCTGCTTGGCGATGAAGTCCACGACATCTTGAATTTCCTTGTCGGTGATGAGCGCGCCCTGCGCGCGATTTAATTTCGCCGAGCCGGGCGGCAGATAAAGCATATCGCCTTTGCCGAGCAATTTGTCCGCGCCCATCGCGTCGAGAATCGTCCGTGAATCCACTTTTGCCGCGACTTGAAACGCGATGCGCGCAGGAATGTTTGCCTTGATGACGCCAGTAATCACGTCAACCGAAGGCCGCTGCGTGGCGACGATGCAATGAATTCCCGCCGCGCGCGCCATTTGCGTGATGCGCGCGATGGCCATTTCCACGTCGGCAGGCGCGACGAGCATCAAATCCGCCAGCTCGTCAATGATGACGACGATGTAGCTCAATTTTTCTGGAATGACGATGTCCTCTTCGCGCGGCACGACAATCTGTTCGTCCACTTCCACGGCGAATCCGTCCGCGCCCGGCTCGACTTTTTCTTTTTTTGACGTGAGCGGCAATTCCGGCTCCTGCGGAACCAATTTTTTATTTGGCCGCGCGTTGAACGTGCCGATGTTGCGACAGGCGACGCGCGCAAAAATCTGGTAACGCTTTTCCATTTCATTCACGACCCAACGCAAGGCGAGCAAAACTTTTTTCGGATCGGTCACGACTGGCACGACGAGATGCGGCAGCGCGTTGTATTGCTGAAGCTCGACGACTTTCGGGTCAATCATCACGAAGCGTAATTGGTCGGGCGAAAAACGATAGAGCAGCGACGCGATGATGGCGTTGATGCAGACGGATTTGCCGGAGCCAGTGCTGCCAGCGATGAGCAGGTGCGGCATTTCGGAAAGGTCGGCGACAATCGGATGGCCATAAACGTCCTTGCCGAGGGCGATGGGAATTTTCGCTTTTGAATTGCGCCATTCGTCCGACTCAAACAAATCGCGCATGATGACTTTGGTCTTGATCGCGTTCGGAACTTCCACGCCGACGGAACTTTTTCCGGGAACCGGCGCGAGGATGTGGATTCGTTCAGCTTTGAGCGCGGCGGCAATGTTGTTGGAAAGAGCGGTGATTTTTTCCAGCTTCACGCCGGGTGCGGGATGCAATTCGTAGCGCGTGATGGTCGGGCCTTTCGTGATGTCGCCGAGCGAGACCTCGATGTCGAATTGCGCGAGCGTCTGCTGCATGAGCCGCGCGTTGGCCATGAGTTCCTCCTTCGACTCGGTCGGCTTGACAGTCATATCCGCGTGCTGGAGAAAATCCATCGAGGGCAACTGGTAATTGCCGATCATCGGCGTCGAGGCGACGGTGATGGGCTTGGGCCTTTTTGGCTTCGGTTTCGCAAGTCCGCTGATTTTAATTTCCGGCTCGGCTTTTTCCTCGGCGGATTTTTCTGAATCAACTTTCTCGGCAGCCGGCTCTTCAATTTTTGTTTCGTCGGATTTTGTTGTGGGACGGGCATCTTGCCCGTCTGACAGGCTGGAAGCCTGTCCCACTTTGCCGAGAATTTCTTCCGTCGTGGCGGCGACGATTTCCCTGGCTGAAATCACTTCGCCTTCGTCGGCTGGCGCGATTTCCTTTTTCGCGGGCAAAGTTGTTTTTGAAAAACGCCCTTTCGATTGCGGCACGCTCAAGTCGCGCACGGTCGGTTCTGGCACGGGCAGGCCGTCCGCGCCGAGGCCGGAACGCGCGACTTGCTCTTGAAGTTGTTTCGCCTGTCTTTCGAGTTCGCGCGCGCGGCGTTCGAGAATTGCCTCGTCGCCGGATTTTTTCGGTTCAATCCCGGCGGAATCTTTTTGCAGCAACGCGCGAATCCAGCCGCCAAGCTGGAAATTCGTCAGGAACAGCAAACTGATCAAGCATAGCGCCGCATAAACAATTGTCGCGCCAATCGGGCCGAGCAGGGAAAAGCCGTATTGAAAATTGTAATTAGGATGGCGGATTTCGCCGTAGGTCGCGCAGCCGAGCAGCCCGCCGATGCTTTGCGCGCCGATGGTTTCGTGAAATTTTCCGCGCATTCCGCCGTTGTCCACGAGGTAAAGCAGCCCGGTGAGCGAAATCAGAAAAATTGCCGACCACAAAACCGACCAGCGCAAACGCTCGCGCAGATAACTTAAAAAATTCAGCAGATACGCGACGCCGAACAGCGCGAGCAGCCACGGCAAAATGTAGGCGGTGATTCCGAACAGCAAAAAAGTTCCCCACGCCAGATACGCGCCGGGCGTTTTGATCCAGTCGTGCGCGGACGCGTTGGCCTGCGTGGTCAGGAACGAAATGTCGTTGCGGTCGAACGAAAATTGCGCGACGAACAGCAGCAGCGCGGCGGCCAGCAGCGCAATGCCGATGACGTCGTTGAAACCGCCGTTTGAACCCGGGGCTGTCTTGCGTGACATGAAGGCACGTTAACGAACCGGCGCGGCAACTTCAATTTTCAATTTACATTTTCCGCCGGCAATTTATTTTCATTTTTGAATTCCACAAAAAATGAAACGACTCTTTTTCCTCGCGCTGTGTGCGGCGTTTTTTCCGGCGTTGAAATCGGCGGCTCAAACAAGCCAGTTTGCAGACGCCGTCGGCGCGGCATTCGGCGCAAATAAAACAAACATTGAATATGGCGAGGCGGGCGGCAAAAAATTATTGCTCGACGCGCACGTTCCCGATGGCGATGGGAAATTTCCAGTCGCCATCATCGTTCACGGCGGCGGCTGGAGCGGCGGCGACAAGGAAACGGACATCGCGCCGCTCTTCGCGCCGTTCGCGGCAAATTTCACCTGGTTCACCATCAATTACCGGCTCGCGCCGACGAACCGCTGGCCGGCGTGTTTTGAGGATTTGCAGACGGCGATCCGCTGGGTGAAAAAACACGCGGCGGAATTCAAAGGCGACCCCGGACGGATTGCGCTGGTCGGATATTCTTCGGGCGGACATCTGGTTTGCCTTGCGGCGACGCTGGGAAAAAAAGACACGCGCGTCCAGGCGGTCGTCGGGCTGGCACCGCCGACGGACATTGTTACGGATGCGAAAAGACGCGGCAGCATGGACAAATGGCCTTCGATGGAAAATCTTTTGAATTCAGATTCGCTCGACGAAAAAACATTGAAAACGATGGAAAAAATTTCGCCGCTAAACCATGTGCAGCCGGGCTTGCCGCCGTTTCTGCTGGTCCAGGGCGACGCAGATAAAACCGTTCTTATCGGACAAACCCTGGATTTTGCGGCGAAGTTGCAGGCCGATGGAATTTCCTGCGACTTCATCACCCTCACGAACGCGCAGCATCGCATCGCCGACTGGGACAAGTTTGACGCAGGCTGGCAGCGGAAAACGATTGCGTGGCTTGAAGAAAAACTCGCCGCAAAAACCCCCGCTGAAACAAACCGCATGAAATAATTTGTCCATCAGCGGACAAAAGCCGCCGCAATTCGCGCTTGCCAACACGCCTGCGGATTGCCACGCTTAAAACCCGCTTTGGGCGCGCGGTTAGCTCAGTGGTAGAGCACTACATTGACACTGTAGGGGTCAAAGGTTCAAACCCTTTACCGCGCACCATTTCAATTGTCCTGTCTCGGCGTGGAAACTCTGGACGCCGAACTTGCGCTCACGGAAACCTTTTTGCAGAGATGATTTGGGGATGGACGATGGGGAACGTGAAGACGGGCGCGCTCCTCAAACAAATTTCATTTTGGATGGGCGACGGGTTGACAGATTATCCCAACTGCGTTTTACTTGTAATTGCAGATGAAAACGAAAGTTGCAAATCACCTGACCCGCGAAGAGTTGCTTCAACGCATCTGGATTGATCCGGCGCGCTGTTTCGGCAAACCGTGCATTCGCGGCCATCGCATTTGGGTCTCGTTGATTTTGGATTTGCTGGCTTCCGGCGCGACCGGGCGCGAAATTCTCAAAGACTATCCCGGCCTCGAACCGGAGGACATCCAGGCCTGCATCGCTTACGGCGCGGAAATGTCGCGCGAACGTTACGTGGACGTGCCGCTCGAAGCGCACGCATGAAACTCAAGTTGGATGAAAACCTCGGCGGGCGCGGGCGTCAAATTCTTTCTGCGGCAGGTCACGATGTTGAAACCGTCGTCAGCCAGTCTCTCGAACGAGTCGAAGATTCAAAGCTCATCGAATGCTGCCGGCGCGAAAAGCGCGCTTTGATTTCGCTCGATTTGGATTTTGCGAATTCACTTCGCTTTCGTCCGGGCCGGTATTCGGGAATTGCCGTGCTGCGTTTGCCGCGCAAGCCGTCGCATGAAGATTTGTTGAACGCCGTCCGCACGCTGGCCGCCGGATTGGGGCGCGAAGAACTGGTTGGAAAACTTTGGATGATTGAAGCCGGAAGAATCCGCGTGTTTCAGGAACAAGAAAACGATTGAATGGGAGGGAGCGCACGCGTCTCGCGTGCAGTTTCGGGCGTCGCGCCCGAAACAGTGTTGGACAAATCAGTTGGTTGACGGGTTTTCGGCGGGACGCCGAAAACGGCAACCGGGACGGTTGCGCTCCCCATTGCAAAAAAAGACTTGTGAATGGACTGGAAAAGGAGCAAAAGCTCTTGGGAAAATCAGATGAGATTCGCGGCTCCAATCAAATTCTTCCAAGCCTGTTGCATTGCGGCGGCGATTCTGTTTGGCACGATGCGCGCCGGGGCGCAAACAAATGCGTTCGCCTTTCCGGCGATTGGGACATACAGCAATGTGCTGAATTATGCGGTGAGCAATGTAACTGTAGTTGTCTTCTATGTCTGGGCATATAATACGAACGGGACCCAGAATTTCTTTGGCACCAGCTCTAGTAGCAGCACGGGACCGACAAACAAGTATCAATTGGATCAACTTATCATCGTCCCGGGACTAGAATATCTGCTGGGAGGGATCTGCACGAACGCATCCATTGACAAGAGCCGGGGGATTATCGTTGACGTCCTCTGCGGTATCGTTAACCAAACCATTGGAGTAGAAACATACGCCCTGCTTTATAGTGACGACACCGTTCAGCTGGTCGAAAAATCCTGATGGCACGTATAGCGTTCCGGACTTTTCGAATTACTCAACCAAGCTCACCGGAACCATTCCCTTCTATATCCCAAACCTGAAATGGGCGCGGGTGGAAGTGAGCGGAGCGACGAATGCGGTGGAGGATACATTCTACAATCCCCCATCGAATCCGATTGACTCGACTGGGTGCCTGGATTTGCCCCTAGCCTATGCCACCAATTCCGCCTCATCGGGAGGCAGTTACGGGCTAAAGATCACGCTGTTCGACAACAATACGTTCCAGATCTTCGACGGTGACGGGAATCAGATTCCCGAGACTCCATTCGTTCTGGAGATGGCAAAGGATAGCAACAATGCCTACATTACAGTCAATGGCGGCGATTCGGGACGAGGCTATATGCTCCAATCTTCAAGCGATATGAAAAATTGGACCAACGGTGCAGTGCAATTCGTCTCACCTCTGCCGGAAGCAGCGGCTGTCCCGCCGACATTCTCTTGGCCATTGGCATCAGCAAATCAAATGTTCTTTAGGACGGCGACCACCAACACGGTGCCGACCGATTGAACAATGCTCCCGTCACTTATTTTTCTTCAACCAACGACCTGCCCAACGCCGTGCCGAGCCAGTTCATTTATTCTTCCACCAACCGCTCGCTTTTCTTCCGCACGGCCACGACCAATCTGCCGCCGATGTGGCAGCGGGCGTGAGTCCGCTCAAATTCAAGTCAGAGCGAACTGACGTTCGCCGCTGCGAGCAAAAAACTTTCGGCTCGCGGGGACACTCGCCCCACCAAATCTGTGTCCATCTGTGTTTATCCGTGGTTAAAATGTATTCTGCTTTGTGTCTTGGTGTCTTGGTGGTTAGATTTGCGTCCGTGAACCGTGCGAAATCCAAAAAACTTTTTGCCGAGGCGTTGAAATACATTCCCGGCGGCATCGCGACCGGCGTTATTAAATTTTAGGCGGCTTGACACTGCCGGCGAAAAGAGTTACATACGTTCCAATATGAATGATACATACACCATGAGACAGGCGCAGGCGAACCTGCCCCGGCTCTGCCAGTCCAAGAAAAGATTTGTCATCGCCCGGCGCGACGAGCCGGTCTATGTCGCGCTGCCGCTCGCCGAGTTTGACGCGCTGCTCGAAACGATGGAACTGCTCGCCAAGCCGGAGGCCATGAAAGTTTTGCGCGCGGCCAAGGCGGGAAAATTGAAATACAAAAAGCTGGACCTGAACGATGAAAATTTCGGCCTCTGAACAGGTTCAGGCGTGGCTCGTCGCGCTGCCGCCCGACACCAAGAAGCGCGTGCGGCTTTCCCTGCGCGGGCTGGAACATGGCGCGGGCGACATCAAGGCGTTGCAGGGCGGACTGGCCGGATTCAACCGCCTCCGCATTGGCGGGCTGCGCGTGGTTTTTTCACAGAAGCCCGGTCGAATCCTGCGTCTGGAATACGCCGACAGCCGCGACGTGGTTTATGAAAATTTCCTGCGCGTAATCGAAGCTCGCCGCTAAAAATAAAATCTTTCCCGCCTGCTTAAACCAGCCCGCACGGTCACGCTTCCGGCTGTTTCGGCGATTTTCCGGCTGTTTCCGAGCGTAGGATGCGGCAGTGTTGGTTTGTTGTTTTTCATTCTTCTTTGTGTCTTCGTGTCTTGGTGGTTAGATTTGTGTCCGTGAACCGCGCGAAATCCAAAAAACTTTTTGCCGAGGCGTTGAAATACATTCCCAGCGGCGTGAATTCGCCCGTGCGCGCGTTTCGCGCCGTCGGCGGCCAGCCGTTTTTTGTCAATCGCGCCGCTGGTTGCAAAATTTGGGACGTGGACGGAAATGAATTGATTGATTATGTCGGCACTTGGGGGCCGGCGATTCTCGGCCACGCAAATCCGAAAATTATTTCCGCAATCAAATCCGCCGCCGAAAATGGAACGAGCTTCGGAATCCCAAATCCGTTTGAGGTGAAAATGGCGAAGTTGATTTGCGAATTTGTTCCCAGCATCCAAAAAGTCCGCATGACAAATTCCGGCACGGAAGCGTGCATGAGCGCGATCCGGCTCGCGCGCGGGTTCACGAAGCGCGACAAGATCATCAAGTTCGACGGCTGCTATCACGGCCATGTGGATTCGCTTTTGGTCAAGGCCGGTTCCGGCGCGCTGACGTTTGGAAATCCCGACAGCGCCGGAGTTCCGGCGGCGTTCACGCAGCACACAATCGTTTTGCCGTTCAACGACGTGGACGCGGTGAAGTCCGCGTTCGCCACAAACAAAAATCAAATCGCCGGAATCATCGTCGAGCCGGTTCCCGGAAATGCTGGTTTGTATTTGCCAAAAAAAGGTTATTTGGAATTTTTGCGCGAAATTACAAAACGGAACGGTGCGCTTTTGATTTTCGACGAAGTGATGACGGGTTTTCGTCTCGCGCTTGGCGGCGCGCAGGAACGTTTCAAAATCACGCCGGACTTGACGTGTCTCGGAAAAATCATCGGCGGCGGATTGCCGGTCGGCGCGTTTGGCGGGCGCGCGGAGATCATGGATTGGCTCGCGCCGCTCGGTCCGGTTTATCAGGCGGGAACTTTGAGCGGCAATCCGCTGGCGATGGCGGCGGGAATCGCCGCGCTGGCAGAATTGTCCAAAAGCGGAAAGCGGAAAGCGGAAAGCGGAAACAAATATGCGCTGCTTGAAAAACTCGGCGCGCAACTCAAAGCCGGAATGTTCGGCGCGGCGAAGCTGGCGAAAATTCCCGTGCAATTCAATTCCTGCGGCTCGATGTTCTGCGCCTACTTCTCGAGCAAGCCGGTTCACAGCCTTGCCGACGCGATGAAGAGCGACCGCGCGCGTTTCGCAAAATTTTTCCACGGAATGCTGGCCGAGGGGATTTATCTCGCGCCGTCGCAATTCGAGGCGGGATTCATTTCGACCGCGCACGGCGAAGAGGACATTGAAAAGACAATCCGGGCGGCGGCCAAAGTCTTGCGGCGACTGTAACCTTCCGCCATCCTATGCGTCTGACCAAACATCCCGCTGTTCCACGATGGCGCGGCGGATCGAAAAACAACCAAAGAAACGCAGCAAAATCTTATGAAATCAACGAAAACCATGTTAATCGCGGCATTGGCTGCGGGCGCTTTGCTCGCCTGCAGTTCGGCGCTGCTCGCGCAGGATTCCACCAACACTCCGCCCGCAGGCGGCCCGCCGCCCGGAGGCGGAATGAGAGGCCGGATGATGGGTCCCAGCATTGAACAACTCACCACGAATTTGAGCCTGACCGCCGACGAAATTCCGAAGGTTCAGGCGGTGCTTGACGACCAGAAGCAAAAGATGGCCGACTTGCGCGCGGACACCACCCTGTCGCAGGAAGACCGCCGCACAAAGATGACGGACATCCGCACTGACGTGACGGCGAAAATGAAGGACATCCTCACGCCAGACCAATTCACCAAATATCAGACGATGACCCAACGCGGTGGCCGCCGTGGCCGCGCCGGCGGTGGCGGAAACAACGGTGGCGGCACTCCGCCGCCCGCCGCTCCGCCGCAGAACTGATTTTGTCGGGGACATACGTTGACACAGGGACGGCCTCGCGCCGTCCCTTTTATTTTTACACGCGGATTCCAATTGAGCAACCCCCCGGATGCGCGTAAAGTGTCCCCGTCCGCGCGTGTAGCTCAATTGGATAGAGCGTCAGCCTCCGAAGCTGAAGGTTGTGGGTTCGACTCCCGCCACGCGCACCACGTTTTATTGATGTTCTTGTAAGGACATCGCAAACTTATCGCCGTGATAATTTTGTTGCAATTTTGTCGGCGAAGTTTAACTTTCTTGTCACAGGCTTTATGTCGAACGTTGGTAAAGATTCGTCATCGGCGAACGATTTGCTGAAGAACTCTTCGCTCTACCGCGAGTTTCAGGCGGAGCGCGAGGAAATCCTCAGGCACAAGTGGATCGAGTCGGAAAAGGCCGGCCGCGACATCGGCTTCGAGCAGGCGCTGACGGATTGGATCATCAAGCACCGCTCAAGCTGGCGCAAAAACCGCCAGGCCGCCGCCACGAATTGAACTGAAATTTTGTTCCTTTAACGCCGCCCTGCGAGGTGGCGAAGGAAAATATGAAAACGAAATCAACGCGAATCATTTCCGCGCCCGGGCGGAATCGATTCGCGATTTTTATTTCCAGCAAGAAGCCGGGCGCAGCTTCCGATTCAACGATTCAACGATTCAGCAATTCAACAAAAATTTCCCATGCCTGAAGCCAACGTCATCCTCGATGCGAACGCGATTGGCCGCGCGCTCACGCGCATCGCGCACGAGATCGCCGAGCGCAATGAAAATTCCGCCGAAGTCGTGCTCATCGGAATTCCAACCGGCGGCGTGCCGATTGCGGAACGGCTCGGAAAAATTCTTTCGGAAATCTGGAAAATTTCCGTGCCGATCGGCAGCCTCGACGTTTCGATGCACCGTGACGATTTGGACCAGCGCGCCGCGCCGAAAATTCATCCGACGGAAATTCCTTTCGACGTAAATGGAAAGACCGTTGTGCTGGTGGACGACGTTTTGTTCAGCGGCCGGACAATTCGCGCGGCGTTGGACGCTCTTAACGATTTTGGCCGTCCCAAAAAAATTCAATTGGCAGTTTTAATTGACCGTGGCCATCGCGATTTGCCAATCAAGGCGGATTTCGTCGGCAAAAATGTGCCGACGGCGGCGAATGAAAAAGTTCACGTCCGCATCGGCGAAAAAGACGAAGTGGTTTTAGAAAGAAAGTGATTTGTAAAATGATTGAATTGTTAAATCGGAAATCCAATTCAACCATTTAACCATTCAACAATTTAACAAAACAAATGAGCTGGACCAAAAAACATCTGCTCGACATCGAATCGCTCACGGCGGAAGAAATCGTCACCGTCCTCGACACTGCACGCGCGTTCAAAGCCGTCGGCGAACGCGCCATCAAAAAAGTTCCGGCGTTGCGCGGCAAAACTGTTGTCAATCTGTTCATCGAGCCGTCCACGCGCACGCGCATCAGTTTTGAACTGGCGGCGCAAAGGTTGACCGCCGACATCGTGAATTTTTCCGCCGACGCGTCTTCGTTCAAAAAAGGCGAGACGCTCAAGGACACCGCGCGCAATCTCGAGGCGCTCAACGCCGATTTCATCATCATCCGCCACAGCGCGAGCGGCGCGCCGCATTTTCTGTCGCGCGTCGTCAACGCCAGCATCATCAACGCCGGCGACGGCGCGCACGAACATCCGACACAGGCGCTGCTCGACGCGTTCACGATCCGCGAGCACAAAGAAAAAATCGCCGGGCTGAACGTGACGATTCTTGGCGACATCCTTTACAGCCGCGTCGCGCGCTCAAACATCTGGGCGCTGACAAAGCTTGGCGCGAAAGTCACTTTGTGCGGGCCGTCAACGCTTGTGCCAAAAACATTTGAGCAAATGGGCTGCCGCGTGACACACAATGTTGACGAGGCGATTCGCGACGCGGACATCATCCATTTGCTCCGCATCCAGCACGAGCGCCAGCGCAAGACAATGTTTCCGAGCATCGGCGAATACACGACGCTTTTCGGTTTGAACAAAGCTCGGCTTGCGAAAACAAAACCGGACGCGCTCATCATGCATCCCGGCCCGATCAATCGCGGCGTGGAGATTGACAGCGAAATCGCTGACTGCGCGCGTTCTCTGATTCTGGAGCAAGTCACGAACGGTCTCGCTGTGCGCATGGCGGTTTTGTTTTTGCTGAACGGCGGAAAAGGCCCGCAGGAAGTGGCGTGAAGTTGGAGTTCAACCTTCAGGTTGCGCACGCTAAAGCGTGAACTCCAACTTAAACTCCAATCGGATGCCACGCGGTTTTGAATTCGACCGTGTCGAGAATCCAATACGGGTCTTCCACTTTCGCGGAAAACCAGTCGGCAGAAAAATGATTCGCGTAGCGTTTGAGATTCGTCGCCACGCCGGCTTGCAATTTTGCGCTGATTTCAGAATCGCCCGCGCCGTCCACAATCGCGTTCACGTCCATGTGCGTGGCGATGTGCGGGACGAGTTCGGCGCGCTTGCCGGTGAGGATGTTCACCACGCCGCCGGGCAGATCGCTCGTCGCCAGAATCTCGGCGAACGTCGCGGCGGGCAGCGGAAATTTTTCGGACGCGACGACAATCGCCGTGTTCCCGCTCAAAATCACCGGCGCGACGAGCGACACGAGCGCGAGCAATGACGGCTCGTCCGGCGCAAGCACGACGACCACGCCGGTCGGTTCAGGCGTGGTGAAATTGAAGTGCGATGACGCGACGGGATTCACGCTGCCGAAAACCTGCGGGTATTTGTCCGTCCAGCCCACGAAATGCACCAGCCGGTCAATCGCCAGCGTCACCTCGCGTTTCGCTTTCGCCGCGCTGACATCGGTTGATCGCGCGATTTCATTGACCAATTCGCTCGCGCGGTTCTGCAACATCTCGGCGGCGCGATAAAGGATTTGTCCGCGATTGTAGGCGCTTGCTTTGCCCCAGCCGCCAGTCGCGGCCCGCGCGGCGACAACGGCGTCTCGAAAATCCTTGCGGGAAGCATGGGCAAAATTATCAAGCGGCTCGCCCTTCGCGGATTTCGCGGGCAGGTAGCGTCCGCTCTCGCTGCGCGGAAATTTTCCGCCGATGTAGAGCTTGTAAGTTTTTTTGACGTCGAGTCGCGCGCTCATAAAATTATTTCTTTTTCCACGGCCAGATGATCTGGAACACGCCATACAACGCGAGCGCCACGCCGCCGATGTAAAAATACATCGCGCGGTCGGTCGGCGTGCCGGTGAAAATATTTTTGACCTGTGAGTCGAGTGATTGAGCCGTGTTGTGACCCCAAACGAGCAACATGATGCCGATGGCCAGAGCAATGATTCCAATTATTCTTTGCATAAAATTTTCCAAAGATTTAAAACGGGCATTCAATGAGATTTTCTTCCGACCAGTCCGTTGATTCATCTTCAATACCTTCAAAACCAGCACAGCATTGACGGTAATTTATGTCAATCAATCGTTCTGGAAAACTCGGATCGTTGCGATGACTTTTCCACCACCGCTTTGCTTTCTCAATTGAAAGGATTTTAGTCATTTGCCTGTCAGTAAATGAATTTCCACCCGCATCAAACTCACAACGAGGACAGCTCAAAAGCGGCCAATCTGGATTATCTACTGAAATGTATGGATGGCAGCATAACCTACAAAATACCCAACTGATTTCGTAATCGGCAAACCAACGAACCTCTCCGTCAATCAGTTTTCCATACTCGTGCAATTTCAAATCGAAAGAAGACATGCTTGCAATCAAGTAATTGTGATTTGGTCTTTCTCGGCTCAACTCGTGAATTTTCCAAGCTTCTTCTAAACATTCCGCAGGTTTTAGTTCGACGAATGTCACCAAATCCCAAATCAAAAAATCCGGCGTGTAAACAAGCCCAGAAAAAGAAAAAGAATGAATTTCATAACTCCAAGAAACCCCAAGTGAATTTAGATAAATCGCAAACCGTTCTTCGTGTTTAGATCGGAATTTTTGCCCTTGATACAAGGTTTCCTTCGGTCGGAATTTTTTTGATTGGTTTCTCATCGAGAATACAGGTTAATCCAATCTGCAATACGCCGCCAGTCCGTGCAATCCGCCTTCGCGACCGAAGCCGCTTTCCTTGTAGCCGCCGAACGGACTGGTCGGATCGAATTTGTTATAGGTGTTCGCCCAGACGACGCCGGCGCGCAGCTTGTTGACCATCTTGAAAATCTTGCTGCCCTTGTCCGTCCACACGCCCGCGCTCAAGCCGTAGGGGATGTTATTCGCGCGCTCGAACGCCTCCTCCGGCGTGCGGAAAGTCATCACGCTCAACACCGGCCCGAAAATTTCCTCCGACGCCACGCGATGCGCGTGTGTGACGCCCGTGAGAAACGACGGCGCAAACCAGTATCCTTTTGCCGGGAGCGTGCATTGCGTCTGCGTCAACTCCGCGCCTTCGTCCACGCCGCTTTGCACCAGCTCGCGGATCTTTTCGAGCTGCGGCCGTGAATTGATCGCGCCGATGTCCGTGTTCTTGTCGAGCGGATTGCCGACGCGCAATGTCTGGATGCGGTCGCGCAATTTCTTGATGACCTTGGAATAAATTCCTTCCTGCACGAACAGCCGCGAGCCCGCGCAACAAACGTGACCTTGATTAAAATAAATTCCGTTGATGACGCCTTCGATGGCCTGATCAATCGGCGCATCCTCGAACAAGATGTTCGCCGCCTTGCCGCCGAGTTCGAGTGTCAGTTTTTTCTTTGTGCCCGTGACAAGTTGCGCAATGCGTTTTCCAACTTCCGTCGAACCGGTGAACGCAATTTTATTTACGTCCGGATGATTGACGAGCGCCGCGCCGGTTTCGCCCGCGCCGGTGACGATGTTCACCACGCCTTCGGGCAATTCCGCTTCCTGAAAAATCTGCGCCAGCCGCATCGCCGTGAGCGACGTTGTCTCCGCCGGTTTCAAAACCACCGTGTTGCCGCACGCGAGCGCGGGCGCGATTTTCCACGCGGCCATGAGCAGCGGAAAATTCCACGGAATAATCTGCCCCGCGACGCCGAGCGGCGACGGCGTTTTGCCGGGGAACGCGTATTTCAACTTATCCGCCCAGCCCGCGTAATAAAAAAAATGCGCAGCCACGAGCGGCAAATCCACGTCCCGACTTTCCTTGATGGTCTTGCCGCCGTCCATCGTTTCGAGCACGGCCAGCTCGCGCGATTTTTCCTGAATGATGCGCGCGATGCGATAAAGATATTTGCCGCGCTCGCGACCCGGCATCTTGCTCCAGACCTTGTCGTAGGCACGCCGCGCGGATTTTACCGCCTTGTCAACGTCGGTCGCGTCGGCGAAGGAAATCTCCGTGAGCTTTTCTTCCGTCGCGGGATTAATGGACGGAAAATATTTTTGCGAATGCGGTCTGACGAATTTTCCGCTGATGAACAATTCGTGTCGCGGCGCGATGATGTAACTCTTGGAATCCTCCGGCGCAGGCGCGTAATTCCATTTGTCTCCGAAATTTAATTTTCGTTCGCGTAATGGAACAATCGGCTGCGACGAAATTGTCGCAATAGCGCGCTTGGCCGAAAGTTTCACGGGTTTAAGTTTCGTTTTCATAACAAATTATTTCTTCGGCTTTCGTTTTGTCGGCGCGATTTGTTTAGCCTGCTTCGCCAGATCGTCCATCTGCGTTACGAACTCCGCGTTAGCCTTGACGTCTTCCAACGCGCGGCGCTTCACTTCAAATTTATCGAACTCCAATTCCGCCTTTTGCTGGGCTTCCTCGGCGGAAATTTTGCCCGCGTGCTTCAGGATGTTGCGTCCGCTCAAGCGCAGGAAATCATCCAGCTTCGCAATCCAGTCGCGCATAGACATCGGCTTGCGATCCAGCGCCTGCAACTCCGCGAATTCCAGATAAACTGTCACGATGCGGTTGAGCGCGTCGAGTTCCTTTTCCGAAAGATAATTCTTGGCGATGGCCACATCGGCCTTGCGCACTTTCGCGCCGTTCCAGGCGGTCAAGCCCGCGTTCGGCTTGGTCGCGTCCACGCGCTGGTGAATGACTTCCGCCGCCGTCTGGCCGTGCGTGGCCCAGTGCATTTTGTTCTGCACCGTCTGGAAAAATTTCTGCGACGCCTCAACGGACGGATCGTAGTCAATGCTCGTTGCGTAAATATCCAGCACCTTGCGCCAGAACACGCGCTCGGACGACCGGATGTCGCGGATGCGCGCGAGCAGTTCGTCAAAGTAAACGCCGCCGCCCGCCTGCTTCAACCGCTCGTCGTCCATCGCAAAACCTTTGACGATGTATTCGCGCAACCGCTGCGTGGCCCAGATGCGGAACTGCGTGCCGCGATGCGACTTCACGCGGTAGCCGACGGAAATGATCGCATCGAGATTGTAGAACTTGGTCTGGTAATTCTTCCCGTCGGCGGCAGTTGTCAAGTAATCCTTGACCACTGAATCTTCCGCCAATTCGCCTTCCTCAAAAATGTTTTGAATGTGCAGGCTGACGTTTTGCTTGGTCGTTTGGAACAACTCGGCCATCTGGCTTTGCGACAGCCAGACCGTCTGATTCTCCAGCCGCACCTGCAAATGCGTCCGGCCATCCTCGGTTTGATAGAGAATTAACCCGGACGGATTGGAATCAGGTTGATTCATTCTTTGACGACGGTGAAATTTACTTTTAGTCAGAACCTTCTTTCGTAATTTCGAACCGCCTCAAGCCCTTTTGCTGACAAGGACAGCCTTATGCGCTCCAGATTGCTTTTTGTGTTAGCGTAAAAAGTTGTGTATTCATCGTGATCCGCATAGATCACAAAAAGTTTCAAGACCGGAATAAATGCAAAATCCAGCCAATCTGAAAGAGCCGTGCGAAGCAATTCTTTTACTTTGTCTTGGTCAACAACAGTTAGAGTAATATTACGCTGAAGCTTTTCGGAGAGCATACTTCTGGACATCAGCCCGAGTAAATTTTTGGGTTCAAATGCATATCCATCTATCGTGACAGATGCTTCTCTAACCGGTTCTAGGGCTGAAAATATAGCCGGCACAAACACATCAAGTTTTTTAAGCGGAGTGACAAAGGTCATTTGGCAACTCCAAGACGAGCGCTTAAACTTTTTGATTGCTCCGGGTGTATTTGAAATTGTCATTTTTACGGACTGATTTAAGGCAGCGAAAAATAATCCGCGCCCTGATAATTTCCCTCGACGTTTTTCACGATTTGCATGAGCACGTCATTGACCAGCGTGCTTGCGCCGAAGCGGAACATCTGCGGGTTGAGCCAGTCGTCGCCGAGGGTTTCCTTGACCATCACGAGGTAGGCGAGCGCCTGCTTGGACGTGCGGATGCCGCCAGCGGGCTTCATGCCGATGCGGAGGCCGGTGGCGAAAAAATAATCGCGGATGGCTTCCAGCATCACGAGCGTGACGGGCATGGTCGCGGCGGGCGAAACTTTGCCGGTGCTGGTCTTGATGAAATCGCCGCCGGCTTGCATGGCGATCTCGCTGGCGAGCCGGACGTTGTCGTAGGTGACGAGTTCGCCGGTTTCGAGAATCACTTTCAAATGCGCCGGGCCGCAGGCTTCCTTCGTGGCGGCGATTTCGTCGAAGACTTTGGCGTGGTCGCCGGCGAGGAAGGCGCAGCGGTCAATGACCATGTCAATTTCATCCGCGCCGTCCGCAACTGTGCGGCGGACTTCTTCGAGCTTGGTGCGCAGCGGATATTGACCGCTGGGAAATCCGGTGGCGACGGCGGCGATATTCACGGGCGAAACGTCGCCGAAAAATTTGCGCGCGTATTTCGCCATGTTCGGATAAACGCACACGGCGGCGCAACTCGGCACGTCGTATTTCGCTTCGGTGGGCTGGAGCGCCTTGCGGCAGAGATAGGCGACCTTGCCGGGCGTGTCCTTGCCTTCGAGCGTGGTGAGGTCGCACATCGAAACGACCATTTTGAGACCGGCAAGTTTCGCGAAAGTTTTGATGCTGCGCTTGCCGAACGACGCGGCGCGTTCCTCGACCATCACGGCGTCAATGGTCGGGACGGATGAGTGTAATCCCATTTTAACAACTGGTTTTAGCATTAATTTATGGAAAGCTACGCTTTCGTGAGAACCAATTCACTGGCGTGCACATAAAAAATTTGCGCGACACGGTCAATATGTTCGCGTAATGGGTGATGATGAATGGTCTCGTAGGCTTGAATGTCAAAAGTATAGGGCAGCGGCAAGTCATTGAGTTCGCCGGCAATTGCGGCAAGCGTGGAAAAGGAAACATTTCCCCAAAGCGCGAGGTCAATGTCAGAGTTGGGCTGAAAATTACCTTTGGCTCGCGATCCGAAAATTTTCGCATGCGTCACTTCATCGTGGTGGCGCAATGTGTCGCAAATCAATTTTTGTTCGGCCTCTGTCAATCCAAAGCGATTCATGATGCGCTCCTTTTTTTGAAAAAATCATGAAGTTCGTCGAACCCCGGCAAAAAACGTTTGGCCATTTCATGGACGGCTTGGTTGAATTCCGCTTCATCATAAGTGTGCGCCATGCGGTTACGGCAATCAAGTATGTCAATCCAAAGTTGCCCATTGCTGATGATTTTGGCGGCGAACGCCTGTTTTATGATGTGTTTTGGCGTGCTTTGATCCAAGACGACTCCGCTGTGTTCCAAATAATCTTTCAATGTCTTCCACCCCAATTCGACGGTGAATTCAAATCGTTGGACAGCGCCTTCCTTTTCCAGATTGGAAAGATTGTCCACATCGGCAAGAGCTTCACGAAGAAGCCGCAAGGCTTTTTCGTAGTTCTCAAACCGCTGTTTCCAGCGTATATCGGGATTCACGTTCACAAGATAGCAAGGTCAATGCGCGTAGGCCAACTTTCCGTCAAACGGATTATCAGCAAGCATTTTGTCAAGACGCGCCAAGTTATTGTCCAAATCCCTTTCTATTGTTCGTAAAGCATTTTCTTCGGAAATATTGGAAGGACATTGCAAATGCATGGATGTCGGACGCAACTGAATCAAGGGGATTGGTGACAAGCCGTC
Organism: Verrucomicrobiia bacterium; assembly: GCA_036490295.1. Classification (GTDB taxonomy): domain Bacteria; phylum Verrucomicrobiota; class Verrucomicrobiia; order Limisphaerales; family UBA11358; genus UBA11358. Next base: position 21,364 of record DASXED010000109.1, on the reverse strand, counting down.
CAATTCCCGCTGAAGCTGCGCTTGTCTGGCGACTTTATTATAAATCCGGGCAACTGGATTTCTGGCAGTCAACGAGAGTTGTGCTTGATCAAGCTGCGGGACATTTTCATCGGACTGCAAATAGGTGAAGCTGCAGGAAACAGCTTCCTCTTTTGGCTGTTCATTGGAAACCGGCGCGGGTTCTTTCGCTTTTTGGCCGATGGCCAAATTCTCCCGGCCCTCATCCGTCATCTTGGCTGATTCAAAAATAATTGCGCCGATTTTACCTCCATTATTTATTATTTGCGTTCCACTGTTTGCCTTTGTAAAAATATTTTGTTGATGGAAAATTCCCCCGTCAAATTTGACATGTGCAATTTTCCATGAGCCGGCCAAAGCAATGATGATCAGCGCGCCGCAGGTAAATTTTCTATTTTTTTGCAACTTAAAAAATTTAAGAAAATTCATCGTTCTAGAGTGCCGCAGGCAAAACCTGATGGCAACTTGAATTCTCTGCGGAATGTATAACCTGTAAACTATTGTGCCGTTTGCGACCGCTGGCATGGGATTGTCCGATTCTTGCAACAATTTAATCTGCGCGTGTTTTCCTGCGCCAGAGTTTTCCTCAAACCTGCAATAATTTAATCTGCTCACCGTCTTTCTCCACAGCTTCGCCAAGTGTTTGCGTATGGCGTTTGCGGCGTTCGATGATGTGTTTGTCGAGCAGCGGATCGAATGGCACGGGATAATTTCCGTCGTAGCACGCCATGCAAAAATTATTTTTCGGCAGGCCGGTCGCCTTCACCAGTCCGTCTTGTGACAGATAATATAACGAGTCGGCATTAAGATATTTTCGGATTTCTTCGAGCGAATAGTTTGCGGCCATGAGTTTGCTGCGGTCGGGAAAATCAATTCCATAGACGCATGGATTCATGTGCGGCGGGCAGCTCACGAGGACGTGAACTTCCTTTGCACCGGCTTCCTTGAGCGTTTTCACGCGCGTTTTGCAGGTCGTGCCGCGCACAATCGAATCGTCCACGATGACGACGCGTTTGTCGCGCACGAGTTCGGCAATCAAATTTAATTTCACGCGCACGTCGAAGTCGCGGATGAGTTGCGACGGCTGCAAAAAACTTCGGCCGACGTAATGATTCCGCACGAACGCCATCTCGAACGGAATTCCTGATTCGAGCGAATAGCCGAGCGCGGCGCAATTGCCGCTGTCGGGCACGGGAACAACTAGGTCGGCTTGGATCGGAAATTCGCGCGCGAGTTGGCGGCCCATTTCGACGCGGACTTTATAGACATTTCGGTCGGCGATCGTGCTGTCCGGCCGTGCGAAATAAACATATTCAAAAATGCAAAACGCGCGGCGCGTCTGTTCGGGAAACGCCTGAAAACTGCTCAAGCCTTTTTCGTTGATGACGACGATTTCGCCCGGCGCGACGTCGCGGACAAACTTCGCGTGGATCAAATCGAGCGCGCAGGTTTCGCTGGCGAGCACATACGCGCCGTCGAGTTTGCCGATGCACAGCGGGCGGAATCCAAACGGGTCGCGCGCGCCGATCAATTCCTTTTCCGTCATGATGACAAGCGAATACGCGCCCTCGATTTTGCGCAACGTGTGTGAAAGATGATTTTCCCCGCCGTTCAAGCCCGGCTGCGCCATCAGATGCAAAATGATTTCGCTGTCAACGGTCGTCTGGAAAATGGAGCCGCGCGATTCCAGTTCATCGCGAAGTTGCGCCGCGTTGGTGAGATTTCCGTTGTGCGCGATGGCAATTTGGCCGCGCGCGCAATCCACAGTGAGTGGCTGCGCGTTTTTCAATTGCGACGAGCCGGTCGTGGAATAACGCGTGTGGCCGACGGCGGTTTTGCCGACGAGTCCGTGCAGAATTTCGCCGTTGAAAATCTGCGGCACGAGGCCCATGCCGTGGTGCTTGTAAAATTTCCCTTCGTGGCAGGTGACGATGCCCGCGCTTTCCTGTCCGCGATGCTGGAGCGCGTAAAGTCCGTAGTAAGTCAGTTCGGCGGCGTTCGGATGGCCGAAAATGCCGAAGACTCCGCAATAATGTTTGGGATAAAGTTGTTCAGTTTGCATCGCGCGCGTCGCTGAATTTTTGCAGAAAAAAACCGCGTGCGCAACTGAAACTAGCTTGGTCGAAACGTCGGCACGGAATTTTTTAGAATGCTCGCGGATGAATTGCCAGTCCCGGTTTGAGCAGATCGTCATCGAACGCGATGGCCTTGCATTCGAGCCATTCCGCGAGCGCGGCAAACTCGGCGTCGTAGGCGGACAGTCCGTGGCTTTCCGCCAGCCGCAAAACCGCGCCGGTGGAAACGTCAAAGGTGTCCACGTTGTCCATCGCAAATTGAAAAGCCGAATTGGCGGTATTGATCCCAATTTTTCCGGCGCGCATCATGCCCAAGACGGCGTTGCGAAATTCGCTTTGCCAGATTGGCGGCGCAACCCAATTGGCATCTTTTTCGTGAACTGAATCGGCGAGCGCGCTGTCGTTCGTCTGGAGCGCAAACGCGATGATGAGGTTTGTGTCGGCGACAATCAATGTGGAGCCTCCGTCCATTTCAAAATATCGGACATGGAGACCGTTCCCCGGCATTGCTTCCGCAGCTTGCGCGCTTCCGCGAGGACTTCTTTGGCGGGTTTTCGCGGACGATTGCGAATAAATTCGATGACCGCCTGTCGGTCCATTTTGACTTTAACCTGACGGACGGGGGAAACTTTCTTTTCAACCAGTTCGACGATTCGGATGCTGCCGTCCGGCTGGGGCGAGGCGTCAAAGGCCGTGTTCGGGCGGAATAAATCCGCCGCCGTCAGCCGCCCGCGAGAATCTGCCACAAGTTTCATAATGGGATAATCCCACAAACGGACGGAGTGCGCAAGCCGGAATGAAAATGGGCGGCGTTTTATTTAGATTTGCCACCAAAGAAATAAAAAAATCCAAGATAAATTAGAACACAAACCAAAACACAAATCTCCTTTGCGGGTGTATTGGCAATTCTTTGTAGTGCTTGGCCTGCGGCAATAACAATCATTCACCACTCCTTTTTTTTGAATTGTCCGCAATCGCCGCATTCAAATACGGCTTCAATTTTTCCGCCAATTCTTCCGGCAGGCGCTTTGGTTTTTCGTCAACGCCGGTGCAGACGTGGAATGTTTCCGCTTCGAGAATCAATTTTTCGTTTTGGTTCAAAATGCGGTGGCCGAAATTCAGGCGCACTTTTTCAATGGCCGTCACCCAGACTTCAATCGCCAGCAAATCGTCGTAGCGCGCGGGAAATTTGTAGCGCACCCGCGCCTCGATGACGGGAAAAATCATGTCGTTTTCCTGCCATTGCAAAACCGTCGCGCCGAGCGAGCGGATGAATTCGCCGCGCGCGGCTTCGAGCAGATCGAGATAGCGTGAGTGGTAAACGTGGTTGCCGACGGTGCATTCGGCGTAGGTGACGCGGTGCGCGTGGCGGAACGGATTGGCCATGCGGCGAGTTTAAGGTTTGGGGTTCAGGGTTCAAAGTTCAAAATCATGGATTGTTGAATTGTTAAATCGTTACATCGTGAATTGTTGCATCGTGATTTTCCGATTCAACGGTTTGGTTCAACGAGATTCAACGAACAAAAATTCCATTTGCACAAACCATTTTTGTAGTTATGTTGCAAAGTCAGCGAAGAGCAAGCCGTTCGCTTGCCAGTTCCAAATTTTGCGCTACAATTTTTAATCATGGCCGTAACCAAAGTCAGTTCGACGGTGCATTTTGTCACTCGCGGCTCGGCGGTGAGCGGACGCCACGGCTCGGCGAATGGCCGCTGGGTTCCGAACACGGACGTTTATTCCACGGACGAAGGCATCGTCGTGAAGGTGGAACTGCCCGGCATGAAAAGCGAGAACCTTGAAATCACCGTCGAGGAAAATCGCCTGCGGATTTCCGGGACCCGCCCCGATTGCTGCCGCCCGCCGCAATGCACTTTTCTCATCATGGAAATCAGCTACGGCGCGTTCGAGAGCGTGATCGAATTGCCGCCGGGTTTTGATTTGAGCCAGGCGAAGGCGGTTTATGTGAACGGATTTCTGCGCATCGCCGTGCCGCCCGCGCGCCAATCAAATTCCAAGACGACGAAAGTTCCGATCAGCGAAGGAAGTTAGCCGTCCACATGAATCTTTTCCCGCGCGGCGGCATCTAATTATATTGTGGAGACGACGATGACATCGCCGGAAACGGAGTTTATCAGCATCCTCGGCGCTTCCGAAAAATCGGACGCGCCGCCGCGAATCTCTTCGCGCTCGCTGCCGGACAACGTGCCGGTCCTCGGCCTGTCCGACATCGTGATTTTTCCCGGCGCGATCGTGCCGCTGCTCGTCGAAACCGGGCCGAGCCTCAAGCTCATTGACGAAATCATCGCGGGCGACCGGCTGTTCGGCGCGGTGCTGCAACGCAAACCGGAGATCGCCGAGCCGCAGCCCGAGGATTTGCACGAAGTCGGCTGCGTCTCGCGCCTCTCGAAGATGGTGAAATTTCCCGACGGCACGGTGCGCGTGCTCGTCGAGGGACTCTGGCGCATCCGCCTGAAAAATTTCACGCCGCCCATGCCGTTTTTGCGCGCGAGCTACGAATTGCTGCGCGACGAAACGGAAAATTCCGTCGAGCTTCAGGCGATGCTGCGCAACGCGCACAAGCAATTCGAGGAAATTGCGAAAATGTCCACCGCGCTGACCGATCAAGTCAAAATCGCCGCGCTGAACACCGAGCATCCGGGACATTTCGCGGATTTGATCGCAGCGAATTTGAATTTGAGTCTGGACGACAGGCAAAAATTGCTCGAAACAATTTCCGTCCGCGAGCGTTTGCAAAAACTTCTGCCGATGCTCAACCGCGAGCAGGAAGTTCTGACGTTGAGTTCAAAAATCCAGAACGACGTCGCGTCTTCAATCGCCAAAACCCAGCGCGATTTTTTCCTGCGCGAACAACTGCGCGCCATCCAGCGCGAACTCGGCGACAACGAACCGAACGCCGGCGAAACCAAATCGTTGCGCGAAAAAATTGACAAGGCGGTTTTGCCTGCCGAAGTCCGCAAAGCCGCCGAGCAGGAATTGGAACGCTTGCAGCAAACGCCGCCCGCCGCCGCCGAATACGGCATCGCGCGAAATTATCTCGACTGGATTTTGACTTTGCCGTGGGAAAAATCCACCGAGGACAAATTGGATTTGAAGGCGGCGGAAAAAATCCTGAACGAGCAGCATTTTGGCCTGACGAAAATCAAAGACCGCCTGCTCGAATTTCTCGCCGTCATCAAGCGGCGCAAGGAAATCAAAGGCCCGATCCTTTGCCTCGTCGGCCCGCCGGGCGTTGGAAAAACGTCGCTCGGCAAAAGCGTCGCCGACGCGCTCGGCAGAAAATTCGCGCGGATTTCTTTGGGCGGAATGCGCGACGAGGCGGAGATTCGCGGCCACCGCCGCACTTACGTCGGCGCGATGCCGGGACGAATCATCCAAACGCTTCGCCGCGTCGAGAGCCGCAATCCAGTAATTTTACTCGATGAATTAGACAAAGTCGGCGCGGATTTTCGCGGCGACCCGGCGGCGGCGTTGCTCGAAGTTCTCGACCCCGCGCAAAATCACACGTTCACCGATCATTATCTGGATTTGCCATTTGATTTGTCGCGCGTGCTATTTATCGCGACGGCAAACTGGCTTGAGCCGATTCATCCCGCGCTGCGCGACCGGCTCGAAGTCATCGAACTGCCGAGCTACACCGAAACGGAAAAATTGCAGATCGCCAAACGCTATCTTGTCCCGCGACAAATCGAAGAACACGGGCTGACAAAACGCGACCTTAAATTTTCCGACGCCGCGCTGCGCGCGCTGATTCGCGGCTACACGCGCGAGGCCGGCGTGCGACAATTGGAACGCGAGATCGCCGCGCTCGCGCGCAAGGCCACGCGCAAAATCATTTCCCAAAACGGCAAGGCCGTGACGGTGAAGCTCGACGCGGGCGGATTGAAAAGTTATCTCGGCCACGCGCCGTTCATTTCCGAGAGCGCGGAAAAAATCACCGAATACGGCATCGCCACCGGCCTCGCGTGGACGCCCGTCGGCGGAGAAATTTTATTTATTGAAGCGACGCGGATGCGCGGGCGCGGCGGATTGCTTTTGACCGGCTCGCTCGGCGACGTGATGAAGGAAAGCGCGCAGACGGCGGTGAGTTATCTACGTTCGCAGGCGAAGAAACTGGACTTGGATTTGAGCGACCATGGAAAATTTGATTTGCACATCCACGTTCCGGCGGGCGCGACGCCGAAGGACGGGCCGAGCGCGGGCGTGACGCTGGTGGTGGCGCTGGCGTCGCTGCTGGCCAAGCGGCGCGTGCGTTCGGACACGGCGATGACGGGCGAAATCAGTTTGCGCGGTCGCGTGCTGCGCGTGGGCGGCATCAAGGAAAAAGTCCTCGCCGCGTCGCGCTTCGGCGTGAAGCAGGTGATCTTGCCGGAGGGAAACAAATCCGACTGGCTGGACGTTCCGGCGGAAGTGCGCGGAAAATTGAAAGTCCATTTCGTCCGGCAGATTTCCGAGGCCATCCAACTCGCGCTGGAAGCGAAATGAAAATTTTCAAATTGTTTTCAGCCACGGAGTGGCGAGCGAAAGTAGCCCACGGTGAAACCGTGGGATTCGATCCGAAAATAAATAAAGCCCCGGATGGGGCGAAAGAAATGGTTTGTGGATTGATTTTCTGCCGCCCCTGCCGGGGCTTGTTCCGATTTGCCATTTTACCCACGGTTTCACTGTGGGCTACTTTCTTCCGCGCCTCCGGCGCTGTCGCGACTCAATTTGCGGTTATCGCAATCATTTTATTTGCGGCATTTGGCGCGAGGGCGGAAACGACTAACAATTTGTCTACCAATCGAGTTCCCTCAATCAATGATAATGGTTTCACGCCTATTGATTCGACTTCAATCCAGCAATTCGAGGCGAAAACTCAAGGTCGCAATCTTGCCAAACAAATTTTGGAACAAATTCCTGCGACTAATTTTGTTCAAAATGGAGTTTTCAACATTCGTGACGGCAAAGGAAATCGTTCTGAAATTCCTTTTCGATTTCAAACTTCTGTAACCGCGACTACTTGGTCAACAACTTACGAAACAATTTCGGAATCAAACCATGTTAGTTTGGTTGTCATTCACGAAGCAGGTAAGGCCAACCAGTATGAATTTTACAATGGCTCTCCATTGGCAATTCATCTGCCAGATTTTTTAGTTGGAAATCAAACTATGATTCCTTTCGCCAATTCAGATTTCTGGATTGCCGATTTGGGCCTGGAATTTTTCCACTGGCCGGAGCAGAGGATTTTGAAAAAGGAAAACCGTCGCAGCCGCGCGTGCAATGTCTTGGAAAGCACGAATCTGAATCCGTCCACGAAGGGCTATTCGCGCGTGGTTTCGTGGATTGACGAGGAGAGCGGCGGCATCGTCCACGCCGAGGCTTACGACGCGCAGAACAAATTGCTGAAGGAGTTCGACCCGAAATCGTTCAAGAAAGTGAACGGGCAATGGGAATTGCAGGACATGGAAATCCGCAACGTCCAGACCGGCTCGCGCTCGCGGATTGAATTTGATTTGAAAAAAATGAATTGAACCACGAAATACACGAATCACACGAAAGAAAAGGAAGCCGAACTTTTCGTGTCATTTCATGTGTTTCGTGGTTAAAAAACCTCCGGCATTTGAATTGTTTCGCGCGCTTGACAACAGCAAGTCCGCGTCGCAGGCTTCCACAGTGGTTATGAATGTCACGTTTCGCAAAAAATTTCTGCTGGTTTGCGCCGCCGTTGCCGTGGGCGCAAAGGTTTTCGCCATCGAAACAAATTCAATTTCTCCGCCGCCATCCGCCAACACCGCCGCGCCGGCCATGATCACGGAGAATAATTATCTCCAGATTCAGGAGCAGTTGCACGCCACGCAACTGGCCATCGAAAGCAGCCGGCAGGAAGCCGCCGCCGAGGCGAAGCGCAACGCCGATGAAATGAGCGCGCGCATCCAGTCGTTGGAACAAACCGTCGCCGCCCAGCGCGCCGACGAAATCCAGGCGGCGCAAAGGTCGCAGCAATCCACGCTGCTGCTGGCGGTCGCGTTCGGGCTGATCGTGGTGGCCGCCGTGCTGTTCATGGCGTATCTGCAATGGCGCGCGGTGGCGCGGCTGGTGGAATTGTCGGCGTCGCGTCCGGCGGGATTTTCGCTGGGCAACGGACGCAGCGCGCCGTCGCTCGTGGCCGGCGGCGCCGTGGAGCAGTCGAATATGCGGCTGTTCGGCGCGGTTGAACATTTGGAGAAACGCATTCTTGAATTGGAGCAAGCCACCCGCGCTTCGTTAAGCGAACCAACTTCTTCCGCCGCAAAAAAATCAAATGGAGCGACGCCGGCTGCGGACGACCGCGAAGAGTGCATCGCCAATCTGCTCGCCGAGGGACAGTCGCTGCTTGAGGCCGGCGAACCGGAAAAGGCGCTGGAATGTTTTGACGTGGCTTTGAAACTGCAATCGAACCACGCCGACGCACTGGTCAAAAAAGGCGGCGCGCTGGAAAAACTGGGGCGGACGGACGAGGCCATCGCCTGTTACGAAAGCGCGATTGAGGCGGATGGCGCGATGACCATCGCCTACCTTCACAAAGGCGGATTGTTCAACCGCATGGCGCGCTATGACGAGGCGTTGCAATGTTACGAACAGGCGTTGCAGACCCACGAAAAACGCACGCCGCACGAAAAAGTCGGGGCGTAATTTCAGTTGAACCCGACCCGCTCGCGTTCGCGCTCGGCTTCAAGCTGGCGGCGGATCATCTCGATTTTGAGTTTGAGCAACTCGCGGTTTTCATCGTTTTGCTCGGCAAGGTCTTTTTCCAGTTTTTGAATCTGCGTTTCGTAAGTCCGCAGCCGTTCCCGCATCGGCGACTGCAATTCATCCAGGCGGCGGACCAGCCCGGCGATTTCCGCCGTGGCGCTTTGCTGCGCCTTGAGCAATTCGCCGCGCTGCGCGGCCAGTTCCTGAACCAATGTTTCTTTCAAAGCCTGCGCCAGATGCGGAATCAAATCGTTCTGCAACACAACCTGATTGTTTCCCGCGCGATTTTCCGGCGTCAACACGGTCGCGGGCAGCAGTGAAACTTTCCTGCGTTGCCGCGCCAGCCGCCACAAAACCAGCAGCGTGACTACTGAAACGCCAGCCAGCGCGGTGATCAATTCTTCGTTGTGCGTGCGCGTTTGCAACGCCTGGCTCTGGCTGTCAATCGCCCGCTGTTGCATTGTGAGCGCATGCTCATGTTCACGTTCTGCTTCAGTTTGGGATTTTTGCGCCTGCGCCTGCGCCTGCTGCGCGAGTGTGTGTTCCTGCTGCGCTTGATCGTGCTCTTGCTGCGTCCGACTGCGCTCGGCGGCGATTTGTTGATTAAGCTGGTCGGGCAAAGTCTTGTCGCGCAACTGGCCGAGCGCGGCCAGAATTTTTGAATCAACGACATCGCCGCGATGGACAATCACCTGCCCGGCGTCGTAATGTCCGGCCACGGCCAATCCCGCCACTTGCCGGGCGCGGGCTTGTTGCGTGAGATTTTCGTCGAAGACGCAATCGGGCTTGAGCAACGCCGCCAGCGCGCGGGCGGACGGTTGTTCGCCGTCGGAAAATTCCTGAAGCAGAACCGCGCGCGCGCGAGTCAAAGCTATTACGTTTGCCGCAGTCACGATTGTTCCGCCCCGCTCCGCTTCATTGAGCGTCAATGTTTCCTGCGGACCGCTCACGGACACGAGGCGCAATGTTTCGCCGGGCGAAAAACCGTCCGGCAACTCGTCCGCGCGGATGGGACGATTCATGGCCTCGCGCAGCCGCCCGACAAACAAATTCTGGACGGCAACGCCCGCGTCGCCGCGCGCCCACAATTGGGCAAGATCGGCGGTGATGGGAAACGGTTTGTTTTCACGGTTGAAATCCGCCGCGAGTTTCGCAAAGTCGGGCGCGGCATTTGTCTGCGAAAGGATGTTTTTATTCGCGGCAAGGAAACTGGCGCGCGCGACGGCGAACGCCTCAATAAATTCATTTTCCACCTGGTTGGTTGTGTCCGGGTAACTGCGGAAAATCGCCGGGGTTTTGCGCGCTTCCTCGGTTTTGCGCGTGGCGGTGGCGGCGGGATCAATCACGTCCAGCGCGACGGTCGCGGTGATGTCCGCTTCCGCCGTGTCGCCGACACGATAATCTGCAAGGTCTTTGGCCTGGAGAACGGAAGCAAAAACCAGCGCGAGCGCGCAAATCAAAGGCAGACGATGCGCGGCGCTCACCATAAAAATGATTTTTGCTCATCGAGCAATTCATCGCCGTCCCACAACGTCGCGCGCCACGCGACAACTTCGCCGAAATTTTTACAGTCCGCGCCTTCCAATTTCAGCGAAGTCCAGCTTCGGAAAAATTTCGGCGCGACGGTTTGCTCGAGCGCGGTTTGTTTTGGCATTCCGCCCGCGCCGATGCCGCGAAGTTCGACGCGCAATTTTAATTTTTCGCCATTGGCGTTCGACGCCTTCCACAAAACGTCGAAACGGACGGCGGAAATTTCATTCGTGTGCTGGCGCAGATAGGCTTGATAGGCGTCGCGGTCGAAAAGGCTGGGCGAAGGCGCATCGTGACCTTTTTGGTCGAGAAAAAGCGGCAGGACTTTCACCACGCGGCCAGTGACGGCATCGGCGGCAGAGACCGACGCGAGCGAACCGAGCAAAAGCAGAATCACAAAAATCCGACGCATGGGAAAACGATAGCGGGCACGGCGGCAAACTCAACCCTGATTTTTCCGGGATTGAGACTGCTGCAAGGGAGCGCGGCGGCTTTCTGCCGGGAACCGCGCCTTTAATTTCCAAAGCGGCCTTGCATCAGCTTGATTCAATTGCTTTTGATCTGGATCGAAGAACCCTTGAGTCCGCCGGATTCGGCCTTGAGAACGATTGTTCCCGGCTGTCCGGCCTTCGCGCGGACGATCACGAGCGCGAGGCCGTTGAAGGCATTTCGTTCCGGCGATTGGAACGATGTAAGGTCCGTGGCGTTGCCGTTGTCAGTCGCGACGATTTCGCCGGGACCTTCGACGGAGAATTTAATGTCATTGTCCGAACGCGGAACCATCAATCCGCTTTTGTCCGCGACAGTCACGGTGATGAATGACAAATCTTTTCCGTCGGCGGTGATCTTGCTGCGGTCGGCCTTCAACGTGAGTTTCGTCGCCGGGCCGGTGGTCTTCACCTCGTCGGTCGCCCATTTTTTCCCGTTTTTGTAGGCGACGACCTTGAGCGTGCCGGGCTGATAAACTACGTCGTCCCAGCGGATGCGATATTCAAACTGTCCTTTTTTCTTCCGGCCAAGCGATTTGCCGTTCAGGAACAATTCCGCCTCGTCGCCGGAAGTGTAGACGTGGACGGGCGTGACCTGGCCGACGCGCTCCGGCCAGTTCCAATGCGGCAAAATGTGCGCCATCGGGAGGTCTGGCATCCAGCGCGCCTGATAAAGATAAAACCTGTCCTTCGGAAAACCGGCGAGGTCAACGATGCCGAAATAGGAGCTGCGCGACGGCACTTTGATTTTGCCGAGCGCGTCGAGTTCCTTTTGCATCGCGGCTTTTTCGGCGGGGTCGGTGAAATTGAGCAGGTTGCTCGTGTCGCGGTCGTAAGGCGTCGGCTCACCGAGATAATCAAAACCCGTCCAGACAAATTCGCCCGCGACGAACGGATATTTATCCTGGCCCTCAAATTCCGCGTCCGGCGGCGTCGCCCACGGCGGCGCGTAAAGGTCGTAGGAGCTTACCTGAAAATCCGCCTTGCCGCCGGCCTTGTTGTCGCTGACCGGGAAAAAATATTCGCCGCGCGAACTGACGCACGAGGCGGTTTCGCTGCCGAAAATCGGCTTGTCCGGGTTCGCCTCGTGGACGCGTCCGTATTGGGTCGGCTTGTAATTGTAACCGAAAACGTCCTCGTTTGTGATGAAGCCGTTGTAACCGGCGCTCACCTGGTTGTTCGCGGAGGTCGTCGGGCGCGTCGGGTCTTCCTGATGCGCGATGGCGGTCAATTCGGCGGGGATCCAGAATTTGGCCGGATGTTGCTGCTCGCCGACTTCGTTGCCGATGCTCCACAAAATGATCGAGGGATGATTCCGGTCGCGGCGCAGTTCCGCGCGCCAGTCGCGTTCGTGCCAGTCGTCGAACAGCAAATGATAATCGTTCGCCGTCTTCTTGCTCTCCCAGCAATCAAACGACTCGTCCATCACGAGCATTCCGAGCCGGTCGCAAATGTCGAGCAGTTCCGGCGAAGGTGGATTGTGGCTCGTGCGGAGGGCGTTGCAGCCGAAAGATTTCAAAATTTCAACCTGCCGTTCGAGCGCGCGCGTGTTGATGGCCGAACCCAATGCGCCGAGGTCGCTGTGATCGCAGACGCCGTTGATCGGAACGCGCGTGCCGTTCAGCAAAAATCCGTTCGTGGCCGTGAATTCAATCGTGCGGATGCCGAACGGCGTTTCGTAAGTGTCCGCCAATTTTCCGTCCTGCTCGACCGAGGTGACGACGACGTAACGCTGCGGTTTTTCAAGGCTCCAAAGATTTGGATTTTTGAAGGCAATCTGCCCCTCGCTCGACTGCGACTGGTGCGCGGCGATTTTTATTCCGGCAGTGGTGATTGACGAGATGGATTTTCCTTTCGCGCCGTCCGCGCCGAGCGGAAAAATTTCATTCTTCACCGAGACGGTGGAATCCGAATCCGCGTCGTTGTCCACGGCAACTTGAATTTTTACTGTCGCGGATTTTGCGCTGACATCAGGCGTCGTGACGTAAGTTCCCCAATGCGAGACGTGGACCGGGGAATTTTTGACGAGCCAGACGTTGCGGTAAATGCCGCCGCCCGGATACCAGCGCGACGAATCCGGCGGATTGTCGAGGCGGATGGCAACGACATTGTCGCCGCCGAATTTCAGAAACGGCGTCAAATCAATGCGCCACGACGCGTAGCCGTAAGGCCAGCCGCCGACAAATTTTCCGTTGCACCAGACCGTCGCGTAAGACATCGCGCCGTCCACGTCCAGATAAATTTTCCTGCCCGCGTCAGTCGTCGGAATGTCCAGATGCTTGCGATACCACGCGACGCCGAACCACGGCAGTTTGCCCGTCGAGCCGGACAACGCCTGGTTGAACGGCCCTTCGATGCCGAAATCGTGCGGAAGATTGAGCAGCCGCCACTGGCTGTCGTCGAAATCGGGCTGCGCGAAGGAAATGTTCGTGGCGGGTTCGCCGTCCGGGCGCACGGCGGGCACGTTCGTCGTGAACGGATTTCCCGTCGGCAAAAGCCACGCCTTGATCGCGGAATAATTCAATTCATTCGTTTCAACGTCCGGCGAGTCGCCCTTGATGAAACGCCAACCGTCATCCAGCGAAACACGTTCGCGCGGTGAAACGTCGGCGGAAAAAGCGGACAACCGCATCAGGAGCAACAGCGCAATGGCAACTTGACCGCACGGACGACGTGCCTGTCGAAAGCGGCTCTTAAAAGACGGGAAACTTTTCAAGGTGTTTGTCATAGGTTTAGGAAAAGGAGTCTGCATTTTTCCCGCGCCAATGCCAAACTGTTTTTTTACCGCGCTGTAAATTGCCTTATCCGCAAAGTGAATCGCGGGCGGCAATTCCTCTTGCCAGTTTTTCGCCATGAAATTCATCCGCGCTCCATTTTCGCGATGAATTCCCCGTCATCAAAAAATAATTCAAAATAATTTGTCCACTTTTGGCGTTGGCGGGGATAATTCATCAGATGCCAGACGCGAACGACATGGACTTGATCCGGCAGTTTGCCCGTGACAATTCCGAGGCCGCCTTCACCGAACTCGTGCGGCGGCACATCAATTTGGTCTATTCCGTCGCGCGGCGCTGCACCGGCAACGACGGCGACGCGCACGACGTGACGCAGGCCGTCTTCATCATCCTCGCGCGCAAGGCGGCGGGGCTGCGCGAAAAAACTTTGCTCACCGGCTGGCTCTATGAAACCACGCGGTTCGCCGCCGCCCGGCTGCTCCGCACCAACGCCCGCCGCCACGCGCGCGAACAGGAGGCTTATATGCAATCCACCTTGAACGAGGCCGACACAGCCGCCATCTGGGAAAAACTTTCGCCACATTTGGAAACCGCGATGGGGAAATTAAACGCCGCCGACCGCACGCTGCTGGTGTTGCGCTTTTACGAAAACAAAAGCGGGCCGGAAGCGGCGGCGTTGCTGGGCATCCGCGAAGACGCGGCGCACAAGCGCGTGACGCGCGCGCTGGAAAAATTGCGGAAAGTTTTTATGAAACGCGGCGTGACGCTGACGGCGGCGGCGATTGCCGGCGCGGTCTCGGCCAATTCCGTGCAGGCCGCGCCCGCCGGACTCGCTGCGATAATTTCCACGACCGCACTTTCAGGAACAACAATTACAACTGCGGCAGTTCTTGCCGTCACCAAAGCCATTGCCATGACCACACTTCAAAAAGCCATAATTACTACGGCACTTGTCGCCACTGTAGGCGCTGGAGTTTTTGAAGCGCATCAAAATTCTCAATTGCGCGAACAAAATCAAACGCTCCAGCAACAGCAGGCGTCGCTGACCGAACCGCTCGCGCAATTGCAGCGCGAGCGTAACGACGCAAACAATCAATTGTCTTCTTTGGAAGCAGAAATTGAGAAGTTGAAGTCGTATTCAAGTGAAGATGAGCTTTTGCGGTTGCGAGGTGAAGTGGCTCGATTGAAAACAGCTGAAGCTCAAAGTGAAAATGATCCGATTGAAGCCGCAGCGAAAGCTTGGGGCCAGAAAGCAAGTCGTCTCAAATTATGGGTGGAACAAACGCCAGGGCAGTCAATTCCTGAACTTCTACTTCTGTCGACTGAAAGTTGGATGAATGGTATTCTGGGAAGTCCAAATTGGGTGGAATCAACTAACAACTATGCGTTTTTTGCGGGTGTGCTGCGCACTGCTGCGAAAGCGCGCCTTGCAGAAATAATGGTTCCAGCTTTGGGTGACTACATTGTCGCCAACAACGGGCAATTGCCGGATAATCCTTCAGAATTAAAACCATATTTGAATACCTACCTCAACGCTCCAAATCGCCAAACATCTGATTCCGTGATTGAAATTCCCGATACCATGCTGCAAGATTATGAAATGCTGCATACTGGAAATGTGAGCAGCCTTTCTCAATCAGAACCGTTAATTATAGAGAAGTCGCCAATTCAGAATGCTCAATATGACGCGTTATTTAAGATTGGGGCATTCGGTTACTCACACGCAGGTGTTTCTCCAAATGGCATGAGTATGAGCGTGCCGGAAGGTTCTCGATATGCCGACGGACGACTTGAAAAACTATTTAAGGACCAATGATTTCAAACGCCTTCGCCAAATGTCGCGTCTAGCCGCGAGCCTATCGAAATGCTCATCGTCGAAAAGATAAAATAGTTTCGCGCCGCCCCGCGCGTCCCGCCTCGTCCCGAAGGGACAACTGGAAATTAGCCAGCCACATTGTGGCTGGATGCAGGTCAAAAATAAACCGTCCTGAAAGGACGGCGGAGGCGACCAATTTTCCATCGTCCTTTCAGGACATGAACTGTTTGTTTCATCCAAACCAGCCACTGCGTAGTTGGCTAATTTCCCGTCGTCGCTTTGCGACTGCGCCCGTCCGGTTCGCGGCGTAGCGGCTTTCGGCAGAAAGCCGCCATCTGAAATACAAGGCGATTTATCGTCTCGACGACGAGCAGGTCGGCCAATGGAGCGACGTGGCGACGATTGGAGTGACGGGCTGACCTTCACATTCCGGCTCTCAACAAAAACACCCCGCGATTTCTCGCGGGGGCGCTTTTTGTTTGGCGGAATAAATCTTGAACTAATTGCCCGCCACCAGTCCGCCATTGATTGCCACCGGCCTTGATTCAACTTTCACCGTTGCCGGTTCAAGTCCGGCGCGTGAAGCCGTCAATGTGATTGCGCCAGGCGTCAAAGTGGAACGGATGGCGACGCGATTGACGCCGCACTCGGTGTCGAGAAAAAGATTGTTGATGGAATTGGTCTTGCCGCTGTTGTAACCGCCGCGCCAAATCGCCGGGCCGTCCAGTTTGAAATCCACGCGCGCTTCATCCGTCGGGCAGCGGCGATTTTGCGCGTCCACGACTTCCACGTCGAAAAACGCGACGTCCGAGCCGTCAGCCTGCAAACCCATTGGCGAAACGTGCGGCGTCAGTTTTAATTTTTTTGCTTCGCCAGCGGTTTCAATTTCATCTTGCGCGACAATTTTGCCATTTAATTTGGCGATGACAGAAATTTTTCCCGCCGCAAATTGGATTTGCGGAAACGCAAAAATATAGCCGTTCGCCGGAGTTTTAGAAACGCCCTGGGATTTTCCGTTCACAAATAATTCAACCGAATCACAGTGATTGGCCGCGACGTAAATTGTTTTCACCGTGTTCGCCGGATAAGTCCAGTGGCCGATGATGTGGATGTCCGGCGCGGGATTTTGCATCACGCGATAAACGTAAAACGCCTGCTTGGGCAGCCGCACGGAATCCACTTTGCCGCTGACGCGCGCAACTTCGCTGCTGTCCTGCCGTCCGTCGGCGTTCGAGTCCGACCAGTAAATCGAGGCGTAGCCCGACCATTTCGCGTGCGCCAGATTTTGGTTCGTGATGATGTTGCTGAAATAATCGTGATAACGCTCGGCGGCGGCAACGCAGAATGTTTCCGAATTCCAATGATAAGTGTCGTTCGGTCCCGGCTTGAAACCAAAAAACGGCGGCGAATAATCATCCCAGAAACGGCGCGCGGCCTCGTCGCGAAAATCTTCCGTTTCGATGAGCGGCGCGCGGTCGCGGCGTTCGGTGCTGTAAGCGCGGAACAAATTTGTGTAGCCGCTCAATTCATCCGTGCGCGGGTCTTGCCCGATCATCACGCCAAAATATCCGGCGATGGGCGTTGATGCCTCCTCGTTTAACGTGCGGCAGCCGACGACGCGGCCGCCGTTCGGATCAAATTGTTTCTGCAAATCCACCATTTGCCGCAAATGTTCCGGCGAAATGGAATTGTTTCCGGCTTCCCAAAACAAAATGCTCGGGTCGTTGCGGAAAAAAATCATCGAGTCGCGCATGACTTCCGCGCGCTGATCCCATTGGCGGCCTTCAACGTCCTTTTCCTTGTCGCCCGCCGGGCAAACTTCGACGATGCCGTTTTTGTCGCACGCGCGCACGTCCACGGCTTGCGGCGAAATATGCATCCAGCGGATATAATTTGCGTGCGTGCTGCGGACGAGTTGCGCGTTGAAATCGTGCATCCAGTCGGGATAAGCCTCGCCAAGTCCCGCCCAATCGTCCGACGAACGCTGCGCGTAGCCGGTCAGCCAGACAAATTTGTCATTGAGATAAACGCCGCCCGTTCCCGCGCCGCCTTTGAATTCCGCCTTGCGAAAACCCGTTCTAATTTTTTGAACATCCACGATTTTTCCGTCAACTGTCAGAACTGAATAAACGTCGTAAAGATTCGGATTTTCATCGCTCCAGAAATTTGCGTCCGCCAATTTGCCGTTCGCTTTGAAAATTTCCGTTTCGCCGTCCACCAAATCCGAAGTGTCGCCTTGCAACGTCGCGCGCACTTTTCCGTCTGCGTCCACGATGATGGCGGATAACGTGATGGATTGCTGATCGCCGGATTCATTTTTCACCTGTGATTCGATGTTCACGTCGCAAGTTTTATTTTTGATGTTGAAATTCGCGCCGTAAATATAAATGCCGGTCGTCTTCAAATTTTCATAAAGCGGCAGCGTTTGATAAATTTTGCCCGTCAAGTGCAGCCAGATGTCGTGGTTCAGCCCGCCGTAATTCGGATTGAACGCGCGGCCCATCCACTCGAATTCCACGCCGGTCGCCTCTTCCTTGTAATCGTTGCTGTTGTCCACTTTCACGGCGATGACATTTTCCGCGTCGCCAAAATTCACGAAGCCGGTCAAGTCAAGGCCGAGCGGCGTCACGCCATTTTCATATTTGCCGGCGAATTTTCCATTGACCCAAAATCGTCCGGCCTGCTTCAAGCCTTCAAATTTCAGAAAAACTTTCCCGTCCTTCGCGCTGGCGGGCAGTTTGAAATGCTTGCGATACCAGACAATGCCCGTCCACGCATTTCGGTCGCCGCCGCTGTGACTGATAATGTGCGCGTAAGAATCCACGTCATTGTAAGTGTGCGGCGCGGAAACGTCGGCCCATTTTGAATCGTCGAAATTAATTTGCTCCGCGTTCGTGACATCGCCTTTGAAAAATTTCCAGCCGGGATTGAAATTGTAAATGGAATGCGGCGACTCGGGCGGCGTGAAATTTTCCGCCGCGACGGGCTGTGATGCGAACGCCATGCAAACTGCGGAGAAGATAAGAAAAGTTCGCATTGTCAATTTCCCGCGCTTGAAATTTTCACGAGCACGACGCCGTGCGGCGCGACGGCCGTGGAAAATTCACTTTCAAATTTGCCCAAATCTTTTTGCCGCCACAAGTCCCGGACGGTTTGCGCGCCGGAGATTTTCAAATCGCCCCAATTGGCGACGACGCTCGTCGGTGTTTCGCCGAGATTGAACAGGCCGACGGCTTTGGTTCCGTCGTCCAAATCTTTTTCATACACGCGCGAATTTTCGCTGGTGGAAACGCACACCGCCTCTTTGCCGAGCGAGTCTTGGTCAACCGCCAGCACTTCGTCATTTTCCAAAAGGTTGAGCGTGAAGCCGTCCAGTTTTTCCATGTCGCAGCCGATGAGCAGCGGCGCGGAAAGCAGGCACCACAAACTGATGTGCGTGTATTGTTCGTCCGGCGTGAGCCGCGTGGGATGCAAATTACCCCAGCCGACTTCGCCAACGACGAGCATATCAGGGTCGTTCCAATGTCCCGGCCCGGCGAACGGCGCGGCGTTGCCCTGATGAAAACCGATGCCGCTCATGCTGCGCCAACTGTCGTTGATGTCGCCGGTCGTGCGCCATGAATTGCCGCCGACGCTCGCGCCCCATTTCCAAACGTCAGCCATGCCGTATTGGCAAAGGCTGAAAACGATGTCGCGTTTTTGTTCGCGCAAAAAACCGCCCATGACTTTGTAGGGATAAATTGCGCCCGCATCATTCGTCGCCGTTTGGCCCCAAAGTGGAACCGTAGTGACGTTCGTCATTTTTCCCGAAGCGATTCCGCCGTAGCTGCACCAGTCGTATTTCAAATAATCAAAGCCCCAGTCCGCGTAAGTTTTCGCGTCTTGTTCCTCATGCTGCCAACTGCCCTCGCAACCGCCGCACGTCCACGGGCCGGGCGACGAATAAAGTCCCGCCTTCAAACCGAGACCGTGAATGTAATCCGCCAGACCTTTCATGTCGGGAAAACGCGAATTGGGAATGATGTTTCCTTTTGCGTCGCGAAATTTGCCGCGCAAGGTCGGGTCTTTTGAGTCGCGATGATTCTGCCAGTAGTCGTCAACATTGATGTAAGTCCAGCCGTGATTGATGAGGCCGCTCGCGACCATCGCGTCCGCCGCGCGCTTGACTTTGTCCTCCGAAACCGCGCTGGCGAAACAATTCCAACTGTTCCAGCCCATCGGCGGCGTGAGCGCGATTTGATCGCCGCAGACGATGCGAAATTTCTCCGCCGCCGCGCCGAGCGAATTTTTTGCGCGCAACGTCACGATGAACTCGCCCTTCTTTTTCAATTTGCCGGTGATGCGTCCGGTTTTGGAATCCAGTTTCAAACCGCGCGGCAAATGATCGGCGGAAAATGTCATGGGACGCACACCGGTCGCGGGAATTGAAAATAAAAACGGCGAGCCGGGCCGAACGCCAAAAATTTTCGCGCCGTTGATGCGCGGCGTGTCCGGCGCGGGCGGCGTGAGAATTTCCGGCGTGGCATTCGTAATAATCGTCGTCGAATCGGATTGGGCGATGGAAATGTTCGTTGAAAAAATCAACGCGAGAAAAATCGCGGCGACCTCCAAACGATAAAATGTGTTTTTGATCATGGTTTCACGACGATTGTGCGCAAATTTTCCGGCTGCGCGACAATTATTGCAACTGCAACTTGTAGAAAGTCTGCGGCTGGTCCGGGTCAATGGCATTCGTAACGGAAAAATTGCCGCCGGCATCGAATTGATTTGTGGCCACGGGAATCCATTGCGTGGTCGGCAGCATCAGATTGGTCGAAGCCAGAATATAAAACGGCCAGCTATTGACGCCGCCTGATCCGCTGATAATCAGATTTCCACCGACAAGATTGATGCCGGCGATGATCGGTGATGTGAGCGTCACGACGGAGAGTGTCCCTGAATTTTTCAGCGTGTTCGTGTTCCAAACCAGATTTCCGGTCAATGACGGCAGAACAAATCCCGCAAACGCGCCGGAATAATTCGCCGCGCTGAACAAGTTGAAACTGTCGCCGTTGGAAAACGCGCCGCCGATGTTGCTCACATTGAGCGTGCCGCCTTCGGTCAACGCGCCGGAAATTTTCGCGGAATTATTTGTCAGCGGCGAGTGCTGGACTTGAACGAACGTCGTGCTGCCCGCCGCGAGCGTCAGGTTGTTGCTGACGGTCAGAGTGCCGAGCGGATTGCCCGGCGCAAATCCGCCGCCGGAATTCACCGCGACCGCCGCGCCGGAAATTGTCCCGATGCCGCCGAGTTTTCCGCCTTTCACCGTCACCGGCGAGCCGTTGAAAGTGCCGTTGACGAGCAGCGTGCCGTTGCTGACAACCGTCGAGCCAGTGTGCGTGCTGGCGCCGGTCAACGTCCACGCGCCCGAACCTTCCTTGATGAATGCGACAATTCCCGAAAACGCGGCTGCGTTGGTCGCATCTGTATTTAATCCGCCGACGCGCCAGGTCACGGCGTTTTTTCCGCCGAGTCCGCCCGCGCCGTCTGCGGCGACCGTCGCGGTGCTCGCGCCGGAAAACTCGCCGATGGGAATGACGCTGTTCGCGGCGGCGCGCGAATACATATCGACGCTCGCGCCGATGTTCAGCTTCGCCAGCGGAAAACCATTCGCGTTGGCAACGCGAAAATCATCGCCACCGCTGCCGTTTAATACATTGATTTTGCCGGTGAAGGCGCTCCAATCGCCGGGGATGTCGCCGCGCACGTATTTCACCATGAGATTCAACGTGCCGCCGCCCGAAAGTGTGCCGGCCAGTCCGGGCGTGAGAAATCGTTGCGGAACGTGGACAGTGCCCGTCTGATTTGCCGGAATGACGAGCGCGTTCGCGTTGCCGAGATAATCAGGCGACGTGCTGCCGGTCCAGCCGTTGAATTCCAAAGTGCCGCCGTCAAATGTGACTGCGCCGGAGCCAAGGCCGCCGAGGTTTG
>DASXED010000010.1:0-11051 GCA_036490295.1 Verrucomicrobiia bacterium | reverse complement strand
GATCGAAAGCTGCATGATGGCCGTGCTGCTTTCCAGCGCGGCTTCATACGCGGTTTGCACCTGGGTCAATTGCGTCATGGTCGTCGCCAGGTCGGCGCTCGATGCGTTTGAAATCAATCCGGTCAGGGAATTGGACTGGCTCGTGGCGAGCGAAGCAGCCGTGGTCAATTGTGTCTGGACATTTCCGTTGTAAGCGACCTGATAGGTCATGTTGTCTTCGTCATTCTGCAAATTGGCGGTGTCCGTGCCGGTGATTGCGCCCGTGTTGCCCGACAGCAAATCATTTTGCAGCGAAATGAGATGGTTGAACAAATCCGCGCCCGTCCGGCTGTCCGTGATCAACCCCTGCGCGCCCGAACCGGAAGTGTTCGCGCCGGGCACGTCCACGGAAACTGTGACGCCCGAAGCAATTTCGGTTTGGTTGACGGAAGAATTTCCCTGATACGTCACGCCGGTGATATTTCCATTCGCATCCGTGGCGACCGTGAACGGCGGCTGCCCCGAATCCGTTCCGCCAAAAAGATATTGTCCAGTCGCCGGGTCTTGGGTGTTCACCAGTTGCACGGCCTGCTGGATCAATGACGTCACCTGGCTGGCATAATTATTCAAATCCGATTGGGAATTGGTGCCGCTGCCCGCTTCAGTGGCAATGGCTCCAGCCTGGCTGGTAAGCGTCTGGAGCGACTGCAAAACACTGTAGATTGAATTGGCCTGCGATTGAACCGTGGAAATGTTGCTGCCGTATTGCTGCTGCGCCGCCTGACTGGACAAGTCGTCCAGCGTGTTTTCCATCGCGTCGGGATTGTCCGACGGCGACTGGATGCTCAATCCCGTGGACACTTCATTTTGCAGGGTAACTTGCTGCGACTTCAGCGCGTTAAACT
Organism: Verrucomicrobiia bacterium; assembly: GCA_036490295.1. GTDB lineage: Bacteria > Verrucomicrobiota > Verrucomicrobiia > Limisphaerales > UBA11358 > UBA11358. The sequence goes on along the minus strand of DASXED010000010.1, from coordinate 10,167 downwards.
GGTCAATCATCGTGTCCATGTAGGAATTGGTGCCTATTCGCATGGGTCAATTCAGTTAGGAAGTTTTCATCGCCAAAACGTCTCCCAGCATCGTGTTCAACGTCGTCACCAATTGCGCCGACGCTTCATACGCCCGTTGAAATCCCATCAAGTTGGTCATTTCCTCGTCCACGTTCACGCCGCTGACGGAACTGCGCTGCGTCGAAAGCATATTACTCACGGCGGTTTGATTGGTCACTTGATCGTTCGCCGTCTGAAGTGAATCGCCCAAGTTGGCCACAGTTTCATCATACGAATCGCCGAAAGTCTGATTGTTCAAACCCGATTGCGTCGTGGACGCCAAATCCGCGAGTTGCAACGCAACGGAATTATCGCCGGTCGCCGTCGCCGAGCCGGAAGCCTGGATCAACGACGGATTATCCGCGAGTGCGGCGTTCACTGTAATCGTCGCCGCGTCCAAGCCGTCGAAAAAATTCGCGCCGGTCGTGCCGGTCAAACTGTAACCGCTGCTTTGAATCGTGTTGACCTGCGTGATGAGCGTTGAAGCCAGCGTGTTGATGCTGCTTTGCATCGTCGCCAGTTCGCCGTCGCGCGCGTCAATTGTTCCTTGAATCGAACCGCCCGTCAGCGTCAAGTTCACGCCGCCGGTCGCGGTTTGCACAAGCAACTGGCCGCCGCCCGCGTCGTAAGTTTGGAGCGTGTCCAAAACTTGATCGCCAGAAACCAGCGTTTGTCCGCCGATGCTCACGTCCACCGCGCCGTTCGTTCCGGTGCTCGTCGTGATATTTGTGAGATTTGACAAATTTTCCAAATCCTGCTCGCGCTCGTCGAGCAAGTCATTCGGCGTTGCGCCGCTGAAATCGGCGGTGGAAATCTGCTGGTTCAAACTGGCAATTCCCGAAAGCAACTGGTTCGCCGAATCAACGTCGTTGCCCAGCGACGTGTTTAGCGAATCGCGCGAGGCGTCGAGTTGCGAATTGATTTGATTGAACGTGGACGCCAGCGTTTGCGCCTGGCTGACCAACGCCTGACGCGCCGAAATAGAAGTTGGCGAAGTCGCGACCGCCTGAAACGCGCTGAACAATCCGCTCAACTGCCCGGACAATCCCGTGTCCGTCGTATTGTCGCCGGAAGTTGACGAAGTGGCGCTGCCCGTTCCGTTGAGAAATTCGTCGAGGCTCGTTTGCGCGCTTTGCAACGCCGTTTGCTGCGCGCTCCAATAACCGCCCGTGCTTTGCTGGCTTTGAATTTGGCTGTTCAAGATCGTGTTGACGACCTGCTGGATCGCCACGGCATTCGCGCCGGTTCCTTCCGGCCCGATGGTTGTCGAAATATCCGGGCTGGTTTGGATTTCGACCGTCTGGCGCGTGTAGCCGGTCGTGTTGACGTTGGCGAGATTTTCTCCCGTCACCTCCACGCCCGTCATCTGCGTTTGCAGCGAGCGCGAAGCCAGATTTAATGTGCCCAATAGACCTAGCATAAATTTCTGATTTATTTAACCGACGCGTTCATAGATTGAATGTTGCGGCAGATTGTTCGCCGGCAACCGTCCGTTGCTGTCGTAAGTTTTCGGACTCCCGCCGGGAAAAATCGCGTTGATCAATTGCTGCATCAATTCAACGGCGTGGCTCAACAGCAAATGATTCTGCCGCGTGCGCTGATGAACGCGCACGAGCAATTCATTGTTTTCCTGAACCAGCGCCTGAACCAGCGGGCGATAATCCGCCGGCAGCAGCGGAATGATTTCCCCAAAACTTGCGTCTTCCGCCAAATCCAATTGCCGCGCGACGTGGCGCTGATGCTGTTCGCGTTCGCGGCGCACGGCGGCGATGACATCGGCCTGCGCGTTGATGCTCGCGACGTTTTGCAGAAGGTCGTTGGTTTGCCGCTGGACGACGGAATTTTGCTGCTGATCCAGCACGGCGAGCATCTCGCCATACTGTTTCAATTCCTCGCGCAACGCTTCGATCAGATTGGAAAGCAGATTGTTCATGGACTTGTGGCCGCAAGCGGCCCGGTGTTTTTTTTGTCAAAATTAAGGGAATGACTGGCGGCAATTGGTTTTTGCGAAGCCGTTGAAACGGCGTTTTTTCCAGCCGGGTTCATTTTTGAAGCCGGATGACTCAATTGCTGCTCAAAAATTTTGGCGAGGCCGAAAGTGCCGGACTTCGACATGCTGTCCGCCAAAGTGTTCGTGATGTAATCCTGATAAATTCCGGCGGCGGTGGAATTATCCGTGAACTCCGACGTGATGACCGGCTTTTGCGATTCGCTCAAAATCTGCCGCAACATGATGGCTTCAAACTGCCGGCTGGCCTCGGCGATTTTTTGCTGCTCCGTCAAACTTTTGTTGCCCGCGAGTTCTTCGACCGGAGTGTTCGCGGCATCGCCGGCGGATTGGATGGGCGCAATGGTCATGTCAGCGGATGATGAGTTCGGCCTGCAACGCGCCGGCCTGTTTCATGGCTTGAAAAATCGCCATCATGTCGCGCGGCGTCACGCCGAGCGTGTTCAACGCCGCCGCCACTTTTTCCACCGTCGGCAGTTCCGGCAATGTGACCAATGCCGCCTTGTTTTCCGTCACGTCAGTCGTCGTGTGCGGCGTCACGACCGTTTGTCCGGTTTTGCTGAACGGACTTGGCTGCGAAACGTCCAGTGACGAAGCGATGTTGATCGTGATGTTGCCGCAGGCGACGGCGCAGCTTGAAATCTGCACGTTCGCCGTGGCGACAATCGTGCCGGTGCGCTCGTTGATGATGACGCGCGCGGGCGTGTCCGGCGTGATTTCGACGTCTTCCAGCCGCGCGATGAAATCCACCGGATCATTTTCCGCGCCTTCCGGCATCCGCACTTGCACGGAAGTTGAGTCCATCGCGTGCGCGGAGTTGGTGAAAACCTGATTGATGGCGGCGGCCATGAGCGCGGTGGAAATGAAACTCGGCTCGCGCAACAAAAGTTCAACCGTGTTGTCGCGCACGATTGTCGTCGGAATCTCGCGTTCGACAATCGCGCCGTCAATGATTTGCGCCACGGTCGGATGATTCTTCGTCACCGTCGCGCCGCCGCCGCCGCCCGTGCCGACGGTAAAGCCGCCGACGGCAATCGGCCCTTGCGCCACGGCATAAACTTTATTGTCCGCGCCTAGCAATGGCGTTTGCAACAGCACACCGCCTTGCAATGATTTCGCATCGCCCATCGAGGCGACTTGCACGTCAATTCGCGCGCCTTCTTTCACAAACGCCGGAATGTCCGCCGTGACCATGACGACGGCCACGTTTTTGGCGGACAACGTGGTTGCCGGCACATTGACGCCGTAACGCCGGAGCATATTGGCGATGGTCTGCTGTGTATAAACCGGGTCTTTGTCGCCGTCGCCGGCCAATCCAACGACAAGACCGTAACCGACCAATTGATTGTCACGCGCGCCGGCAACCATGACCAAATCGCGCAAACGCACGGCGGCGGCGGGCGCGGCGAATGCAAATGTCAGAAGCAGCAGCAACGCCACTGAAAGCGGACTGGCAAAATTTGTTTTGCGGACGTTTTTCCAGAGTTTTTTTTCTGATGCCGCCAATGGATTTTGCCTTTCCGCCGTCCGCAAATCAGACGGAAACGCATTTTCGCCACACGCGCGGCGAAAATGCGGATTCAGGTTTCTTGGAACCAATGGCATTGATCAGAATGGATTGATTTTGTCCCAGATGCGGTTGAACCAGCCCTTGTTCTGGCTGTCGGTCACCGTGCCTTTGCCGATGATCTGGATCGTGGCGTCGGCGACGTTGTAACTCAAAACCGTGTTGTCGCCGGCCACGTCGTCGGAACGCACGACGCCGCGCAGGACGATGGTCTGGTGTTCGCCGCTGAATGAAGTTTCGCGCCTGCCTTCGACGACCAAATTTCCATTCGGCAGCACGTCGGTGATGCGGACGGCAATATGGGCGACAATGGATTCGGAATCGTTGATCGCGCCGGTGCCGTCGTGTTTGTGATCCGAATTGTAGGCCATCGCCGGCAACTGGCCGCCCTGCGTCATCAATTTGCTCGCGCCCGGGCTGAACAGAAATGAAGTGATGGCCGCGCTCAAGCTGGATGACCGCTCGGTTTTTGTTTCGTTGTTTTTGTTGGCCGTGGTGTTTTCCTGGACGACGATGGTCAGGATGTCGCCGACGCCGCTGCCGCGCTTGTCGGAAAACATCGGGCGCGAAATGTCATCGCGCCAGAGCGATTGCGCCTGAATGCTTGCGGCCAGCGCGACGAAGGCCGCCGCGACGATTATTTTTGGAACGAGGATTTTTGTTTTCATAGGGAAATCAAAATGGTTTTTTCATTGACGACTTTGCCGCTCAAATTGCGCTGGGAAACCGGATTGCGGGCCTGGACGATCTGGCCGGGCGCGCCGTCCTCGAGCACCTCGACTTTCATCATGATGCTCAACGCGCCGTCCTCCAAAATCGCGTCCGCCATCTGGCCGCGATGGATGACGGCGCGCGGTTTCAGGTTGCGCGCGAGCAGAAGCGCGCCGGCTTGAACCGGATTGGCCAGTTCCAGCGACGAATCGTCCGTGGAAAATTCCGCCAGCGATTCATAAACGCCCAGCACGTCGCGGCGGTCGCGCGCGACATCCGCGTCGCTGATCAATTCGCCGCGCACGAGGTTGGAATGCGCCACCCAGACATCGCGCCAGACGTGCGCCTGCAACGAAGCCTGCCAGGTGCCGGCGGTTTTCGTCGCGGTGCAAAGCTGAAAACGGACGATGAACGCCGGCGTGACGCCGGCGGTCGGCAGTTCCAGAATTTTCACCGTGAGCGGTTCGTCCGGCAAAACCGGCGCGATCCACGGCTGCGTGAAATTCAATTCAAGCTCGCCCTTGTCCTTCACATAATCTTTCTGAAGCGTCGCCGTGAGCAGCGCGAGCGCGTCGGATTCTGTTAAAGTGCGGGTCAGCGGCGCATTGGTTGTCGGAGCAGTTGAAACTTCGTCGGCGCGCAAAAAATTCACGAAGCTTCCGCTTAAAAAAATCAGGACGAAGGCAATTTTCCATGAAAAATCCGCCGTCGTTTTATTCCGGTTTTGCAAATTAAAATGGCGGCGGAAAAGCATCAGCGTTGCAGGTTGTTGCTGTCTTGCATCATTTGGTCGGCGGCTTGCACGGCTTTGGAGTTCACTTCGTAAGCGCGCTGGGCGAGGATGAGGTTCACCATTTCCTGCACGACGCTCACGTTGGAAAGTTCGAGATAGCCCTGCTGCAATTCACCGAGGCCATTTTGCGTCGGCTCGCCCAGTTGCGCCGTTCCCGACGCATCGGTTTCCTTGAAAAGATTATGGCCAATGGCATCCAAGCCGCCGGGGTTGTTGAAATTGGCGAGTTGAATTTGCGAACTGGTCGTGCCGCTGGACGTGGTGTAAGTGACCGCGCCGCTCGCGGAAATGGTGATGTTGGTCGTGCCGGTCGGCACGGGCTGGAATCCGCCTTGCACCGGATAGCCGTCGCTCGTGACGATTTGGCCTTCCGAATTGGTTTTGAATCCGCCGTCGCGCGTGTAAGCCAGGGTGCCGTCGGGCATTTGCACTTGAAAAAATCCAGCGCCCTGGATCGCCACGTCAAGGTTTCCGCCGGTCTGCGAAAGTTCGCCGTTCGTGAAAATGCGCTCGGTGGCGATGGGAATCGCGCCCTGCCCGACTTGCAAACTGCCGGGCAGTTGGTTGCCGCCGCCTTGTTCCGAACCGGCGGCGCGCGTGGTCTGGTAAAGCAAATCCTGAAATTCAAGTTTGCTTTCCTTGTAGCCGGTCGTGTTGACGTTCGCCAGATTGTTGGAGATGACGTCGAGGTTCATCTGCTGGGATTCCATCCCGGCGGCGGCGGAATAAAGTGCGCGTAACATATTTTTAGCTGCTGGTGGTTCCGCCGAGATCAGTGATCACGCGGCTCATGCGGTCGCTTTGCATCTGGAGCACTTTCTGGTTGGATTCAAACATCCGCATGGCGGTGATGAGGCTGGCCATTTCCGTGGTCGGCGACGAATTTGCCGCTTCAATAAATCCCTGCCGCACCTGGGTCGAAACGGCCGGGACGGGCTGCGCATCCTGATCATCCGGGCGAAAGTCTCCCACGCCGAGGAGCGTGAGTTTTTCAGGGTGCTGAAATTCGGTGATCTGGAGCGTTCCTTTTTTTTCGCCGCCCTGGCTGACATCGCCCGTGGCGGAAACGGCAATGGGAGTGGAACTGTTCGGGTTGAATTGCAGCGGCCCGTTGTCGCCCAGCACCGGATAGCCTTCCTTGTTGACAAGTTCTCCCTTCGCATTCAGTTGGAATTCCCCGTCGCGCGTGAAAGCGCTCTGGCCGTTCGGCATTTGCACCGTGAAAAATCCCGGGCCTTCGAGCGCAAAATCCATCGAATTTCCCGTTGAACACAATTCGCCCGTCTGAAAATTCGTGGTCGTGTTCGCCGAGGGAATGTAATAACTCGATTGTTCCGAGCCGGGAACATTGGAACCCAGCCCGGCTTGAACGTCGGAAAAGGAAATCTCCTGCTTGCGCGAGCCGGGAACGGCGGAAGCGGCCAGATTTTGCGCAATCAAGTCCTGCCATTGCGCGGTGGCGTTCATTGCGGCGGCGGCTTGATAAAGACTGACTTCCATGACCAAACTTGCAAAGCAACGGTTGTGCCACGCCGAATTTTGCGGGCTTTTCTGCCAATTTCCGAATCGCGATGGCAAAAGATTCCGGGTGCGACAGCAGAAATTGCCGGGTGGCGATTTTTTATGTTTTGGGCGGTTCATCATAAACGCACGCCAAATCCATCGTCTGGCCGCAGGTGCATTGAATGCGGATGTTTGTGACGCGCCCGCCGTCGCGCTGGAGCGAAAGTCGCGGCTCGCAATTTTTTTTGCCGTTTGGAGGAATATGTTTCGCGGCTTCGGACGCAGCTTGTTCCAATGTTTGAAACGGCTGCGCCGCTCCGGTTTGCGGAATGACCGTGACGCGAAACTCCCGGTTTTCGCCGGAAGAAGGCGCGGCAGTCAAAGGCACAAATGATTCAGTTCGTTGGAATGTCATTGGAATTGTTAGCGGGCGCGCCGGGAGCCGGCGGATTTGAATTTGAGAGCGCCTCGACCGATTCCCGCAATTTAAGCAAAACCGTCACGCGCCGGTTGATTTCGTCGGTGGGCGCATAATCCGGCATGGGCGCGGTGTCGGCAAAGCCGGACACTTTGAAGATTTGCCTGTCGGCCACGCCATTTTCCACGAGCTTGCGGCGTGCGGCGTTGGCGCGCTCGGTGGACAAATCCCATTTGCCGTGGTCCGCGCCGCCGGTTTCCGATTTTGACTCGGTGTGGCCTTCGAGTTCGATGTGAAAAGTGTCGTAGCGCGAGATTTCCCACGCGAGCGTGCTGAAAACCCACGCGCCGTAATCCGTGAACACGGCGGTGTTGGGATTGAAAATCGGTTTGTGCGCGCGGTCAAAAATATTGATGTTCAAACCTTCGGGCGTCAGGTCAATTTTCACGCTGGACACGTCTTCGTTTTGCTTGAGCAATTTGCTCAAGTCGTCGCTCAAGTGGCGCATGGTTTCCATTTCCACGGCGGAGACGGATTGAAAATGTCCCTGCTGCTGGTAAGTCGCGGAAACGTCCTTGTTCGGAATGATGCCGACGGATTCCTTCGTCACGTTGGAAAATGGATTGCGGAACGCGCGCTCGACCGCCTCCTTGATTTTTATGTCCTGCGACGTGAGCCAGAGGCAAAGAAACAGCGCCATCATCGCCGTCACAAAATCGGCGTAGGCGACTTTCCACGAGCCGCCGTGGTGAACGTGTTTCTTTTTGATGCTTTTCACGCGCGAAAAAATCAGTTCTTGAGCGATTTGAACATCGTTTCCATTTCGTCGGCGCTCGGCCGCAATTCGCTGCTCAAGCCGCGCCGGCCCAATTCCACCGCCGTGACCGGAGCCATGCCGCCGGCAAAACCGATGACGCACGCGGCGATGCACCGCGTGTAATCCATTTGCGCCGCGCTGATGAATTCTAGGTTCATCGCCAGCGGGCTGAAAAAACCGTAGGCCAGCAAAATGCCGAGAAATGTTCCGACCAGCGCGGCGGCCACTTCCACGCCGATTTGTTCGACCGGGCCGGAAATGGAAGCCATCGTGATGATGATGCCGAGCACGGCGGCGACGATGCCGAACCCCGGCATGGAATCGGCGATGCGCGTCAGGACGTTGACCGGCGCGTGATATTCGATCTCGAGTTGATCGAGTTCCGCGTCGAGCAACAGCCGCAACTGGTCGGGCTTGATTTTGCCGTCAATGATTGGCCGCAAACTGCCGCAAAGAAATTCCACGGCGCGCGGGTTGTTCAAAAAGTTCGGATATTTTTTGAAGATGGAACTGTTTTGCGGATCCAAAACGTGTTCTTCGAGCGCGATCATGCCGCTTCGCCGTCCCACCAGAAACAATTCGTAGAGCACCTTCAGCAAATCCTCATAAGCCGCGCGGTCATGCGGCGCGCCTTTCATGCAGGTTGTCAGTCCCTTGACGATGTCCATGAGCACTTTGCGCGGGCACATGATGAGCAGCGCGCCCAAGCCGCCACCGCCGATGATCAGCAGTTCGTTCGGGTGCATCAGGACGAGCAAATGCCCGCCGCCGAACACAAATCCACCGAAGACGCAAAAGGTGACAATGGCAATTCCGATGACAATGATCATGTGCTGTTCGCAGTTGCGGGTCGTTTGACCAAGCCGGCTTCAAGGCGCTGAACATGGGCGCGGATGCCCAGAATCGCTTGCGAATGAATCTGGCAGATGCGCGATTCGGTCAGCCCAAAAACCTCGGCGATTTCGCGCAGATGCAAATCTTCCGCGTAATAAAGCGCGAGCACCTTGCGTTGAATTTCTGGCAGCTCTTTGAGCCGCTCGAAAATCACGCGCTTCAATTCCTGCTGCGAAGCCTGTTGCACCGGGCTTTCTTCAACCGCGTCCGCGATCACTTCATACAAACTTCCGCCGTCGCCGTCTTCCGAGGAATTCACGGCATCCAGGCAGACAAACGCCGCCGGACGAACTTCGTTGAGCAATTGGGCGTATTCCGGCACGGATAAATTCAACACCCTGGCCATTTGCGCTTCCGTCGGCGCGCGCCCCAGTTTTTGCTCAAGCTGCGACATCGCGTTCTGAATTTTGCGCGCCTTTTCATGAACGGCGCGCGGCACCCAGTCCATCCGGCGCAATTCATCCAGCATCGCGCCGCGCACGCGCATCCGCGCATAGGTTTCAAACGACGCGCCGCAGGTCGGATCGAAATTACGAAGCGCCTGAAGCAAACCAACGAGACCGGCGCTGTAAAGGTCGTCCTGGTCCACGTGTTCGGGCAGCGTCATGGCCAGCCGCGCCGCCGCCGAGGAAACCAGCGGAAGATATTTTTCAATCAGCGCGTTTTCCGTGTCGGCGTCAACGCGCTGATGGTAACGCTGCCAAAGCTCCTGCGCCGTCGGGCAACGCGGCGCCGCAACGACAGTCGCTTCGGATAATTCGCTTAAACTGCTGCTCATGTTTTCACAACCGGCTTGGTTTTAGGCGGCGGATTTGCGCGCGCGTAACGGCGCTGATTGATCGCGTCGCGCAGACTTTGCAGCCACACGCGGCTCCACCAGCGCGTGATGATCGCCAGGGCCAGGGCCGCCGCGCACGCACGCCACAAAGCCGTGGGCCAGGAGCAATCATCGGCCAGACTAAAACCGCCGCCGATGAGAAATCCGACGATTGCCCCGAAAATCATAAAAGACTTCATCCGTTTTGACCGGTGTTTAGCAAAATGGCTGCCATTAAGCGTTTAGCTTCAGGCTTCGCGCCAAAACCCAGCATTTACCGGCGATTTTTTTGAGGAAACAGCAACGCCGGTTCCGCCCGCCGGAATTCACCGGGAATTTTTTGCCCAGCGCCCAGAAAACTCACCGGACAATTTGTGCCCAAGACAAAATTCCACAGTTTCACGCGCCGACGTTCTTCGTCCAGATGCGTGAAAATGATGTCTTCCGGCGCAAACGATTCAAACGCGCGAAATTGCTCGAACAAAATTGAATTTTCATAAGCGGCATTCAGCACCAGATGAACGTGCGGTTGCGGCAGCGCGGACAATTGATCGCGCAACGCGGACATCGCATCCGAAT
>DASXED010000135.1:0-11094 GCA_036490295.1 Verrucomicrobiia bacterium | reverse complement strand
AGAATCAAATTCGGCACCGCAACAGCAGCGTTGCTTCTAACTTCGTAAAGTTCATTAGCTGCGGAGCAGCGAGTGCCAATAAACTTGTTCGTCAACGTAAGTTCGCCAACCCATTCGTTTAATGGCTTACCTTTGTAAGTCGGTTGTGATTCGCGACGCACGCATGATGTTTCAAAAAACAAACTTCCACTCAAAACAATCATGATAATTGTTTGCGTTGAAAACTTCATTGGTTCAAACTTTCGTTCTGAAATACGCAATCGTGTCCGTGAGTCCTTTTGCCAGCGGAATTTTCGGCTCCCATTTCAAAATCTTTTTTGCCTTTGAAATGTCGGGCTTGCGCTGTTTTGGATCATCCTGCGGCAGCGGTTTGAAAACGATTTTGCTTTTGGATTTTGTCGCGCGGATGATTTCATCGGCGAATTGCAGCATGGTCATTTCCACGGGATTGCCGATGTTCACGGGCAAATTGTAATCGCTCATCATCAAACGATAAATGCCTTCGATCAAATCCGAGACGTAGCAAAAACTGCGCGTCTGGTTGCCCTTTCCAAAAACGGTCACGGGTTTATTTTTCAACGCCTGGCTGACAAATGCCGGAACGACGCGTCCATCATTCAAGCGCATTCGCGGGCCGTAAGTGTTGAAAATTCTCACGATGCGCGTCTGGACTTTGTGTTCGCGGTGATAGGCCATCGTCATCGCCTCGGCAAATCTTTTTGCCTCGTCGTAGCAGCCACGCGGACCAATTGTATTTACATTTCCCCAATACTCTTCGGTTTGCGGATGAACAAGCGGGTCGCCGTAAATTTCCGAAGTGGAGGCGATCAAAAATCGCGCTTTTTTATTTTTGGCTAGGCCGAGCGCCTTGTGCGTGCCGAGCGAACCGACTTTCAAAGTCTGGATTGGCAATTCGAGATAATCAATCGGGCTGGCGGGCGACGCGAAATGCCAGATGTAATCCACCGGCGCGTCGAGGAAAATAAATTCGGTGACGTCCTGCTGGATGAATTTGAAATCCGGGATGCCGCCGAGGTGCGAAATGTTGTCCACGCTGCCGGTGACAAAATTATCTATGCCGATGACCTTGTGGCCGCGCACCAAAAGCAGATCGGTCAGATGTGAGCCGAGAAAACCGGCGGCACCGGTGACGACGGACGTGGGTTGATTTCTTTTCAAGGCGTTAAATCGTAAATTTATTGAATCGTTAAATTGCCAAGGCATTGAAGTTTATTGAAATGGTTCAATGATTCAACGATTAAACACTGCACGGACTCACTTTGCCCCGGTTCCGCGCAGCACGGCGGGAATGGTGAGGAGCAAAATTTTCACGTCGAGCCAGAGCGACCAGTTGTCAATGTATTCGAGGTCGAGGCGAATCCAGTCTTTGAAATCAACAACTTGATTGCGCCCGCTGATTTGCAGGAGGCCGGTCAGCCCGGGTTTGACGCTGAAGCGGCGGCGATGGGCGAGATCGTCGAAGCGCTTGACTTCGTTCACGTCCAGCGGGCGCGGCCCGACGAGGCTCATTTCGCCGCGCAGGATGTTGAAGAATTGCGGCAGTTCGTCGAGGCTGTATTTGCGGAGAAATTTTCCGAGCGGCGTGATGCGCGGGTCGTTGGTGACCTTGAAGACGGGGCCGCGCATTTCGTTCATGGCCTTCAGTTCATGTTTAATCTGCTCGGCGTTTGTCACCATGGTGCGGAATTTGTAAACCGTGAAAGGCGATCCATTCTGTCCGGAGCGCGGCTGCCGGAAAAAAACCGGGCCGGGCGAGGTTAGTTTGATCAGCAAGGCGAGCAGCGCGAACAGCCACGACAAACAAATCAAAACCACGAGCGAGCCGCAGAAATCCATGAGTTGCTTGACGACGCTTCGCCATGAGGCTTCGGGCGCGGTGCGGAAAATCAGCAGCGGCCGGCCGAGCAATTCGTCGAAGCTCGTGCGCGAAATTTGCGCGCCGAAAAAATCGGCGACCAGCCAGACCTCGACGCCTTCGAGTTCGCAGGCCTTGATGACGCTTTCGACCTGCTCGAAATACGTATGCCGGGCGCTCAAAATGACGCCGTAGATGGCGTGTTCGTGGAGCATTTGGACGAGTTGTGAAAGCGGGTTTGCACCGAGGTTGAATTGGTCCACGATGGTCACCGTGTCGTCCTTGCGTCCCTCCAGTTCCCGGCGCATTTTGGTGATTTCTTTTTCCCCGCCGACGAGAATGAAGCGGCGTTTGTATTGGGATTGAGCCATTTTGCTTTTGAAAATCAGCCGCAACGATTCTTCCTTGAGATAAATCAGGCCAAAACTAATGCAGCCAAAAAAAATCATCACCACGCGCGGTGAAATCACATGAAAAACATACATGGCCAGCACCAGGCCGACGGTCGTGATCAAACAACCTTTGAACAGCGGCCACAGGATGGCACCGCGCGGGCACAACGGCCGGCGATTGTAAAACCCCTGCGATTCGAGGATGAATGGCCCGGCAACCATCACCGCGATAAAAAGCCAGACAACGCCATTAAATTCATCATCCGAAATCGGGCTGATGCCCAGCCACGCCGAGATTTGCGGGTTGGCGCGCAGCATATAGGCCAGCCGAAAGCTCAACGCAAACAGGCAGGCATCCGCCAGTTGGTGGATTTGCGTCCGAATCTGACGATCGCGTCGCAACATAATTATTCAAGAGACAGCACCATTGAGGATAATCAGGCTGCGTCCGAATTCAAATCTTTTAACGAATCAAGGTTTGGCTGGCGGTAGCTGAAATTCCGGCACGGAGGAGGCGATCAATTTCTTCATGCGTTCAAACGCGGCGTTTTCCTGACCCGGCTCGCAAACCGCAAAATAACTGACATAAGCCCAGCGCTGCAAAACGCCCGTGCGCAAAAGGTCAAGCGTCATCCATTTGACGCGCTGCCAATGGCTGGTCGTTTCCTCATTGTGCGCCACGAACCAAAAGACGTAAAGGCCATGCACTTCCTGCTTCCGCCCGTCGGGCATTTTAAGGGAAATGGAGAGCAACCACTCCGCCACCGGCAGTTGATAAGGATGCGCGCCGGTGATGGAAAGGTTGACCGTGTTTCTTTGGTCAATGTGCCAGCCCTGGCCGGGCAGGCAATACTCCGGCTTGTGGATGCTGGTGCGGTCGAGTCCCATCAAAATGACGTTGGCGTTCACCCAAAAACCGTCGGGCGTGACGTAACGGCGTTGGGCAAAACTGGTGTCTTTTGGCAAGTAATTCAAAACGATTTGAGCCTCCGGCTCATTGGTGGAGGTGAAGCCAGGCACGCTCGGCGGCAGGTCAAAATTCATTTTCACGCTGCCGGGAACCGGCGCGGCTATGATCCCCGGCACGCCGAGTTTCTGGTTTGTGTGCAGCCAGTTCAACGCGATGGCACCGCCGCCAATCAAAATGAACACGAGAATCAAAAGGAAGATTTTTTGCTTTTTCATGCCTGTGGTTTTCCGCCGGAATCAGGTTTTTTTTCCAGCCACCGGCCTGCCAGAAGAAGTCCAAAAATGGCCGGGACATAAGGCAGCAGGCTGATGATTCCCAGCGGGCCGCCTTCATGCACATAATTGCCCGCGCTTTGCCCGCCGATTTCCGCCGCGATGATGATGCAAAGCATCCGCACGAGATTTCCAAGAACTGACAGCGGAAGCGCCAGCGCCATGAGCAACAGCCGTTTCCACGGCGAACGGAACGTGACAAACCCATAAACCGTGGCGAGCAGAAAAATCGCCACTAGGCTGCGGATGCCGCTGCACGCCGCCACCACGTCGTATTGATATGTGCCGAGCGGATCGAACAATTGCGTGCCCATTCGCTGCACGCCGATGCCCAGAATGCCATGCGCCGTCCATTCGGTGAGCGTGGAAACCAAAACCCGCAGCGGCAGGGTGACCGGCACGATGAATTCGCTGACCGGCACGCAAAAAATGAACAGCGCAAACGGAAAAAAACTGTGGCGCAGCCACGCGCGTCCCCAAGCCAGCCCCGTCAACCCATAAATGCCGACGAACATCGCCACGATGGAAATGCGCGGCTCCTCGATCAAATAACCCGCCGCGTGCAATGCCAGTCCCAAAGCGACCAACAGCAATGCAGGCGGCCAGATTTGCAGCGGCAAGGCCAGCAGTTGACGGCGTTTCCACCAGAACAGACCGATCACCAAAAACGGAATCATGGCTCCGAGAGCTTCATCGCCCGAAAAGTTGGAAAAACTGTAGGCGTTCCACATATACGAGAAGAGCGATGGCGTGTGAAAATAACCCAAGGTGGAATTGCCCAGAAAATAAAAAAGCGCCAGCCACGCCGCCAGCAGCGCAAAGAAAAAAACCTTGTTCGGCAATTGCCGCCAGCAAGCGCAAAAATCTTGCCACGCGTCTGGCTTGGCCGTTGGAATTGTGTTCGTTTCGTTCATTTTCTGGAATGTCCCCATTATGACATCAAAAATCTTGTTCCCACTCAATGAAAATCAAACATTGCCGGAATGAAGCATTTCAATCCGGCAAGCCGGGCGGCATTCCGGCATTTGACGAATGCAGTTTTTCAACCTGTTGTTTCACCATTTCGACCGTGACCGCTTCAATGCAAATGTAAGAGGGCATGACGCATCGGTCAAAACAAGGCCGATGAGGACAGACATCCTGTTCCGCAACCAAATCCAGGTTGCCGTAGGGCGCAAACCATCGGGGCAGGTTCGCGCCAAAAATACTCACGACCCGCCTGCCGAGCGCGGCGGCCACGTGGGAAACGCCGGTGTCATTGCAAATCACGTTGTCCACGGCGCTCACGATGCTGAAAAATTCTCCCAAACTGCCCGGACGCCAGGTAAAAACGCCGGGCAGCCATTGGGCGGGTAGCGGCGTTTCCATCGGATCAATGACTATCAGCGGAGTCCGGCTGTTGTGGAAGGTTTGCTCAATCAATCCACGGAATTTTTCGAGCGGCCAGCGGCGGTTCGGCGTGCGCGCGCCCGGATGCAACAGCCAGATTTTCTGTCCGCCGGCCCGCGCCGCTTGCAGCCAGGCGGAAACCGGATCAGGCAACGATGTCAGCAGTGGCGCAAACCATGGAAATTCCGCACTCCAATTCAAATTCAAAGCGTCAGCCAGTTGCCGCCACGCCTCAACGTGATGCTGGTAATAATCGTTCCGGTCGATTTTTTTTGTGATCAACTTCCGGCAAAGAAGAAGGCTTCCCCAAAAATTAAGAACTTTTCCGATGAGAATTTGCCGCCGCCGCCAGGGCAGTTCACTCGCATAAAAATTTCGCTTTGTCATTGGAAACCCAACCCGCTCTTTTGCACCGCTCAATGCCATCAAGACATGAACGCGCGCGTCCGCCCAAACGCTCACGGCAGCTTGTGCCTGAACTTGTCGCAAGCGTTGGATGAACGATTTAATGCCGGCGTTTTTCCATTTTGAGGAACCTTGTTTTTCTTTCTCATTAAGCCATGGTGGACGCCAAAGAATGATTTGTTCTTCAGGCAGCACGGTTCGGAACACATCCGCCACCGACGGCTGGCAGCAAACAAAGACCTCGTGTTTTTCCATCGCGGCGCGGATAAACGGCAGGCTCATGATGGCGTCTCCCATCATGCGCAGTTCAAAAATCAACAAGCTCGGCTTCACTTTGCAAAGGTCATCGTAATCCAAACGGCTGCGAAGTCGAAATTTTTCAAATTGAATTGATGCTCACCCGGTTTTTCAGGCAAATTCATCGCGACAAGGCTTGCGGTGAAAATCGGCCTGCTCTATCCTAATCCGGCAATGATTTCATGGTCAATCGGAAAAATTTTATGAAGGTTCTAAACTTAAGCCCGCACCCGGAAGTTGACCGGGGCGCCGATGCAATCCACTCTTGGTGAGTTTCCGATGAAAAACATCCGTGTTGCCATAGACGCCACTTGCCTGGGTCGCCGAAAAACCGGCAATGAAACCTATATTCGCGGCGTGCTGGATGGTTTCCAAATGATTCAACCTGCAAATCTTGAATTGGAAGTAATCACGACTCCTCATTACGCGGGGCCGCGTCCGGACAGCTTTGTCTGGAGGGAGATTCCCCTGGGTCATTTCATTTCCCGGAACTTTTGGAAGATTCCACAAGTCCTGTCCCAATCCAAACCTCAACTTTACCACGCCTCTTTCTGGACAAAGTTCTGGGACCGCGTCCCAAAAATTGTGTCGGTGCATGACATCTCTTTTGTTTGCATTCCTTCGGGTTACAAACGGCACGAACTTCTGGTCTATCGCAGCCTCATCAAGCTGGCGGCCCAAAAAGCCGCGCGCATTTTGACCCTTTCTGAATTTTCGAAACGGGAAATCTGCGAGCGTTGGAAAATCGCCCCCGATAAAGTGACCGTGACATACTTGGGACTGGACGATTGTTTTCGACCATCAGCCGAACGGGTAAAAACCGCGCCTTCCATTCTCTATGTTGGCAATCTGCACCCGCGCAAAAACCTGATTCGCTTGTTGCAGGCCTTTATTTTGCTGAAACGGGAGAAAAAAACAGACGCGCGCCTGAAGATTGTCGGCCAGAAAGCATGGCTCTATGACGACATCTTTGAAACAGTGCGAAAAAACAAGATCGAATCAGACGTCGAATTCACCGGTTATATCAGCCAGGATGAACTGGTCAGGCACTATCAGGCCGCCACAGTCATGGTCTATCCTTCCGTCTATGAAGGTTTCGGCCTGCCCGTGCTGGAGGCCATGGGATGCGGCACGCCGGTGGTCAGTTCCAACACGACTTCGATTCCTGAAGTCGCCGGAGACGCCTGCGAGCTGGTCAACCCCGAATCAGTCGAGGAAATTGCCGCAGGAATTTGGCGCGTGATTTCTTCGCCGGAACGTCAGGCCGAACTGCGCCATCGCAGCCTCGAACAGGCTAAAAAATTTGATTGGAAGACAACAGCCAGCCAAATCCTCCAAGCGTATTCCCAAACCATCGGCCAGTAGCATCCATAAATTTGCTCCTCGATCAATTCGGGTGTTGGACAAGAGTTAATCGACCTTGCCTTTCAGTTAAATTCATTGCGAAGTTGCGACCGGCAACTATCCTATTTTCTGTTGAAAATCGGGATTCTCCAACTCAACTCGACCATCGGCGATTTCGCGACGAATCGGCAAAAACTTCTGGCCGGCTACGCGCAAGCCGTCGCGTTCGGCGCGGAATTTATTCTCGCCCCCGAACTTTTTCTTTGCGGCTATCCGCCGCGCGATTTGCTTCTGCGCGCCGATTTTATTGACGCCAATCTCGCCGCACTGGATGAAACGGCGAAACAAACCGGCGCAGTCCCGTTGTGCGTCGGCTACGTTGACCGCAATCTGGAGAAACCCGGGCGCGCGCTGCGAAATGCCGCAGCCGTTTTGCAAAACGGGAAAATCATCTGGCGCACGAACAAATGCCTGTTGCCGACTTACGACGTTTTTGACGAAGACCGTTATTTTGAACCGGCAAAAAAAATCGAGCTGTTTGAATTCAACGGTCGCAAACTTGGAATTACCATTTGCGAGGACATCTGGAATGACGAGGATTTCTGGCCGGAACGCATTTACCGCCGCGATCCGGTGCGCGAACTGATTTCGCAAGGCGCGGAAATCATCCTGAACATTTCCGCGTCGCCGTGGCACGACGGCAAGGAAAAAATGCGGCTGGAAATGCTCCGGCGCGTTGCGCGCGACGAAAAAATTCCGCTCGCACAGGTCAATCTCGTCGGCGCGAACGACGAATTGATTTTCGACGGCCACAGCGTCGCGCTTGATTCGCGCGGCGAAATTGTTGCGATGGGAAAAGGATTTGAAGAAGAAGTTTTGGTCGCGGACTTGAAATTTAATTCCAGTGGCAGCCGACGTGAGTCGGCTCAAATCAATTCAGAGCGAACTGACGTTCGCTGCTGCGATTTTCCGCCGCGCGAGTGGCAGATTTTTTCCGCGTTGTCGCTGGGCATCCGCGATTACGTCCGCAAATGCGGATTCAAATCGGTCATCGTCGGCTTGTCCGGCGGCATTGATTCGGCGTTGACGGCGGTTCTCGCCGTGGACGCGCTCGGCGCGGAAAATGTTTTGGGCGTGGCGATGCCCGCGCGTTATTCGAGCGAAGGCAGTTTGAGTGACGCCGCCGCGCTTGCAAAAAATCTCGGCATCCGCCTTGAAGTCATGCCGATTGAGCCGGTGTTTCAATCGGTGGAAAAACAATTGGAAAAGGCCTTTGCGAATTTCAAGCCGAACGAGGCAGAGGAAAACGTGCAGTCGCGGCTGCGCGGACTGACGCTGATGGCGCTGTCAAACAAATTCGGCGCGCTCGTGCTGACGACGGGCAACAAATCGGAAATGGCGGTCGGCTATTGCACGCTTTACGGCGACATGAACGGCGCGCTCGCGCCGCTGGCGGACGTTTTCAAGACGGATATTTACAAAATTGCGCGCCGGGTGAACTGCGAAAGAATCCTGATTCCCGAAAATTCCATTTCCAAGCCGCCGAGCGCGGAATTGCGGCTGAACCAGACGGATCAGGATTCATTGCCGCCTTACGAAACGCTGGACGCGATTCTTGACCTTTACGTCGTGAAAAATTTAGGCGGGGAAGAAATCATCCAGCGCGGTTTCGACGCGGCGGTCGTGAACGACGTGTTGAACAAAATCAATTTCAGCGAATACAAGCGGCGTCAGGCCGCGCCCGCGTTGAAAATCTCGCCGCGCGCGTTCGGCATGGGGCGGCACATTCCCATCGCGCAGAAATTCCGTTTCGGAAGGTAAAGTGTTTTCAATTATCGGCCGGTTTTTTGCTGGCTTATGCCGGTTTTTTCCGTGTATTTTACGCGTTCATGCAACCGGATAAAATCATGGTTTGGGCGGCGCAGATTTATGACGCAATTTGTCGGCGACTTGACATGGCCAGACTTTTGACGCGGTTGAAGTGAAAAAATATGCCGCCATCGTGGGCCGCGCTCATCAAACAATAATCTGATTTTTTCCGTTCCAAACATTTCCACTGACGCCAATGAAAATCGCCATCATGGGTATTCGCGGCATGCCTTCCACTTACGGCGGATATGAAACATTCGTCGGCGAACTGGCGCCTCGCCTCGCGCAACGCGGCCATGACGTGACCATTTATTGCCGCAGCGGGCTGTTCAAGGAGCGACCGCCGGAGCACTTGGGCGTGAAGCTGCGCTATCTGCCCAGCTTGGAACACAAATCTTTAAGCACGCTTTCGCACACCGCGCTGTCCATCACCGACGCCTCACTGCGCGACTTCGATTTGATTTTTGTTTGCAACGCCGCCAACGGCCTGTTTGGTTTCATTCCGCGTGCGCTCGGGAAAAAATGCGTGCTCAACGTGGACGGCATGGAATGGCTGCGCCCGAAATGGAGCAAAACCGGCAAGACATTTTTCAAAAACTCCGCGCGCCTCGGCACAAAGTTCTATCACGAAATCGTCACCGACGCCGAGGAAATGCACCGGCTTTACGCGCGCGAATTCGGCATTGATTCCACCTACATCGCTTATGGTGCGAATATCGAACAATCCGAGCACCCGGAAGTTTTGAAAGAGTATGGGCTTGAGCCGGGCGGCTACTATCTCATCGTTGGCCGCCGCGTCCCGGACAACAACGCCGATTTGCTCATCGAAGGCTTCGCAAAATCCGGATCGCAGAAAATGCTTGCAGTCGTTGGTGGCGCTGATTACAAAGGCAACGTCGTCGAGATGGAATTCCACGAAAAACTCAAGTCCCTGGCCAACGACCGCGTTCGCTTTACCGGCCACGTCTCCAAACCTGGTCACCTCAAGGAACTTTTTGCCAACTGCTTCGCCTATTTGCACGGCCACCAATTCGGCGGGATCAACCCAACCATACTGAGCGCCCTCGGCGCTGGGGCCTGCGTGCTGGCATTGCAGACCCCGTTCAACGTCGAGGCTTTGGATAATGGCCATTACGGCTTGCTGTTCCCAAAAAATCCGGACGAACTGGCCAAACAACTACAATTCGCCGAATCATATCCCGTGGAAATGCAGCAATTCCGCGCGCGCGCGCCCGAACGCATTCGCGAGCGTTTCACGTGGGAACAAATCACCGACCAATACGAGGCGCTGTTTCGCAAAATCACCGACAAACCGTTGAAAAAATAAAAGCCAGCATAAAGGCTCTGATAATTTTGGGATTATGCACTAAACAAACAATTTAGAAGACCGAGGTATTTGGCAACCGACAACAAAATATCAATGAAACCGGGCATTTCTTTGCAGCAGACGATGATGGAATACCGAGAAAAAGCCAGATTGTTTGTTTAATGCATAATCCCAAATAATTTTGATTGCCAATTGGAGGTTTGAAAAACAAGCCTCACAATCTCAGTTACAGCAAATAAGGAAATTCTTTAATGGCCTGCCCATACCGACCGATAAATTTCGAGCACCTCGCCAGCGCATTTGTTCCACGAAAATTTGGCCGCTTGTGCACGGCCTTTTTCAATCAGATCGGCACGCAAACTGGCTTCGCGGTTCAAGCGCTCCATGGCCTTGAGATAAGCCGCAGGCGTCATGTCCGTGAACATCGCGGCATCGCCGCCGACTTCCGGCAGGCTGGCCACCGGCGAGCAGATGACCGGACAACCCAGCGCCATGGCCTCGACCGCCGGAAGGCCGAACCCTTCGTATTTGCTCGGAAAAACCAGCGACAGCGCGCGACGATAAAGATAAACCAGGATGTCGTCGGGCTGGCGTCCCAGATAATGCCAGTCTTTCGGCGGCGCGCCTTCGTTGCCGACGCCTTCCCAACGCGCGCCAACAATCAGCAACGGTGGCAGCGCGCGTTTTTCGGCCTCGGCCAGAGCATAAACCTCCTTGAGCAACATGAGGTTTTTGCCCGGTTCCAATGAGCCGACGAATAGAAAAAAATCGGCAGGAACATTAAAGCCGGGTTTTACTTCCGGCGGCGGCGGTTCATCGGGATGAAAATCACAGCCGTTGTGAATCACGGTCAATTTTGCGGCCGGCAAATTCAACAAGGCCATCGCCTCGTCGGCCGTAAAACGGCTGATGCAAATGATCTGGTCCGCCCGATGCAAATTTTGCAGCCGGCG
>DASXED010000141.1:0-20139 GCA_036490295.1 Verrucomicrobiia bacterium | reverse complement strand
ACAATGGTGTGCTGCTTCGATTTGAAAAAATCGAGGAACGACTGGCGGATTTGCACGGACGTCATCATTTGAAACGACGGGAGCATAGTGAAAATCCGCCGTTCGAGCGAGTGGAAGTTTTACAGTTCGTGCGAACGGTAGAAACGCTGAGGAACATTCGTCACGACATCAATGAAGTTGGTGCTGTATGGAGCGTTGGTGACGCTGAACAAGCTTGTCCATGAATTGGCGGGCAAGTTGGTTGTCGTTTCCAGCACGAAATTGCGACCAATGTCGCCGGTCACATTGATTTTGATTCCTTGAGAGACAGATAAGGCGCTGATCATGGACAGCATGGGAACAGATTGAACAATAAGACCACTGGCGCCAACTGCAACAAATGTTCCGGCACCGAATGCGACACTACTAACCGAGAGCGGCGTTTCGGATACAGAGTTTGGCGAACGGATGCTAACAGTGACACCATCGGAGGAAGTCTCATAAAAACTGTCATACAAGCTGCCAATTGCGACAAAGGCATTATGACCGAAACACCATCTTCCACCTGTAAAAACGCCCAAATTTCCACCATTAATCACCCAATCAGAACCGTTGGTAGAAGTGACAAGGGAACCTGCCTGCGATGAAACAATAAAACGTCCATTCAAATAAGCCACCGTGTAGTTGATAGCGGATTGACCGATGTTATGCGTTATCCAGTTTACAGCATCCGGTGACGTGTAAACATTGCCTTGCTGACCGACCGCACAAAATAAATTTGAGCCGAACGCCATGTCGTTCAATGGTGCATAGGATGCGTTGATGGTAGTAGAAGGCGTCCAATTGATTCCGTCTTGAGAAAGCAGCGCTAAATTTAGGGAGCTTCCTGGCATAGATGGATTCGAGTAATCAGCCATCATCACAAAGGTGCCGTTCCCATATGCTACCGCGATAATGTTAGTGCGAGATGGAAATACAACATACGCAGTCCAATCCACTCCATTTGTGGAAACCACCATACTGCCGGAGCTGAACGCCATGAATTTGTTTCCGGCAAAAGTGACATTCAGGCTATCAGTGGTTCCGGAGTTACAAAGTGTCCAGTCTTTGCCGTTGGTGGAGGTCAAAATGATCCCCTGCCCGCCGGCGGCAACGAACCGGTTGTTCCCCCACGCCACGCTGTTGAGATTATTGGTAATACCACTCGCGCGCTGCACCCAGACAAAGCCGGCTTCAATAGAGCCGAATTCACCGACAGCGACGAAGCCACCGTTTTCAAACGTAATACCTTGGAGATTATTAGTCGTTTCAGTAGGCTGCGAAATCCAGTTCGAGCCTGCGTTAGATGAGGTCAGAAAGATTCCCCCATCACCCACTACGCCGAAAGTGCCGCTGGAAGAAGTGTTATAGGAGTTATCCGCAGGATCCGCTGCGATGCTGTGGAAGTTGGTTGTAACCCCGGAATTATGCACAGTCCAAGTCACCCCGTCCGGTGAAGTAATAATTACTCCGGACTGCCCCACCGCAATAAAAGAACCGTAAAATGAATGAGCAACGGCGTTCAGTCCAAGAAATGTGCCGGAGGATCGAACCGTCCAGCCCAATCCGTCCGGCGAAGTCAGAACCGCGCCTGAATCACCCACGATGACAAAACCGCCAACAATACCGTTCAAATTATATGGCACGCCCGTGATAATGTTTTTCCAATTCACCGCATTTGTAGAATAGAGAATGGTTCCCGAATCGCCGACAGCAACAAATGCTCCACCGCTTGAACCGATGGCATTGAGTCTGTTTGTGACGCCAGAGATTTGAGCCGTCCATGTTATGCCATCGGGCGAGGTAACGATTGTTCCAGAACCGCCGACAGCAACAAACATCCCGTTGGCGAAGACCACTCCGCGAAGCTCGTTTGTAGTGGGCGAAATTTGATTAGACCAAGTTGCCGAATCTGGTGATTTCAAAATCAAGCCGCCCTCACCCACCGCCACATAAACATTGGTTCCGTAAGAAATTGCATTGAGATCAACACTGGTGCCGGAAAAACGCGGAGTCAGGTGATCAAACTGATCTGAAACCGCATTGTTGATGGCAAGCAGCAGCAAAAACCCAGCAACCAACCATTCTTGACCGAAAAGCCTGTTTCCTATGGCTCTCATACATGGAAATGCTTGCTCATCAAACATAATGTGTCAAGTGCCAATTACGACCCGGCGAAATTAACAAGAAAAACCCGGCGCAAGACGAATGCAAGTTTTGATTGCACCCAAAGCAAAATAAATTTGAAAATTTTTCTTGAGAAACTTCGCGCATGGGTCGATAAGTGATTGACCAGTTAGCACGCTCTTTCAACAAAATAATTTCCCTGCCCTGTTCGTGATTCGAAGCAATCCTTGAACCGTAAGTTAAACGATCACGGAGCGAGTTGCGGTGCGGCCGACACGCCTTCACTGGAAGTCGAAAACATCGCGGCGAGTTCCCCATGTAGCAATACATGTTCAAAGGTTTAGTTAGACACGGCAATGGCGGGGGTTCTTTTAAAAGCCCGTGATTTTTTCGCGGGCTTTTTCTTTTGGGCAAACCGTTTTCCGATGCTAATTTCAATTCATGCCGCGCGACGATCTGTTTTCCGCGCCGATGGAAAAACCATTGGCGGAATCTGTCGTGCCTGAATCTCAAAATCCTGAAAATAATTTCCGCAACCAGCCGCTCGCCGCGCGAATGCGTCCGCGCAACCTCGACGAATACGCCGGGCAAACCCACATTCTTGCGCCGGGACAATTGCTTCGTCGCGCGATTGAAGCGGATCGAATCCAGTCGCTGATTTTTTACGGGCCGCCCGGCACGGGCAAAACTTCGCTCGCGCAAATCATAGCGCGCCAGACCAAAAGCAAATTCGAGCGCTTGAGCGGCGTCGAATCCAACGTCGCGGACATGAGGCGCGTTTTGTCCGGCGCGGCGAACCGCCTTGAAAACAAAGGGCAATCCACGATTCTGTTCATTGACGAAATCCATCGCTTCAACAAATCGCAGCAGGACGTTCTGCTGCCGGACGTGGAAAGCGGCGTCGTTAAATTGATCGGCGCGACGACGCACAATCCATTTTTCTTCGTCAATTCGCCGCTCGTCTCGCGTTCGCAAATTTTTGAACTGCGCCCGCTGGGCGAGGAAGAATTGTTTTCGCTTTTGCAACGCGCGCTCAAAGACGAAGAGCGCGGACTCGGCTACATGAAAATTTCCGCCGATGAAAATGCGCTGCGTCATCTCGCCAAAATTTCCGACGGTGACGCGCGCAAAGGATTGAACTCGCTCGAAATTGCCGCGCTGACAACTTCACCGAATCAAGACGGAACAATTCACATCACGCTTGAAGTCGCCGAACAAAGCATCCAGAAAAAAGCCGTTGTGTATGATGGCGACAGCGACGCGCACTACGACACGATTTCCGCGTTCATCAAATCCATGCGCGGCAGCGATCCCGACGCTGCGCTTTACTGGCTCGCGAAAATGATTCACGCCGGCGAAGACCCGCGTTTCATCGCTCGACGAATTGTTATTTGCGCGGCGGAAGATGTCGGCCTCGCCGACCCGATGGCTTTGGTTCTGGCGAACGCCTGCCTGTCGGCTTCTGAATTCGTCGGCTGGCCGGAAGCGCGGATTCCGCTGGCCGAGGCGACGATTTACATCGCGACTGCGAACAAGAGCAACAGCGCTTACCTGGCGATTGATGCGGCGCTCGCAGACGTGAAATCCGGTCGCACGCTGGCCGTGCCGGAACATTTGCGCGATTCGCATTATTCCGGCGCGAAAAAACTCGGCCACGGCACCGGCTACGAATACGCGCACGAGGGGGAAAATCATTTTGTCGCGCAGGATTATCTGGGCGCGGACAAAATCTATTACGAGCCGACGGATCAAGGCGTAGAAAAGAAAATCAAGGAGCGTGTCGAGAAATGGCGCGCGCAGTTTGCCGAAATCAAAAATCAAAAAACAGACCACGGATGACCATGGATAATCACGGATTGCAAAAGCAGAAATCGGAACTGCGCGCGAAAATCCGGGCGGCGCTGGAAAAATTCCCACCGGAAAGGCGCGCGGCGGATTCCACGAAAGCCTGCGCGCTCCTGCGGCAGAAGCCGGTCTGGCAAAGCGCGCAGTCTGTTTTGCTTTTCGCATCGCAAGCAGATGAATTGCACGTCTGGCCGTTGCTGGACGCAGGAATCGCTGCGGGCAAAATCGCCGCTTTGCCCGCTTTTGACATTGGGAGTCAAAATTATACCGCCCGTCGCGTGCGCCGTCCGCATGGCAATGAAATTGTCAGCGGACACTTTGGCATTCGTGAACCGTCGAAAAGCTGCGTGGAAATCCCCTTGGATCACTTTGACCTGATTCTGGTTCCGGGAATCGCCTTTGATTTGCGCGGACACCGGCTCGGTCGCGGCAAGGGGTTTTACGACCGGCTGCTCGCAGAAGTTCGCGGCGTAAAATGCGGAATCGCCTTTGACGGGCAGATTGTGGAAAAAATCCCGGCAGAAGCGCACGACGTGCGGATGGATTTTATTTTGACGCCAACCCGCTGCCTGGAAATCGCGGGATGAATTGCGCCGGGATTATTCGTGCTGCTGGTTCATGTCAACGGGCATTCCGTTTTCCCAGCTTTGCGGCGAGTTCCACGGGCGAACCGAGGCGTTTTTAGGCTCGTCCGTCTCGCAGCCGACTGCGCCGGCAAGAACCGCGCCCACGGCGAACATCAAAACCCATCTGGCGGCGCGACGTTTCATTTCAAGAAGCCGGATGTGCGGGCGTGACTTCATCGCCTTCAATCACTTCGCCAAGCTGCCAGCCCGGAATGATGTTGGCGATGCTGCGATCCTTTTCGACGCTGCGGATGATAACCTTGGCGACGAGCTTGCCATCGCGGCTGACCAGAAGTTCGCCGTCCTGAATCGCGCCCTGGTCCTCACCGACGTTCAAGACGACAAAATTCCACTTTGGATCAACGACAAGGATTTTGCCTTTGAGGTTGGCGGGCAGCCTGACGACGTATTCCCCGGTTCCGGTGAACTGGACAAGCTCGTTTGTCAAACGGGTGATCGTGCGCATCAAAACAATTTTTTCCTGAACGGAGACTGCCAGCGCATCCTGCTCGTCCTTGAGGGACTTGTTAAGCGCGCCGACTTGATCCGCTGACACGCCGGTGGCGACGTAAGCGGCCAGCTTCGTCTGCGCGTCGTCACGGTCCGCGATGGTCTTGGTCAGTTGGACGTTCAAGTCATCCGCGCGCTTGGTTTGCGCGGTGGCCGTGGCGACGGCTTTGTCGCGCGCGGAATTTGCATCCGCCAACTGCCCCTGCGTCTGCTTCAAATCGCCCTGCGTCTTGGCCAGATCTTTTTTGGTCTTGTCCCTTTCGTTCTCGGCCGAGATGCGCCCGTCGCGCTGCGTGTTGCGGTCGGTGGTCAGCGTCGTGATTTTATCCTTCACCGCGGCAAAATTCAGGACGCCGGCGGCCAGCGCCGCGATAACGGCCACGATCAAGCTAATGCGAATCAACATGGTTTAGTCGGTTGAAATTTCGGTTACACTAAACTTTCGCGGGCAAAGTGTCAACGCCGGTTTGCACTTTGCAAAAATATGTTTTCGCCCCATCTTTTCCGCATGAACACGGGACAATTCAGGCATCGGCAAATCCGACCGCAATCTTCGCCATGCAATTAAGCCACGGATTGCACCTCGCCTACAGCACGAACATCCATCGCGGCGAGACGTGGCGCGAGACGTTTGACTCGCTCAAAACCCACGCGCTCGCCGTGCGCGAAAAAGTTTGTCCGCGCAAGCCGTTTGCCATCGGCCTGCGCCTGGGCAATCAGGCAGCAACGGAATTGCAAGACCCGAAAAAACTTTTGGAATTTCAACGCTGGCTCGGAAAAAATGATTGCTACATTTTCACCATCAACGGATTTCCGTTCGGAAAATTTCACGGCGCGCGCGTGAAGGAAAAAGTCTATTTGCCCGACTGGACTTCGCACGAACGCGTTGCCTACACAAATTTGCTTTTCGATTTGCTCGCGCAACTGCTGCCCGCCGGAATCGAAGGCAGCGTCAGCACCGTGCCCGGCTCGTTCAAGGAATTTGTTAAAAATGGCGCACAAAAAAAACTCATCCGCAAACATATTTTCCACTGCGTCGAACACATTTCACGACTCGCCGAAAAATCAAAACACAAACTGCATTTAGGATTGGAACCCGAACCGCTCTGCCTGATTGAAAATTCCGCCGAGACAACTCAATTTTTCGCGCAGCTTCGCGCCGAACATAAAAACGACCCGCGCCTCAATGAATTTCTTGGCGTCAATTATGACTGCTGCCACTTTGCAATTGAATTTGAAGAGCCGCAAAACGCGCTGGTCGCTTTTCAAAACGCCGGGATCAAAATCAGCAAAATCCATTTGAGTTCCGCGCTGAAAACCAAAGCCACAAAGGAAGCCCGCGCCGCGCTGAAAAAATTTGCCGACGACGTTTATCTCCATCAAGTCGTCGTGCGCGGCGCAAACGGCAAGCTGAAATACTTCCGCGACCTGCCCGACGCGCTGGCCGCCAAAAACTCTCAACCATCAACTCTCAACCATCAACTTTTGGAGGAATGGCGGATTCACTTTCACGTTCCGCTGCACGCGCCCGCCGCGCCGCCGTTTGAGAACACGAACGACCATTTGCTCGGCGTCCTGGATTTGCTCGCCGAAAATCCAAAAATTTGTCCGCATCTTGAAATGGAAACTTACACCTGGGAAGTGTTGCCGCCGGAATTGAAATCGCGCGGCGTCGTCGGGCAGCTTGTCGCCGAATATGACTGGACGCTCGCGCGGCTGGCCGAACGCGGACTGCTCTGATTTCAATTGTTCAACGGCCCAGCCAGCCGCCGTCAATGTTCAAGACCGCGCCGTTCAGATAATCCGAATCGCCGGACGCGAGAAAAACGCATCCGCCCGCGATGTCTTCCGGTTTTCCCCATCGGCCTTCTGGAATCCGGTCAAGAATCGCCTTGTTGCGGTTCGCGTCCTCGCGCAACGCCTTCGTGTTTTCCGTGGCGATGTAGCCGGGCGCGATGGCGTTGACGTTGATGCGCTCCTTTGCCCATTCATTCGCCAGCGCCTTCGTGACTCCGGCGATTCCGTGCTTGCTCGCGGTGTAAGCCGGAACCGTGATGCCACCTTGAAATGAAAGCAGCGATGCGATGTTGACAATTTTCAAGCGCGAATCGGTGGCAGATTTTTCGCGTCCGCCCGTGAGCCACCATTTCCCAACAGCCTGGCAGAGAAAAAATGGCGAACTTAAATTCACGCGCAAAACTTCATTCCAATCCGCCTCTGAAAAATCAACGGCGGGTGCGCGGCGGATGATCCCTGCGTTATTGATCAATGCGTCAACGCGACCGGCCTGCTGCAAAATCTGCGCGACCAAGTCCGCCGCTTCCTTTTGCGTGCCTTTGCTCAAATCGGCGTTGGCCGCGATAAATTCTCCGCCCGCAGCTTTGACTTGTGCCGCCGTTTCCGTCAAATCACTTCGCGCGACGCCCGCGACCTTCGCACCCTCGCGCGCAAACGCGGCGCAGATTGCCTGCCCGATTCCACGGCTCGCGCCGGTGACAATCACAACTTTATTTTTGAAACGCATAGAATTTCCAAAGAATTATTAGCCACAGATGAAACACAGATTGAACACAGATTCGGAATGCCGGTTTTTATCTGTGTTTCATCTGTGAAAATCTGTGGCTACTTCAAATCCGCCGGCTTCACCGCGTCCATGTCGTCGAACACCTGGTTCTCGCCGGCCATGCCCCAGATAAATTTATAATTCCCACTGCCGACGCCGAAGTGCATGGACCAGTTCGGCGAAAGCGCGACTTCCTCGTTGTGCAAAAACAGATGCCTCGTCTCCTGCGGTTCGCCGAAAAAGTGCGCGAGAATTTTTTCACCGAGGTCGAAATAAAAATAAATTTCCGTGCGCCGCCAGTGCGTGTGCGGCGGAAAGGAATTCCACACATTGCCCGGCTCCAGCGCGGTCAAGCCCATGACCAGCTGGCAGCTTTGGATTCCGCCTTGATGGATGAATTTGTAAATCGTCCGCTTGTTGGCCGTTTCGCCCGCGCCAAGATTGACTGGCGCGGCGTCGGCGGATTTCATCATCGCCGCCGGATGCGCGGAGTGCGCGGGACAGCTTAAAAAATAAAACTTCGCTGGATTCTTCGCGTCGGTGCTTTCAAACGAAACTGATTTCGTTCCCATCGGCAGATAAACGCAGTCCAATTTTTCCAGCGCGAAAGTTTTTCCGTCTGCGACGACTTTTCCCGCGCCGCCGACATTGATTGCGCCAAGCTCGCGGCGTTCAAGAAAAAATGCGCGTCCGGTTTCCTTATGGTTTGGCAGTTCAACCGGTTTGTTCACCGGCATCACGCCGCCGACCGCGAGCCGGTCGAGATCGGTGAAATGCCCGCGCAATTCTCCCGGCGCGAAAAGATTGCCGATGTGAAAAGCCTCGCGCAACTGCTGCGTGGTCATTGTCATTGCGTCCTGCGGGCGCGGCGTCCGGCGGATGGAATTATCGAACATGGCGCCAGTGTAATTTCCCATTCCGCGCGGTCAATCAAAAGGTAGTGGCACGGGCGTCCCGCCCGTGTGTTTCGGCCATGGCAAGAGTTTGCAGCAATTGAAACTCACGGGCGGGACGCCCGTGCCACTAAAGCCAGCGTGCTTCCGTGCCTCTGGCCGGAAGAACTAAATGGTTCTGCCGGCGGGATGCTCGGCAGCACATTCAGGGTGAGTGCGCCAAACCATGCCACTACCAAGTTTTATTTTCAATTGCATCAATTCCTCTTTGCGGGCAGATTTTTACGCATGAAATCTTTTCCATCGCTTCGCGCCGGGCTTGTCGCGGCAATTTTTTTCGCAGCCAATTTTCAACTGCGCGCGCAATTTTTAACAGGGGCATTGCCGACCCAAGACCTCATAACCACAAACAATTCCTCCGCCATCACGCCGCAATCCGTTCTCGCGCAAATGCAGCGCGTCGGCGACTGGCAGCTTGCGCACTCGGCCACCGAGCGCACGACAGGCTGGATTCAGGCCGTCGGCGACGTCGGCATGATGGCGCTGGCGGGAATTTCCGGCGACCCAAAATACCGCGACGCGATGCTCGCCAAGGGCGAGACGAACGGCTGGCAGCTCGCCGAATATCGTGGCCGCAAATATCACGCCGACGACCAATGCTACGGTCAGGTTTGCGCCGAGCTTTATTTTCTTTACCGCGAAAACCGCATGATCGGGCCGATGCGCGAGAAGTTTGACTGGATTTTGGCGAATCCGCCTGCGAACCCCAGCCTCGACCACAAGTTCGGTGAGAATCAATGGACTTGGTGCGACGCGTTGTTCATGGCGCCGCCCGCGTGGTTGCGGCTTTACGCGGCTACGGACGATACGTGCTATCTGGATTTCGCCGTGACGAATTTCTGGCGCACGACGGATTATCTTTATGACAAGGACGAGCATTTATTTTATCGTGACAGCAGCTTCTTCGACAAGCGCGAGGCGAACGGCAGGAAAATTTTCTGGAGCCGGGGCAACGGCTGGGTTTTGGCCGCGACCGTTCGGATGCTTCAATTTTTGCCGATGAACAATCCCGACCGTCCGCGTTTTGAAAAATTATTCAAGGACATGGCGGAAAAAATTCTTTCATGTCAGCAGCCGGATGGAATGTGGAGCGCGAGCCTGCTCGACCCGGATGATTTTCCGACGCCGGAAGCCAGCGGCTCCGCGCTGTTCACTTACGGCCTCGCGTGGGGCGTGAACCAGGGGCTGCTCGACCGCGCGACTTATGAGCCAGCCGTCCGCAAGGCATGGCCCGCGCTTCTCGGCTGCGTGGATGCCGATGGCAAACTCACGCACATTCAACCCGCCGGCGACCATCCGGTGAAATTTGACGCGGACTCGACGCAACCTTACGGCGGCGGCGTCTTTTTGCTCGCGGGCAGTGAAGTTTATAAAATGGCGGTTTTGAATTTGCCAGCGGTGGCTTCCAAAGCTGCGGACGATGTTGTTATTCCTTTAATTGAATTTGATGCGGTGCCGGTTACTCAAGTTATAGACGCTTTTGCAAGAACAGCCAAAATCGAATACATACTTGATCCCAAAATTGGTTACGGACAAATAGATCAAAATAAGAATACAAAAAACGAACCGTTGATCACTGTGCGTTGGGCTAATCTTTCTTGTATGCAGGCGTTGCAAATGACTCTGGATAGTGTTGGTCTGATGATGGAGCAAGACTCGCAAACCAAAAAATTTAATATCGTAGAATCTTCCAAAGATATTATTCCGATCGTTTCATCACCAATAATTGTAAAAATCAAAAACCCTTCTGGCTTTCAACGAAATTGCGAGACAGTTGAACTTAACATTTACAATAAAACCACAAACGATTGGTCATTTGTTAAAGATAAATCTGTTGTGATGGACGGATTGTCTGCTCGTATTTTAGATTCACAAATTTATTCCCCGAAAACCAATTCGTCGCCCGACAAATTACTTTTCCAAGTTGACCTTGCGCCGGGCGAGACGCGGACATTTTACATTTTGGACTCTTCCGCCTTGCCCGCCGTGCCGCCGCCCATCGTAAAAACCTTCGCGCGTTATGTGCCGGAACGTTACGACGATTTCGCGTGGGAAAGCGACCGCATCGCGCACCGCGCCTACGGACAGGCGCTCATCAAGGCCGAAGGCACGATCACCAGCGGCCCGGATGTGTGGATCAAATCGCGCCGCAATCTCATGGTCAACGAAATGTATGCCAGCGGCCATTATCACATGGACAACGGCGATGAGATGGACGATTACCGCGTCGGCCACAGTCGCGGCTGCGGCGGTCTCGGCATCTGGGACGGCACAAAACTTTACACGTCGAGCAATTATCGCAATTGGAAACTCATCACGACCGGACCGATCCGCTCGGAATTTGAACTGACTTACGACGCGTGGGACGCGGGCAATGGACGGATGGTTTCCGAGACGAAACGTTACAGCATTGACGCCGGTTCTTATTTCACGAAGGCGCAAAGCACGTTCGCGAGCGACGATAAATCGCCGCTGACCATCGGCGTCGGCCTGGCCGAGCGCGCGTGCCCGACGAATCGCGAGGAATTTTTCGCGCGCGATTTGTCCGAGGGCTGGCTGGCTTACTGGCAGCCGGAAGACAAGCCGAAAGGCATCATCGGCGACGCAATTATTCTGGCAAAAGGCAGCGTGCTGGAATTCACGAACGACGCGCCGGATTTGTCCGATTCAAAACTCCACGCCAATGTGCCGCAGCCGACGCACGAAGGTTATCCGCCCATCCGCGATCAACTTGCCATCACGAAAGCCGAAGTCGGCCAGCCGCTGACTTATTATTTCGGCGCTTGCTGGGATCGCAGCGGCGATTTCACGAATCACATTCAATGGGAAAATTATGTCAAGCGCTTCGCCGAACGCCGCGACGAGCCGCTGCAAGTGACGGTTGGGAATTAAAGTTAAATCTCGTAGGAGACGAGGTAACGAGTCTCAAATTAATTTAGGTGGAAATTGGCGGAAGGAAATGAGACTCCTTACGTCGTCTCCTACAATTTAAGTTTTCGCCGCCGCAATCACCTTCATCGCTTCCGCCGTCAGCGCAGTGATTTTGCCCCACGCTTTTTCCGCGACGAGTTTGCGCTCGGCCATCCACGAGCCGCCGATTGCGGCGACTTGCGGGATCGCCAGATAATTCGGCAGCGTCGCCGCCATGATGCCGCCGGTCGGAATAAATTTCACGCCGGTGTGTCCGAACGGGCCGCTTAACGCTTTCAACGCATTTACACCGCCAAAAGTTTCCGCCGGGAAAAATTTCAAATGTTTCCAGCCGAGTTCCAGCGCGCGCATGACTTCCGTCGGTGTGATGACGCCGGGAAAAAGCGTGAAATCTTTTTCCTGCGCGGTCGTCGAAACGGATTCGCTCAAGCCGGGCGACACGCCGAATTGCGCGCCCGCGCCGATGGCCTGTTTCACCTGTTCCGCCGTCAGCAAAGTTCCCGCGCCGACAATAATTTGCGAGACACTTTTGCGAATCGCCGCAATTGACTCCGCCGCGCCACTCGTGCGAAACGTGACCTCGATGCAATTCAATCCGCCCGCCAGTAACGCTTCGGCCAATGGAACTGCATCTTCGGTTTTATCAATCACCGCGACGCAGATGAGCCGTTGTTTGAGAAAAGATTCTGTGTTCATAAAATTGTGCGCGCAAATGTTACAAAAATTTTACGCGCGAGTGAACTGGAAATTGAGATTTCGCGTAGCGGCGTCTCGGCAGAGCGCCGCATTTTTAAAAGTCCGGCTTTCTGCCGAAAGCCGCTACGTTTTGATTTTGAAAATCTGTGCAATCCGCGTAATCTGCGGACAAATAAAATCATGAACATTTCCGTTGAACACATCGCCATTCCCGCCGCGAATCCCGTCGCTTTGAAAAACTGGTATGAGCGCGTCCTCGGCGCGCGCGAAGTTTTTAACAACGGCCAGAATCCGCCGACTTGCCTGATTTCGCTGGCGAACGTCTGGTTCGAGATTTACGCGGCGGAAACTTCGTCGCCGCTGACGCGCAACAACAAGCTGGCGGGTTTCCGTCATCTGGCGTTGCGCGTGGATTCACTGGACGCGGCGAAAATCGAACTGGAAAAGCTCGGCGTGAAATTCAACGAGGCGGAACGTCCGGCGGCGGGCGGCGGCCGCATTTTATTTTTTGAAGATTGCGAAGGCAATTTATTGCATTTGGTCGAACGGGCGAAAGATTTCAAATTGGGCAATTTGTAGGAACCGAGGTGACGAGGCACAAATTGATTTTGAAAATCTTCGGAAAAGAATGCGTCTCCTACGTCGTCTCCTACTTTTTTTCCGCGTGAACGAGGAAAATAGGGATGTGCGTGCGGTGGCGGACTTCGTTGATGGTGCTGCCGTGAAAAATGTCGCCGAAAAAACGGTGGCCGTGACTGGTCATGGCGATCAATTTGCAGTCCTCCGCCTCTGCGACTTTCACAATTTCAGCGGGCGGACTGCCGAGCGCGAGCATGGTTGAAACGGAAAATCCTTTTTCGCCCAAATCCGCGGCGATTTTTTCCAGATACGCGCGGTCGTCCTTCATTTCGTCGGATTCGCGGAGCTTAAGCTGGTTGAAATTCCGCGCGCCCCAGCCGTCGGCAACGTGCAGCAGCAAGAGTTCGGAGCCGAGGATTTTGGCAAGCTGCGCAATCTGCGGCAGCATGGTTTTGTCCGCCGGGCTGTTTTCGAGCGCGACTAAAATTTTGCGATACATAATTGCATTAACCACCAAGGCACCAAGGCACAAAGCCGGAACGCAATCTGGTTTTGCTTCTTGGTGTCTTTGTGACTGGGTGGTTCATTTTATTTAACCATGTCGTAAAGCAGTTTCACGTTGAGGACAATGATAATCGCCGCAGTCGTCCAGCCGAGAATCTTGAGCCACGGACGGTTTGCGAATTCGCCCATTTTATTTTTTTCACCGGTGAACCGCATCAACGGCCAGATGGCGAAACCGAGTTGCATGGAAAGCACGACCTGGCTGGCGACGAGCAGTTGCGTCGTCTTGCTTTCGCCAAAAAATCCGATGACGCAGACGGCGGGAATGATGGCGATGGCGCGCGTGATCAAACGGCGCAGCCACGGGCGCAAGCGGATGTTGATGAAACCTTCCATTACAATCTGCCCGGCGAGCGTGCCGGTGAGCGTGGAATTTTGTCCCGACGCCAGCAGCGCGAGGGCGAATAAAATGCTCGCGCCGGTCACGCCAAGCGCACCCGGCAATAATTTATAGGCGTCCTGAATCGCCGCGACATCCTGATGCCCCGACCAATGAAACGCCGCCGCCGCGAGGATAAGAATTGCCGCGTTAATGAACAGCGCGAACATGAGCGCGACGGTCGAATCAATCGTGGCGAACTTGATGGCCTCGCGTTTGCCACCGGCGTTTTGTTCGTATTTGCGCGTCTGCACAATTGAAGAATGCAGGTAAAGATTATGCGGCATCACCGTCGCGCCGATGATGCCGATGCTGACGTAAAGCATATTTTGATTTGTGACGATGTGTGAACTCGGAATGAAGCCGAGTAAAATTCCAGCGAGTCCGGGCTTGGACCAGAAAAGTTCCGCCGCAAAGCAACCGCCGATGGTCGCAATCAAAGTCACCACCAAAGCCTCGATGTAACGAAATCCTTTGTTCTGCAAATACAGCACGGCCAGCACATCCAGAGCTGTGATGACGCAACCCCAAACAAGTGGAATTCCAAAAAGCAATTGCAGCGCGATAGCCGAGCCGACGACTTCCGCAAGGTCGCACGCGGCGATGGCGATTTCACAAAGAATCCAGAGAAACCAAACCGTCGGCGTGGAATAATGATCACGGCAGGCTTGCGCCAAATCGCGTCCGGTGGCGATTCCCAACTTGATGGACAAATGCTGGAGCAAAATCGCCATCAAGTTCGAGATCATGATGATGGACAGCAGCGTGTAGCCAAATTGCGCGCCGCCCGCCAAGTCGGTCGCCCAATTGCCCGGGTCCATGTAGCCGACGGCCACGAGAAATCCGGGGCCGGAAAATGCGAGCAGCTTCCGCCAGAATGAAGCCGTCACCGGGACGAGAATGCTGCGGTGGACTTCCGGCAGCGAAGCCTGTCCCGCCGGCTTGCGCCAGCCGGCATCCGGCGCTGGTTCGGAGGTGTCTTTAGGTTCACCCATAAAATTTGTAGCCTTGGTTACAAAACAACATCCGGCGCGTCAACAAAAATGTAGCTTTGGATACAAAATAAAATGGAACCCCGCTAAATAGGACGAAATTAACTGTGGCTGGTGTGGACGTGAGTGCGGTTGACGGTAGCAGAAGCAGTGGTCGGTGTTTGAGCAGTCAGTGGTAAAATACGCCCACGCCAGCCAATCTTTCTCAAATCTCCGAAATATTTATCCGCACACGGGTCAAATCAACGAGGCGGGATTATTCTGAAAATGCAGCCTGATGAATTTGTTGTTTTCAATCGCGCCATTTTTGCTTCATCTTCCTGCCACCAAATTTCTATGGCCGACAAAAAAAACATTTACGACGAGAGCAAAATCAAAACGCTGTCGTCGCTGGAACACATCCGGCTGCGCACCGGCATGTATATCGGACGCATCGGCAACGGCAACAATCCCGACGACGGCTGCTACGTCCTGCTCAAGGAAGTCGTGGACAACGCGATTGACGAATACATCATGGGTCACGGCAAGGAAGTCGAAATCAAAATTGAAGATAATCGCGTCAGTGTGCGCGATTACGGGCGCGGGATTCCGCTTGGAAAAGTCGTGGACTGCGTTTCCAAAATCAACACCGGCGCGAAATACAACGACGACGTTTTCCAATTCAGCGTCGGCTTGAACGGCGTCGGCACGAAAGCCGTCAACGCGCTTTCCAAAAACTTTTTTGTCCGCAGCCATCGCGAGGGCGAGTTTGCCGAGGCCAGTTTCAAGATCGGCAAATTAAAAAAAGAAGATTCCGGCAAGACGAAAGAACCAAACGGCACGTTCATCGAGTTCGAGCCGGACGAAAGCATTTTCAAAGAAAGCGAATTTCGCCTCGAACACATTGAGCGTCGGTTGCGGCATTACAGTTATCTGAATACCGGACTGAAATTGATTTTGAAATATAGTGGGGCAGGCTTCCAGCCTGCCAAAAGCGAAGGAGAAAACAGGCAGGATGCCTGTTCCACCAAAGTTTTCCAGTCGCGCCACGGCCTGATGGATTTGGTGATGGAAGACATGGCGACCGATGGCAGCGAGCCGATTTACGCGCCGCTGCATTACGCGGGCAAGACGCTGGAATTTTGTTTCACGCACAGCAATTCGCGCTACGACGAGACGTTTTATTCGTTCGTCAACGGCCAATACACCAGCGACGGCGGCACACATTTGAGCGCGTTTCGCGAAGGTTTGCTGAAAGCGGTCAACGAATATGCGAATTCAAAATACGAAGGCGACGACGTGCGCGAGTGCATGGTCGGCGCGGTGGCGATCCGTTTGAAAGACCCGGTGTTCGAGTCGCAGACGAAAAATAAATTGGGCAACACGGAAATCCGAACTGAACTCGTCAACAACGTTCGCGAGGAATTGCTGCATTTTTTCCAGCGCAACAAACAAATTGCGGAAACAATTATTGCGAAGGTCGCGGACACGCAGCAGTTGCGGAAAGAATTGCAGCAGGTCAAAAAACTCGCGCGCGAACGGGCGAAGGCGATCACGCTGCGCATTCCGCAGTTGAAAGATTGCAAAAATCATTTCGACGCGAAAAAGGAAAAAGGCAAGGGCACGATGGTTTTTATTTGCGAAGGCCAGTCCGCCGCCGGCTCGATCACGAGCTGCCGCGACGTGAACAACCAAGCCGTGTTCGTGCTCAAGGGCAAGCCGCTTAACGTCTGGGATCTCAAGCGCGACATCATGTATAAAAACGACGAGATGTATAATCTCATGCAGTCGCTCAACGTCGAGGACAACACCGAGGGCTTGCGCTACGACAAGGTGATTCTCGCGACGGACGCGGACGTGGACGGAATGCACATCCGCAATCTGATGATCACCTATTTTTTCAAGTTCTTCGAGCAGCTTGTTCACGACGGCCACATTTACGTTTTGGAAACGCCGCTGTTCCGAGTGCGCAACAAGGAGAAAACGATTTATTGCTACAGCGAAACCGAGCGCGACAACGCGATCAAGGAACTCGGCGGCAAACCAGAGATCACGCGGTTCAAAGGTCTCGGTGAAATTTCGCCAAAAGAATTTGCACAATTCATCGGCAAAGAAATGCGGACGAGCAAAGTGGAATACGCGCCGCGCGCCGAGTCCGGCCCGATTTTTAATTTTTACATGGGAAAAAATACGCCAGAGCGAAAGGATTACATCATGGACAAACTGGTCGTGCCGGTTGAGGAATAAACTTTTTCAATTTGTAAAATGTCAAAACGCAAAAAAGATTCCGGCCAGCCAGAATTTCCAATCGAAGGCGTCCAACCTGTCGCGCCGGTAGAAAATAAAAAATCCGCCGCTGCAAATGGCAACGGCGCGGATCATGTCGTCGCCGAGACGGTCGAAACGACGATGGTTCACAAGCCGTTTGATCCGAAGAAACTTGAAGCCGGTTTGCACACGCGCGTGGATCGCGGGTTTTTGGATTACGCCAGCTACGTCATTCGTGACCGCGCGATTCCGAATCTCGCGGACGGTTTGAAGCCGGTGCAGCGGCGCATTCTTTGGGCGTTGCATGAGAAAGACGACGGACGTTTCATCAAAGTCGCCAACGTCGTCGGTCACACGATGCAATATCATCC
This sequence comes from Verrucomicrobiia bacterium, assembly GCA_036490295.1. Classification (GTDB taxonomy): domain Bacteria; phylum Verrucomicrobiota; class Verrucomicrobiia; order Limisphaerales; family UBA11358; genus UBA11358. The sequence goes on along the minus strand of DASXED010000141.1, from coordinate 2,738 downwards.
GCACGGCGACGCTTCGATTGGCGATGCGCTGGTCGTTTTGGCGAACAAAAGATATTTGATCGAAGGGCAGGGGAATTTTGGAAATATTTTTACCGGCGATCCGGCGGCAGCTTCGCGTTACATTGAATGCCGATTGACGGAACTCGCGCGCACGGAAGTTTTTAACGATTCCATCACCGATTTTATTCCGAGTTACGATGGGCGCAATAAAGAGCCGGTGACATTGCCGTGCAAATTGCCGCTCAACCTGATGCTCGGCGCGGAAGGCATCGCGGTCGGTTTGAGCGCGCGGATTTTGCCGCACAATTTTCCCGAACTGCTCGAAGCGCAGATCGCGATCCTAAAAAAGCAGCCGTTCAAATGTCTGCCGGATTTTATGACCGGCGGCTTGATGGACGCGCGCGATTATTCGGACGGCAAAGGCTCGGTGAAAGTCCGCGCGAAAATTAAAACGAAGGACGAAGCCACCGTGGTCATCAAAGAAATTCCGCCGACGACCACGACGGATTCGCTCATCGCGTCCATCGAAGACGCGGTGCAAAAGGGAAAACTCAAGGTCAAATCCATCAACGATTTTACGTCCGAAAATGTCGAGATCGAGATCAAATGTCCGGCGGGCGTGGACGCGGAGAAACTGGTGGACGCGCTTTACGCGTTCACCGATTGCGAAGTTTCCATCGCGAGCCGCATCGTCGTCATCAAGGAAAACCGTCCGGTCGAACTGACGGTTTCGGAAATTCTGCGCGAGAACACGGAGCAGCTCGTCGCGATTCTGAAACGCGAACTGGATTTGCGCGAGCAGCAACTGCTCGACGAACTGCATTATCGCACGCTCGAACGCATTTTTATTGAGGAACGCATTTACAAATTGATTGAGAAGTGCAAAACGAACGAAGCGGTTTTCGCCAGTGTTTATGAGGGTTTCAAGCCGTTCAAGAAAGAACTCGTGCGCGAAATAATTGACGCGGACGTGGAAAAATTATTGCAGGTCCGCATCCGCAGAATTTCATTGTTCGACATCAGCAAGCATCGCGAGGAAATGGAAAAAACCAAAACGGAACTCGACGCGACGCGCAAAAATTTGAAGGGCTTGACGAAATATGTCATCGGCCATCTCGAAGCGTTGCTGGAAAAATACGGCCCGCAATTTCCGCGCCTGACGACCAAATCCGCGCGCCACGAGGAAGTGGACGTGAAGGCCGTCGCGTTCAAGTCGTTCAAGGTTTCCTACGACCGCGCGAGCGGCTATGTCGGCTACAAAGTTTCTGGCGAGGAATTTAAATTGGAATGCACGAAGTTCGACAAAATCCTGCTCGTCTTCAAAGACGGCACCTACAAGGTCAGCGAGCTGCCGGAGAAATTATTCGTCGGACCGGAATTATTTTATTGCGGCCTGCCGGATCGCGAAAAAGTTTTCACCTGCGCTTACACGGATCGCAAGGCGAGTTATCTGAAGCGGTTCAAGTTTGGCGGGACGATTTTGAACAAGGCGTATTCGTGCATCCCGGAAAAATCACGCATTTTATTTTTCGCGCCGGAAACGCCAAAGACGCTTTACGTCCGCTACAAACCCGCGCCGCATCAGAAAATTTCGCAACAAACGTGCGAGCCGGAACAAGTCGAAGTAAAATCGCCCAAAACACGCGGACGACAGATTTCGATCAAGGACATTTCCTCGGTCACTGCGGAACCGACGCGCGGATGGGATGAAACGGCGGCGACGACAAAAATCGTTTTTGCGTGAACTGATCAAATCTCCGAAATATTTACCCACAACGGCTCAAAATCGGGGTCATCCAGCGCCATCATCCGAATATCTTTTTTGCCAGCCATATCAATCGCCTTCGTCAACCATCTCATCGCTTTCTTCAAATTTCCGAGATGACATGGCCGCCTGGAAAAAATCCACTGGCTCCATCTCACGCATGAAAGGTTGAATGGGCATCCATCTAGTGGCGGACTTGGGAAACCAAAAACTTCTCGGCTCGGTTCGGAAATGACCTTGACGCGAATTTCACGAATTAACGCAAATTCAAATATGCTGAAGGCGTAACGGAAATTAGCCCGGTGTTGGTGCGGTCGGTGGCCGACTGCCAAGTCTGGCCGTGCGCAAGCACCTACGCCGGGAAAACGTTCCACAAAATAATTCTCCATCTCCTCGCCGAACGAGGAGAGGGCCGGGTGAGGAGTCGAAACTGGATGCAGAACTGGATACAGAGCGTGCGATGGTAAAACGGCATTACTCGACGCGTTCCCACATTTCCTCGATGGAGGCGTTTTTGCCGGCGCTCATCTGGTAATATTTATCTCCCACCACGCGGATTTTGAAATGCGGGTTGGCGTGCAGATATTGTTTCATCATCCCCGTGGCCGCGTCTATGTATTCCGTGTAGTTCTCACCTTGCAGCGTGTAACGACCGCTCGCGGAATAAAGCAGATTGGAATCGGTGTCATAAGTGGCAATCGCCCAATTCGTCTCCGTGAACATCTTGAAAAAATAGTTGCCGGGCTGGAGGAAAACGAAACCGCCCGTCCTGCGGGAATGCGCGCCCGCCAACCGCCACGTGCCTTCCATTTCGTTCTTCAATTCGTCCTCCTTTTGCGTCATGGGCGTGTGCAGGACGTAATATTCCACGGGATTCTCCTCCTTCAATTCCGCCAGCGCCCTTTTTTGGATCATATGCGCCCTGACTTTGACAATGAGAAACGTGATTGCACCGAAGAATAAAATAATCACG
>DASXED010000140.1:0-6828 GCA_036490295.1 Verrucomicrobiia bacterium | reverse complement strand
CCGCATCCCCCACTTTCTCATCGGTCTGGTGTTTTTGACCCGACGCAAATCCAAGCGGGTTGCCTCCATTCATCTTGAAAAAAACGCTTGGAATCGTGGACGATGCGCTGGCGGATATGCCAGCAGCACTGCTCAAAGCCGTCTGTTGATCCTTTTGTTTTTGCACCCCCAATCCCATGTCCAAAAAATTACCCGCGCCCGCCGACCAAACCGCCTCGGTTTTGGTCGTGGTGGTTGAGAAAGCTGATTCGTTTTTCTGCTGCCATTCAATGAGATAAAGATTCGGCCTGGCCAGTTTGATTGTGAACGTGGTCGTGAAGGTGCTGCCGTTCAAAGTGGCAACGGTCTGGCCTTCGTCGCTATAACTTGTCAGTGCGCTATATGTGTCCTGCGCTTTTTTGAAAATTTCGCTCGTCTGAAGATTGTCGTCGGTTCCGTCGCTCGAAAAAACCACCGTCGCCGCGCCGCCTGCCAATAAAATTCCTGCGGTGATGCCGATTGCCAGTTTGAGTTTTGCGTATGTCATAATTTTGAGAGTTCCCTTCACAAGAGTCATTGTTGAAACAGAAACAGCCGACCCTTTTATAGCTGCAACAGTTGAAACTGAAAGACCCGCCGGCGCCGCGTGAACCGAATTTGCAGAAACGGCGGTCGCAATAATTGCCGCCGAAAATGTCGCGCCGCGCTTCGTGAAAAACTTCCGCAATTTTTCCAGCGCACGGTTCACGCGCATCTTCGCCGCGTCCTCGCTCGCGCCCAAAGCCGCGCCGACTTCGCGCAAATTTTTGTTCTCAAAAAACCGCAGCACAATCGCGTCGCGGTCGCGCACACCGAGCTTGGAAATGGCGTCGTCCAAAACCGGCGCGATTTGCCGCCACGCTTCGGATTCGGGTTCGTTCAAAATGGATTGCATATAAGCCTCCTGTTCGCGGTTTTGACGCCGGATTTCCGCCCGCAAATAATTCGCCGCCGTCAGCCGCGTCGTTTGATAAAGCCAGCCGGAAAGAACCGTTTTCGCGCCCATCGATTTCGCCTTGCGCGCGAGGATGATGAAAACCGCCTGCGAAATTTCCTGCGCCGCGTGCGCGTTGCCAGCCGAGCGCAACGCCGTCGAATAAACCAGGTTGACGTGCCGCGACACGAGTCCGGCAAACGCCGGTTCAGAATCGTTTTCGGCGAATTGTTTCAGCAGCGCGATGTCGTCCATTTCCGGCATTCACCAATAAATGTCCGCTGAAGTCAAAAAAGGAACAAAAAAATTTAACCGCTAATCTTCGCTAATAAACGCTAATTGAATTCTTCCTCATGGAATCGGCGAAAATTGGCGCGGATTAGCGGTTAATTTTTCCTCGCCGGAATGTTCAGCGGTTCGATATGCACCAGCACGTCGCTCACTTCCGGCATCGTTTCGCGGATTTTGTCCTTCACGTCGTGCGCGATTTCGTGCGAGCGCAGCACGGTCATCTGCGGGTTCACCTCGACGTGCATTTCCACAAAAAAAAGATGACCGGCCTTCCGCACAAAACATTTCTCCACGCGTTCCACGCCGGACGCGCCTGCCGCGATTTGCCGGATCCGCTCGACAATTTTCGGATCGGGCGCCTCGTCCATCAATTCGCTCAACGGCGGACGCAGCAAAAGCCAGCCGTTGATGCCGATGATGATCGCGCAGAAAATCGCCGCCGCGTCGTCCGCCCACGAAAATTTTTCCCCGCCGATCAGCGCGATGCTGATGCCGATGAACGCGCCCGCCGACGTAATCGCGTCGCTGCGATGATGCCATGCATCGGTTTTCACGGCGGAATTGTCCGTCGCCTCGCCTTCGCCGACCACAAAGCGGAACAAACCTTCCTTCACGACAATCACCACGACCAAAACGACGAGCGTGAACCAGCGCAACGGTTCGTGATGATAGTGAAAAATCTGCGGGTTCAATAATTGATAAATGTCCCACGTTCCATTTGCGGCAATCCAAATCGCCGCCGCAAAAAGCATCACCGCGCCGAACGCGCCCGCGAGCGGTTCGGCTTTGCTGTGGCCGTAAGGATGATTCTCGTCCGGCGGCGCCGCTGCGACGACAATGCCGCGCCAGACGACCAGCGAATTGAAAATGTCCGCGAACGATTCCGTCGCGTCCGCGATGAGCGCGTGCGAATGGCCGAAAATTCCGGCGGCAAATTTCGCCGCGCCCAAAACGACGTTCACCGCGATTCCTAAAAAGGTCGCGCGCAATCCGCGTTCAAGCCGGTCTTTTGCCACGCGGAATTATTAACCGTGAAACACTAAAAAACAAACCGCTAATTCGCGCTAATTCGCGCTAATTTTTTATCAGCGAAGATTAGCGCGGATTAGCGGTTGAAAAATTCCGCGTCAAATCATGTGGCAGAACATCGCGTCGCGCAGCTTCGGCTCGAACCAGGTGCTTTTCGGCGGCATGATTTCGTCCGCGTCGGCGATTGTCATCAAATCCTCGATGCTCGTCGGAAACATTGAGAACGCGCAGGCGTATTCGCCGCCGTCCACGAGCCTTTCCAATTCCGCCGTGCCGCGAATGCCGCCGACAAAATTGATTTTTTTGCTCGTGCGCGGATCGCCAATTCCGAAAATTGGCGCGAGCACATTTTTTTGCAGCAGCGTCACATCCAGATTTTCAACCGGGTCGTTTGCCGCCGTGAATTTTTTCCGGAAAATGAGCGTGCGCCACTCGCCCTGAAAATAAAAACCAAGCTCGTGTTTGCGCGTCGGCGTGGCCGAGCCGTTCGGATTCATGGCAAAGGCAACCGCAAGCGTTTCAAGCAATTCTTCCGGCGTCCAGCCGTTCAAATCCTTCAACACGCGGTTGTAGGGCAGAATCTGCATCTGGTTGTGCGGAAAAACCACGGCGAGAAATTGCCCGCTTTTGCCCGCGCCGTTGCGCGACTGAAAAACGCGCGCCGCCGCCGCGCTGCGATGATGTCCGTCGGCGATGTAAAGAAATGGGATTTGCGCGAATTGTTTTTCGATGAATTTGATTTCGTTGCCATCCGAAATTTTCCAAGACGAATGGCGAACGCCGTCCTTGGCGGTAAAATCAATCTCCGGTTTTTCGGAAATTTTCTTCGCGACAAATTCATCCAAAGCGCGGACGGATTTGTAAGTCAAAAAAACCGGGCCGGTCTGCGAATTCAAAGTTTCGATGTGCCGCACGCGGTCGTCTTCCTTGTCCGGGCGCGTGAGTTCGTGTTTTTTGATGATTTCATCGAGATATTCCTCGCAACTCGCCGCCGCGACGAGGCCGGTTTGCGCGTGCTTGCCCATGATTTGCCGATACAAATAAAAACTCGGCTTGTCGTCCTGTTTCAGCGCGCCTTGCGAAATGAGCTTATGAAAATTCTCTTTGCCTTTCGCATAAACTTCCGGCGCATAAATGTCCGTGCCCGGCGGCAGATCAATTTCCGGCTTGCTGACGTGCAAAAAACTCAACGGATTATTTTTGGCAATTTCGCGCGCCTCTTCCGACGACATCACGTCGTAAGGCAGTTCGCAGATTTGCGCGGCGAGTTCGGGTTTCGGTCGCAGCGCGGCAAATGGTTTTAGTGTGGCCATAAAATTGAGCCGTGAAGATACGGGCGATTCCGGTTCGAGGCACGCAGAATTTCCAGAAAAAGGACTTGTCACGCGCGGATTCACTGCTATTCTTTGCGGCTCTTAACGAAAGAATTTTATGGCACGCATTTGTGAATTGACCGGCAAACGCCCGATGAAGGGCAGCATCATCTGGCGCTCGGGTAAGTCGAAGAAATCCGGCGGCATCGGCACGCACATCACCGCCATCACCAAGCGCAAGTTCCATGTGAACTTGCAGCGCGTGAAGGCGCTCATGCCCAGCGGCGAAGTCCGCTACATCCGCGTCTCCGCCGCCGCGATCAAAAAAGGTCTCGTCACCAAGGCGCCGCGACGCACTTGGAAAAAAGAAGAAGCCAAGAAGGCGTGACGCGAAATTAAATTTCAAACGAAAGCGAGGTCAATTGGCCTCGCTTTTTTATTTTGCACAAGCAGAAGTCATCTTCAAGCGTTCCCAGATGAAGATTTTAAGGTCGCTTCTACACAAGAAAAAATCCTGTCAACTGTCTCCAGAGCTTCCATGCCGGCCTCATCACCCAAACGAACAGACCGCTCATCAAACGATGACCTTAAAATCGAAAAAATCTTTTCGTAATCCTTAACTTCGCGTGTCACAAGAATCAAAGTCTGTATGAGAACAAACTCAATCGCTGCGACTCTGGCTGCTAATTTATCATGCGGTGTCATAGAATCATCAATTACCTGCCTTGTTTGTCTGTTAACTCTTTCAAGAACCATCGTATGTCGGTAAGAACATTTATGAGAAAAGCGAAGAAAAATGACTGGATGGATACGGCGATAAAAACTATAATCAATGTCACATCGAAACTAACTTCAGAACTATCTGATTGGACATCCATAATACACGCGATAATGCTTACTCCGGTGGCTAAAACCGCCAAAATTCCAAGAAAAATAAAAAATCCGCTCCACCCGGAACGGCGAGAAATTTTTATAGGCTCTTCAATCTGTCCGGTCGTCTGAGTCTTTAGTAAGGGTGGTTCTTGGTCGCTCATATTTGATATGGTGTAAATGTGATGATCAAATCTCTAATGCCCACAAAACATCAGGACAATCTGGACAACGCCAATAAAAATAAGTGCTCCGGTCAAGCAAACCAACAACCAAGTAAAACGCTCCAGCTTTTTCGCCGACTTCGCTTGCTGCTCTGCAACAAGCGCATGAAGTCTGGCGATGTGAAAAGACTGGAAAGTGTGAACGTCGTCCCGGTGAATCGGATTGGAGGGGACGTGTCGCCTCAAATCATCAATGATGGCTTGGATTTCGGAACTCATAAAACGCAACGATGCCTAACAATGATTCGACGGCATATTTTGCAGCTTATCTAACTTCATGATTTGACGTTATTTTGGCCGTAGCTGTTTATCAAGCAAATTGCGCAGGCGTTTGTAATTGTTTTTTATTTTCCCTTTGAAAACTTCATCGTCGCGCGTTTCAACTCGCGGTCGGAATCGCGTTTCTTGATGTCGTCGCGCCGGTCGAATTCATGTTTGCCCTTGCCGACGCCGAGCGCGACTTTCACTTTTCCATTCTTCCAGTAAAACGAAAGCGGGATCAGCGCGTTGCCCTTGACGGCGATCAGCCCGAACAATTTCCGGATCTCCGATTTGTGCAGGAGCAGTTTGCGCGGCGCCTTGGGCGCGTGGTTCTGGAGATTGCCGTGGGAGTATTCGTCAATGTGCGCGTTGTGCAGCCAGACCTCGTCCTTCTCGACGCGCGCGAACGCGTCGGCTATCTGTCCCTTGCCCGCGCGCAACGACTTGACCTCCGTGCCGTGCAAAACAATTCCGGCCTCGAAGGTTTCGAGGATGTGGTAATCGCGCCGGGCTTTGTGGTTGGTCACGATGTCGGACATTTGAAAACAAATGTAGAATGAAGAATGTAGAATGTAGAAACAAAAATGCTTCATTCAAATCAATGAATGAAGCGGCAAAATCCAAGAAACCAGCTACACGGCAGGATGAATCATTTCTTCATTCTTCATTCTGCCTTCATCATTTGCAATTTCACCGCTTCTTGCGTTTCTTGGCCTGCGGGCGCGTCAAGGCGACGATCTCCGGCATATCCCAGCCGATTTTTTCCTCGAGGATTTCGGTCAGCGCGATGTCCGCCGCACCCATGTTGCCGACGTTCGCGATGAGCGGACGGCTCAAGCCGCCGGCGCCGGAATTCAACTGGCGCACACGGCGCGACACGATGTTCACGAGGACATTCGGGTTGCCAACTTTTTCAGCGGCTTTTTTGCAAAGTTCAGCGTTCATGTTTTTCAAACCAAATCAAGTCGCCTAGCTTAAATGTTGCGCGCTCGAAGGCAATAACAAAAATTCCCTTCAAACTTGTCCACCTTTCCGGCATTTTCTTCGGACAATTTTTATGGCCGCAAAAAAATCATCGTTCGACCTGAACCAATTTCTCGCCACGCGCACCGAAACCGTCAACCGTGCGCTCGACAAATTTCTGCCCAGCGAAAAAACCAAACCCGCCACGATCCACAAGGCGATGCGCTATTCTCTTTTCGCCGGTGGAAAAAGAATGCGTCCCGCAGTTTTGCTCGCAGCGGCGGCAGCTTGCGGCGGCTCGGAAAAAGACGCGTTACCGCTCGCGTGCGCGGTCGAGTGCATTCATACTTATTCGCTCATCCACGACGATCTGCCCGCAATGGACAACGACGATTTCCGCCGCGGCAAACCGACGAACCACAAGGTTTTCGGCGAAGGCATCGCCGTGCTCGCGGGCGACGCGCTGCTGACGCAGGCGTTTGAGATTGCCGCACAATGCAAAAAATTTCCGCGCTATCCGCACGACAAAATTATTCTGGAAATCGCGAAAGCCTCCGGCTCCTTGCAACTCGTCGCCGGGCAGGTCGCGGATCTGGAAGGCGAAGGCAAAAAACTTTCCATCGCCGAATTGAAATTCATCCACGAGCGCAAGACCTCCGCGCTGCTGTGTTGTTCCGTGCGGCTCGGCGGCATGAGCGCGAACTGCCCGCCCGCGCAACTCCGCGCGCTCACGGATTTCGGCTATCACGTCGGCCTCGCGTTCCAGGTGATTGACGACATCCTCGACGTGACGCAGACCAGCGAGCAGCTCGGCAAGACGGCGGGCAAGGACGTGGCCGTGCAAAAGGCGACCTACCCGGCGATTGTCGGGCTGGAAAAATCGCGGCAGATCGCGGCGCAACTGACGGCCAAGGCGTTTGCCGCG
>DASXED010000060.1:0-8656 GCA_036490295.1 Verrucomicrobiia bacterium | reverse complement strand
TATGGTGCTTTACTCGCGCCAAGTTACAACGACAGGCGATGGAACGGCCTTAAATGTCCAGTTTTCATCTTTCTCGGAAATTCAGTTGTCCGATGACATAACAAACCACTGGAAGCCGCAGGAGATTGATCTTATTTACAGTCAGACGAATGAAGATAATTTTACCACGACGGGATACACCAATTTTGCCATTCTTAATAAAAAGAGCGACCAACAAACAGTTCCGTGGAAAATTGTTCAAACGTATGGAAGTTTGGTCGCCGGTGCCGCTTCCAATCAGCTTGCTGTTGTGTTCAGTGCAAGTCTGTCGGAAGCAACCAACCAGAATTATTTTCTCGACGTTGAGAATCCGATAGTAATCACTAATTATCCAGTGGATGGAGTGCTTGCCACGCGCACCAATGGAATCTATCTATTACAAGCCACCAACAGTCCCCAAGAAGTTACGTTCACTTTTGGTCCGCTTATGACCGGACAAATCGTGGACTTCAATCTCCTCAATGGCAAGCGGGATTTTGTGGCCAACTTGAATCGTCAAATTGTTTATCCGCCAAATTCATCGCAAACTAGCACGCAGGGAGCTAATGGCGGCAGGCAAAATCAGCAATGAATGTCGGCACTGTTTTCCAACACCCCTGAATGAAAACGACTGCGGCAAAAATTTTGTTCAAGAATTCCATTTTCTTTGCGGGAATTCTGTCACTGGCTCTGGCCCAACCGTTGCAAGCGAAGCCGGGCGACTTGGACACGACTTTTGGGCAGAATGGCTTCTCAATCATTACTGCTCCGGGAACTTCCACAACCTCGATTGAATCTGCCAATGCCGTCGCGGTTCAGCCGGATGGGAAAGTTCTCATTGTGGGAACTGCGGACAGTTTGGTCGCCATTCTCCGTCTCAATCCTGATGGCACGCCAGACTCTTCATTCGGTGCCAGCGGCAAAGTGACCACAGGTTTTAGTCCCAGCGACGTGGCTAATGCAGTGGCACTTTTGCCCAATGGCAAATTCATTGTGGCGGGAAGCACCACATTGCCGGGAAATAATGGCGCAGACTTCTTGGTTGCCCGCTATGAAACAAATGGCGATCTCGACACCACTTTTGGCACGAATAGTTCGACGGAGATCGGCTTTGGCAATACGAACGGTTTTAATGTGGCCAGAGCGCTCGCGGTTCAGCCAGATGGAAAAATTATTGTTGCAGGTCAAGCTGACAACATCATATCCACCAACGTCGGCAGCGCCGATTTCGGAGTTGCCCGCTTGAATGCCGATGGTTCGCTTGACTCCACATTTGGCACGGGCGGCAAAGCCTCGACCGATTTTGCGCGTCTTTTTGATTCCGCGAATGCAGTGATACTTCAACCCGATGGAAAAATTTTGGTTGCGGGAGTGGAGAATTTTTCCGTTACCAATTTTAACACTGAAAATTTCGCGGTCGCCCGTTATCTCACGAACGGCTTGCTCGACACGACTTTCGGAACGAACGGTTTGATGAATATCGGTTATGGCAACCGCGACTGCGTGGCTTACGGCATCGCGCTGCAATCCAGCGGCAAGATCATTGTCGGCGGTCAACTTGATGACATTGATAATAATGGCGTTGACGGAGGATTCACGGTTGCTCGTTTGAATACCAACGGCTCTTTGGACACCTCATTCGGCAATCTCGGCACCGGGGTAACTTCCAAGGGCGTGAGTGGAAGCGTGGCCGACTATGTCAGCGCCCACAGGTTCACTGTCAGTATTGACCAATAACGGCACCGGCGGTTTTGGTGATTATGATCTTTCAATCCAGACAACTGGATTTGGTCTTACCGAATCAGTCGCCGTCGCAGATGTCAATGGCGATGGCAAGATGGATTTGATCAGTGATAACCATAGCGGCATTTTGACAATAATGACCAACAGGGGAATCGGCACCGCTTTCCTATTCAAGTCGGAGGACGTTGCTGGTGTAAACGGGAACTATTCGGTGGTGGCGGCGGATGTCAACAATGATGGCAAGGTGGATTTGATTGGCGCCAACAGCCTGACCAACACGCTGACTGTGTTCACCAACAACGGGGCCGGGGTTTTTGGAACAAACGCCATCTACACCGTAGGCAACAAGCCTGTCTCGGTTGTGGCGGCGGATGTCAACAACGATGGCTGGGTGGATTTGATCTGCGCCAACACGAATGACAACACGCTGACGGTATTGACGAACAACGGCAGCGGCGGTTTTGTGCTGGCGGCCACATTGAACACGGGCAATTTACCTGATTCAGTCGTGGCCGCCGATGTGAACGGCGATGGCGGGATGGATTTAATCTGCGCGAATTTTGGCGATGACACGCTGACGGTTTGGACAAACACGCCGACAGTGGTGACGAATACCGTCCAACATTTTGTCATTTCATGGCCGTGGCCGTCCACAGGATATGTTTTGCAGCAGAATACCAATCTCGCCACGGCAAATTGGACAACATTCAGCGGCTTGGTGAGCAGCAATAACGCGAGCATGAGCGTGACGATTATTCCGGGCGCGGGAAATTTATTCTTCCGGCTGTCGCATCCGTGAAGTTTTGCTCCAACGCGTTTCCAGCGCCTTCCGAATGGCCTTGAGCATTCAGGATTGTCGGAACATTCGTAATCGTCGTCCAGGACTTTGAGTTCAGGTTCATTGTTCACGGCGTGTCTTCCGCCTCACGCTTTGGTGGTCCACAAAACCGGCGCAAGCCGCTACCGGTTGAGTTGTGTCGGCGTTTTCAGCGGATAAAGTCCGGGGCAGCAGCCGAAGGTTTCGTGGAACGCCTGGCTGAAATGGCTCAAGCTCGAATAACCCACTTCCAGCGCGGCTTCGGTGACGTTGAATTTTCCCGACTTGAGCAATTCCGCCGCGCGCTCCATTCGCAACTGGCGGATGTATTGCGGAATCGTCCTGCCTGTCGCCGTCGAAAATGTCCGGCTCAAATGAAAGGGGCTGCAACCGACGGCGCGGCCAATTTCTTCGAGGGACGGCGGCGCGGCCAGTTTTTCGCGCAGCAGCGCGATGACTTTTTCCACGCGCTCGGCGGAGAGCCGCTGCTGCCGCTGGCAAAACAACTCCTTTTCCCCGGGCGCGACGAAGAACAATTCCGCCGCAACTTCGAGCGCCTTGGCCTGATACCAAATCGTCTGCGCCAGCGCGAGCACCGGCGCTTCGCGCAGGCTGGCGAGCAACTGCTGCTGCCGGCTCGTCAACCGCGTCGGCGGCGCGACGGCGGATTTTTCAGACTGCCCGGAGACGATTTCGCGCACGAGCGGATGCAGCGACGTGACAAATTCGTTCAAGTGCCGCCGCAAAAAATCAAACGACATTTCGACGGTGAGAAATTGATGCCGCTGGTTCGCCTCGCGCGTCGCGCGCAGCGGCTGTTCGCCGCGCCGGTAAAACCCGGCGGTCAGCGGCGCGAAGGCCATTTCATTTTTGTTCAGCCCGACTTTTCCCCTGCCCTCCAGGTTCAGGCAAACCTCGACGCTGCCGGGATGAAAAGTTTTTCCCCAGTCGAATTCGCCGCCGGAAGTTTTGAAGTCATGCCACTCGAAGCTCACGCCCGCGTCGCGCACGCTGCCGTGCAAATGCCGCCAGCCGTCGCCGACCGCGCGCCACAGCGGGCGTTCGGTGAACGCGGGCGCGCCGGTCATTTCCGCAACGCCGCTGTTTTCGACTTGCCGTTTGGCAGGTTTGGCCACGGCGACAATGTGCCATGCCGCAGGCCGCCGGTAAATAAAATGTCCGGCGCAAGCCACCGACAATAAATGGCAAGCGAACGGAAGCGGACAATTGCCTGGATTCTGAAATCGCGGCTCGAAAACCGTTCAATTCCTGCCGCAAAAATTCACCCGTCCCCGGTAAACCGGGACGGCACCACTAAAAGGACGGGCTGCAATTATTAACGAGACCTCTGCAAAACCATCCATCAACCGTAGCGGCGTCTCGGCAGAGCGTCGCAAAACCTCGGAAATTGAAGAATGCGGCTTTCTGCCGAAAGCCGCCACGCCCCTTTTGCAGAGGCCTCTAACGATCATAATTGCCCCACGAGTTTGCCCATGAACAGCGTGAGGAAAAAGTTCGTGATCAAAATGGTGATGGAGGAATAAACGACCGCTTCCGTCGTCGCGCGCCCGACACCTTCCGCGCCGAGTCCGCACGTCAGCCCCTTGTAGCATCCGATGAGCGCAATGATGCCGCCGTAAATAAACGCCTTGACCAGTCCCATCCCCAAATCCACGTCATGCGTGAAGTGCAGCATATTCAGCCAAAGGTAAGTCGGCTCGATGCCAAGAATGTGGACGCCAACCAGATAGCCCGCGCCGATGCCGACGACGACGGATTCCACCGTCAGCAACGGCAGGGCGATTTGCGCCGCGATCAATCGCGGCACGACAAGGTAATCAATCGGATGCGTCGCCAAAGTCCGCAGCGCGTCAATCTGCTCCGTCACGCGCATCGTGCCGATTTCGGCGGCGATGGCCGCGCCCACGCGCCCGGCCACCATCAACGCCGTCAGCACCGGGCCAAGTTCGCTGCACATCGAGACGCTCACGACCGCGAGCGTGGCCGTGTCCATCTTGACCTTGTGAAATTGAAAAAAAGTCTGCGCGCCCAGGACCATTCCCGTGAACGCGCCGGTGACGAGCACGACGGTCTGCGATTTCACGCCGATGAAATAAATCTGGTAAAGCAGATCACGCCACGCGACCTTGAACGTCAGCGCCGACGCCAGGACTTCCTTCGTCAGCACGGCGATCTGCCCCAGTTCCGTGAGGACATACTCGACGCGCTTGTTGGCGGAAAAATTCATCGTCGGGCGGAAAATAACAATCCGCGCCGCGTTTGGCGAGCGTTGGATTGTGGAAAGCGCTTGATCAACAACGCAGCGTTGTCTCCCTACCACAGGCTTCCGTCAACTAGATAATCCCGGATTTTTTCAAATAATTCCTGTCAATTTTCCGTGAAAGATTTAAAAATGAAATCGTCAGTCAGTAAAAGTGTCCGGCTGCTTTTAATTGCGGGAAAAATCCTGCCTTGCCTGGATTTTTTTTATGCAATTCAACGGATGGTCGTCCAAGATGTTCTGGTAAATGCCCTGGATGTTGGTGTGGTAATAATTGATGCCTGCGTAAATATAAAGCGGAATGACCGGCAATTCGTCGCGCACCAAAATCGTCTCGGCCTGCTGGAAAAGTTTTTCGCGCTTCTTCAAATCCGTTTGTTGATTGGCTTCGTTCACGAGCGCGTCATAGCGGGCGTTTTTCCAGCCGGTGCGGTTGTTGCCGCTGTTGCCTTGGAACAGGTCCAGAAAAGTGTTCGCGTCGTCGTAATCGCCAATCCAGTCGCCGCGGCCAATGTCGTAATCCAGATGCGCGGTGGAACTCAGCCACACTTTCCATTCAACCTGCCGCAAATCCATGTTGATGCCGAGCGTGTCATGCCACATTTGCTGCAGTTCAACCGCGATGTCTTCGTGGACTTTGTCGCCGCCGGCGGGCGCATTGAAAATATATTCGAAGCGCGGAAAATTTTTGCCGCCGGGATAACCGGCCTCGGCCAATAATTTTTTTGCCAGCGCGGGATTGTAATCAAGTCCGTCCGGCGACGTGTAATTGGCCGTGCCGTCGGGCACGAGGTGCGAAATCGGACGTTCGCCGCCGCGCGTGATTTTTTTCACGATGCGCTCACGGTCAACGGCCAGCGCGAGCGCCTTGCGGACGCGCGGGTCGTCGAATGGTTTGCGCGTGACGTTGAAGCTGACCCAATACGTGGCGAGATAATTGAACGGATGCACGTCGGGGCGCTTCCACAGCACGTCGAGCAGTTCCGCCGGCACGACTTCCTTGTCCCAAATGATGTCCACCGCGCCTTGCTCGTAAAGGTCGAATGCCGTGCTTGGCGAGCCGATGGGCAAAATGTCAATGATGTCCGATTGCGTGTTCGCGGCATCCCAATAGCGCGGATTTTTTTTCAGGCGAACTTTGTCGTTGAGCTTCCAATAAACGAGTTCGTATGGCCCGCTGCTTGGCAACGGTTTCGCCATGAGCCAGCGGTCGCCAAAATTTTCAATCGTCTGTCGCGGCACGACGTAAGTCAACGGCATCGCGCAGATGTCGAGAAAAAATGGCGTCGGAGCATTTAATTCGACGCGCACGGTAAATTTGTCGGGCGCGTGAATTCCGACGAGCGAAGCGTCCTTGATTTTTCCGGCGTTGAAGTCCTCCGCGTTCTTCAAATAAAAAAGTTGTCCGGCGTAATCGCTCGCCGTCGCCGGACTCAACGTGCGAATCCAGGAATAAATAACGTCGTCGGCGCGGATTGGCTCGCCGGTTGACCAGACAAGATTTGTGCGGAGATGAAACGTGTAAATTTTTCCGTCGGGCGAAATCTCCCAGCGTTCGGCCAGGCCGGGAATGGGCTGCGCCGTTTTTGGATCGAGCCGCGCCAAGCCTTCAAACAGGCCGATCGCAATCCTCATTTCGGGAATGCCGGTCAGGAGCGCCGGATCGAGCGTTTCGGGTTCAGCCTGATTGATGATGGTGATGTCGGCGGGCGGCTCGCGCCGGACACAGCCGCAGATGAATGCAGAATAAAAAATGAAAAGTGAAGAAAGAAAAACCGCGCCGAACGATTTCCAAAAAATTGGACGAAAAACGTCAAACAGAATGAAAAGAAAATTCAGCCGGCTTTTTTTGCTTCTGCATTCTTCATTCTGCATTCTTCATTTTATTTTTGCGGCGCGTTGGTGCTTGTGGTCGCGGGAACCGGAAAAGTCAGCAAATTGTTTGTTGAAGGCGAAGCCGCCGGTTGCGAAGTTGGCGGCACGCCGGGCTGCGGCGCGATTGGCGTTTGCATCTGCTTTTCCTGGACGGCTTTTTCAAAGGCTGATGCGTTCGCGCCGCGATGCAAATTGTCCTGCATATAGCCGAGCAGCAACGCCAGCCCGAAGAAAATTCCCGCCGCCCATTTGGTGATTTTCGTCAGCGCGTTGCCCGAACCCGCGCCGAACAGCGCGTCCGCCGCGCCGCCGCCAAACGCCAGTCCAGCACCCGCGTCCTTCTTCGGCAGTTGGATCAAAATGAGCAGTATCAGCACCGCGCAGTTGAAAACCATCGCCACAGTTAAAATTCCAACGAGAAAACTCATACGCAATCCT
The DNA here is from genome assembly GCA_036490295.1 of Verrucomicrobiia bacterium. Taxonomy (GTDB): domain Bacteria; phylum Verrucomicrobiota; class Verrucomicrobiia; order Limisphaerales; family UBA11358; genus UBA11358. The sequence continues at coordinate 1,484 of DASXED010000060.1, read as the reverse complement.
ATATCGAATTTTTGATGATGTCAGTAAAACTTCTTGCCTCAAGCGACGCGCCGCCGACGAGCGCGCCGTCCACGTCCGGCTGGCTCATCAGTTCCTTGGCATTTGCGGGCTTGACGCTACCGCCGTATTGAATGCGGATTTTTTTTGCCACTGCTTTATCAAAAAGTTTTACGAGTAAATTGCGAATGAATGCGTGTGCGTCCTGCACCTGCTGCGTCGTCGCCGTTTTACCCGTGCCAATCGCCCAGACCGGCTCGTAAGCAATGACCGTCTCGGTCATTTGATCTTTTGTTAAACCGGCGAGACTGCCGCGCACTTGCGTTTCCAAAACTTTTTCCATCTGGCCGCCTTCGCGTTCCGCCAGAGTTTCGCCGACGCAGACAATCGGCTTCAAACTCGCCGCGTGCGCCGCCGCCGCTTTTTTCGCAATAAGCGCGTCGGATTCCTTTTGATACTGGCGGCGTTCGCTGTGGCCGAGGATGACGTAGCGAACGGAAAATTCCTTCAACATCCCCGCGCAAATCTCGCCGGTGAACGCGCCGAAATTATTCTCGCTCATGTTCTGCGCGCCGAGCCGGATGTTTTTTGTCTCAAGGATTTCCTTCGAGACCGACGCCAGCGCGGTGAACGGCGGACAGACCACAATTTCCACTTCCTTCACTTTCGCCAGTTCGAGTTTGAGGTCGCCGATCAAATCCAGCGCCTCGGCGACGGTTTTGTTCATCTTCCAATTACCCGCAATAATCAATTTACGTTCTTTGTTCATTTTCAAAAAAATTTCAACCACGAATTAACGCCAATGAACACGAATCAAAACCGTATTCACAAATTTTCAATCATTCGTGTTTATTCGTGTCTATTAGTGGTTACTTTTCGCTCAACGCCGCAACGCCCGGCAAAACCGCGCCTTCCAAAAATTCCAAGCTCGCGCCGCCGCCGGTGCTCATAAATGTCACCTTGTCGCCGAGGCCGGCCTTGTTCAGCACCTTCACGCTGTCGCCGCCGCCGATGATGCTTTTTGCGCCGTTCTTCTGCGTTGCGTCAACAACAGCTTGCGCCACGGCATTCGTGCCGGCAGCAAAACGCACATCCTCAAACATTCCCATCGGGCCGTTCCACAAAATCGTTTTCGCGCTGGAAATGATTTTAGCGTAATTCTTTGCCGTCTCTTCGCCGATGCTGAAACCTTCCGCGTCGTCGGGAATATCGCCGCTAATCGTGCGAACATTCGTCAAATCAAAAACCGGCTTGCCCTTTTTGTTCAGCTTGCCAGTGTCCACCGGCGTCGCGATGATCGTATCCGTTGGCAATTGGAAATTTACTTTCAGCTTCTTCGCCTTTTCTTCCGCCGCGAGCGCCGTGCCTTTGTGATCCGGTTCAATCAATGATTTTCCGGTCTTCACACCATGCGCCAGTTTGAAAGTGTAAGCCATTGCACCGCCAATCAAAATCGTATCGGCTTTTTCGAGCAAACGGTCAATGAC
>DASXED010000058.1:0-22853 GCA_036490295.1 Verrucomicrobiia bacterium | reverse complement strand
AAAAGATTACAGTTCGGCAGCTATTTACGTTACGTCCCGCGCTGAATTGCGCGAACAGTTTAAGCAGTTTCGAGCGATGCCTGTTCAGTGGACTTGCTGGTATCCTGATTTAATTTTCGCTCAATTTCCTGTGTCAGAATTCGGAATTAGGTTCTTTTGCCGCTTTCGTCCATTGCCACAATTCTTCACAAATTTTGGGCATTGGTTTTCGGTTAGATGCGGTCTCAAGGGCGAAATTTTAGTCGAACAGACGAGGAGAATTTATGAAAAAGGAATGAAATTGTTTCCAGAAAGTGGAAGCATCGCTCGAGAGGCAAGTTTGTTTTTTCGTCGAGTTGGAAAATACGAATTAGCCAAGGCCATTTGCATTGAAGCCATCAATCGCGGACTTCGCGATGGAACTAAATCTGGTTTTGAAGGACGGTTAATGCGCCTTGAAAAAGAATCGAAAAATAAATTAAACGTTGATTAAAAATTATGTCCACACTCATTTGCTTCGCCCTGAAAGAAGAAGCCGCGCCGTTTCGGAAAATCGCGGCGGGCAAAACCGTCATCACAATTTTGCTCACCGGCATCGGCCGCCAGAACGCCGAAAAATCTCTGCGCGAATTTTTGAATTCCTGTAGGAGTCGAGGTAACGAGACTCAAATTAAAGAAAAGTTAGAGACTCCTCACGTCATCTCCTACGAACCAGATTTAGTGCTGACCTGCGGTTTCGCCGGCGGACTGAATCCAGATTTGAAAGTTGGCGAAGTGGTTTTTGAAATAAGTAGGAGTCGAGGTGACGAGACTCAAATTAAAAATAATTTAGAGCCTCCTTACGTCGTCTCCTACGAAAAATTAATTGCCGCTGGCGCCAAGCCCGCAAAAATTTTCTGCGCCGACCGAATTGCAATCACCATCATCGAAAAGAAAAAATTGCGCGAGCAAACCGGCGCGGACGCCGTTGAAATGGAATCGGCGGCGATCCAAGAAATTTGTCGCGAACAAAAAATTCCGTGCGCGACCATTCGCGTGATTTCCGACACGGCCAACGAAGATTTGCCGCTGGATTTCAACGCGTTTGCCAAGCCGGATAGAAATTTGGATTATGGAAAACTGGCCTTGGCGATTGCCAAATCGCCGGGGAAAATTCCGGCATTGATGAAATTGCAGAAGCAAACGCAATTTGCCGCGCAACAATTGGCTAATGTTTTGGCAAAAATTATTGCACCGTAGATTTTGTTTCCGATGGCGCGGCGGATTTTTCCTTCGATTGCTCGCTGTAACCGATGACGACGGAGCCGACGACGATCATCAGCACGCCGGCCCAACGCATCGCGGAAACGGTTTCGCCCAAAAACCAGATCGCGGCGAAGGTGGAAAAAACAAAACTCAATCCGGTCAGCGGCCAGATGAAACTGATGTCGCTTTTGGCCATCATGATCAACAGGCAGACAAAAAACAGCGCCTCAAAAAAAACGCCGCCAAGAATCTTCACGTTGGTGACACTGGTTTTGACCACGCGAAAAATTTCGCGCGCGCTGGTCATTTTCACTTCGCCGACGGTGGTCATGCCCTTTTTCAGCAGCACGATGCCGGTGGATTCAAAAACGAGGCCGATGAACAGGATGATTAAAATTTTGAGCATATCACAAATCTTGATGGCGAATGAGCCGGATGCCGAGCCTTTTTATTTTCTCAATGACGCGCGGGCTGATGAGCGCGTCAAACTCATTTTTGAATTTATCGAGCGACGGATGCGAGAAAAGCTCAGAATCGCCCGGCGGCAATTCTGGCAGCAACTTCAAAATGTAATCTTCATCCACGCGAGAATCCTGCAAAAGGCCAAAACTGATTTGCGCGTGGCTGATTTTTTTGTCGTCTAAAGTTTTCCGCGCGCGGCGGGAAAGCATTTCAAAAATCGTTGCATGAGTGAGTCGCGTAAAAAAATGGCCGCGCGTCATGCGACGGCTGCGCGCCAGGCAATCGCGCGTCAAACGCAGATGGCGGATTTGAAATTTATCCGCATTTTCCATGAGGATTTTGAAAACAGTCGGATGCAAATGGAAATGCAGATGACCGTTGACGTGGTCGAGCGGCAGACCGGTTGAACGAAATTTTTCAAATTGCGCATGAATTTCGGCGCGGAGTTGTTCGTGCAAATCACGCTTGCAAAAATATTTCATGCCGACAGTGAAAGGATTGTTTCCAAATTCGCCGCGCGCGTTGACGAGTCCGGGAATTTTTTCCGGCGGCAACGCGGAATGGCCGACCAGAAGCGTGAGGTGCAAACCCACGCCAAGATTTGGATTTTGTTTTGCGAGTTCAACGGCTTCGTCAAAGGCATTTTCATTCACCATCAGGCTCGCGCTGGTCAAAATGCCTTCGTGGTGCGCGCGGATGACGGCGGCGTTGATTGAAGGCGAGCGTCCAAAATCATCCGCGTTGACTATGAGACGGCGGACGGAATCAAGGCGTTCCATAATTTGCCGTTTTTGAGCCGGAGATAAAACGCAGCCATGCGCGCAAAATCAAAAGCAATTTTTTGGGGCGAGTAATCCGAATCGGCTGCGAAACAAAGACATTGAATTGTTGCCGTTCCAGTTTTTGCAGCAACTGCCAATAGACCGAACCCATCAATTCGGCGGCGACCATTGAATTGCGGTCTTCGGGCGGCAAGGTTTTTTGCGCGAGCGAATAAAATTTTTTGGCGCGTCCGGCAACGCTTTGCGCGAGCGCAAAATAATTTTCGGAATAAATGGAATTGAAAATCTCCTGTTCGCGGACGCCGGATTTTTTCAGTTCATCGAGTGGCAGATAAATGCGTCCGTGCGCGGCGTCGGTTTTTACGTCGCGCAAAATGTTGGTGAGTTGCAATGCTTTGCCGAGATAAATTGCGTAGTCGCGCGCGGCGGAATTTTTGTAGCCGAAAATCTCGATGCTCAAAAGTCCGACGACGGATGCGACGCGGTGGCAATATAATTCCAATTGCTCGAAATTTTCGTAGCGTTTCGTGTCCAAATCCATTTCGCAGCCTTTGATGAGTTCGTCGAACAATTCAAACGGCAGCGAAAATTTCTGAATGATGGGTTGCAATTCTTGGTTCACCGGAAATTGTGGCGTTTGGCTTTCGCAGGCGCGTTTCACGTCGGCACGCCATCCGGAAAGTTGTGCGCGGCGTTTTTCGGCGGGAACAGTTTCGTCGTCGGCGACATCGTCCACTTCGCGGCAAAAGGCGTAGAGCGCGGACATGGCGTCGCGTTTTTCGCGCGGCAGCAAAATGAAGGCGAGCGCGAGGTTGGACGCGCTTTTTTTTGTGATGGCGCGGCTGTGTTGCATCACGGCGGCGGCGGTGGCGCCGGTGTCTGGCCGGGCAGAAATTTTTCTTCCTGGCGGATCGGCGGCAGCCCGCCGGTTTCGGCGAGCGTCGGATTGAGCTTCCGGCGCTCGCGGCGGCGTTTTTTCCGAGATTTCCCGTGATGACGACGATGATGCCTGTGCAAGTGCGTCCGTTTTTTGGGGGAGAATGCGATCCAGATGAACGCCATCAGCGCAACCAGCACAATGGCGCCCATCACGATCAAAAAATCTTCCCATCCCGCCGAAGGCAGGCTCACAAATGGCGATACGTTGTTGTTCATGAGATCAATCGGGTTTCACACTTGCCCACCGATAACAGCAGGCGTTCTGGTTGTCGCACCGTCTCCGGGACTCAAGTCCATGTTTAACCGTTGCATCCGGTAACGGAGCGAATGGCGGGAGAGTTTAAGCCATTCGGCGGCGCGTGTCAGGTTAAAATCATTTTGTTCCAGCACGCCGGCGATCAGTTCGCGTTCCATTCGCGCCAGCGCGTCGTCAAGCGATTCGCCGGGCGCGGGCGGGGTCGTCGCGGATTTCTGCAAGCGCGCCCCGGCCTGAAAATCGGGCAGGCTGGACGGCTGGATTTCGCGGGCTGTCTCCAAAATCAGCGCGCGCTCGATGACGTTTCGCAATTCGCGGACGTTGCCGGGCCAGCGGTGCGCGAGCAGTTTTTGCCGCGCGGCGGGCGCGAGCCGGTCAGCGTTTTTGTTCATCGTGGCGCGGAATGATTTCAAAAAATGTTCCGCGAGCAGCAGAACGTCTTCGTCCCGTTCGCGCAGCGGCGGCAGGTGGAATTGCACGACGTTGAGCCGGTGAAACAAATCTTCGCGAAAATCCCCGCCGGCGATGGCTTGCGTGATGTCGCGGTTGGTCGCGGCGACGAGGCGGACGTTGACGCGCAGTTCCTCCGTGCCGCCGACGCGCGTGAAGCTGCCGTCTTCGAGAAAACGCAGCAGCTTGGCCTGGAGCGGCTTGCTCATGTCGGCGATCTCGTCGAGAAAAATCGTGCCGCCGTCGGCTTCCTCGACGCGGCCCAATTTTTGCTTCAACGCGCCGGTGAACGCGCCTTTTTCGTGGCCGAACAATTCGCTTTCCAAAAGCGTTTCGGGAATCGCGGCGCAGTTGATGCGGACATAATGCGCGTCGCGCCGCTGGCTCAAGCCGTGCAGCGCGCCGGCGACCAGTTCTTTTCCCGTGCCGCTTTCGCCGAGGATCAAAACGCGCGCGTCCGTCGGCGCGACGGTCTGGATCAATTTCCGCAACTCACGGATTTTTTCGGATTCACCGACGATCTGGTCGAGGCCGATGATTTCGCCGGCGCGCGAGCGGAGCGCGGCATTTTCCCGAAGAAGTTTGTGCCGCTCGGCGCAGCGCGCGACGGCGTGGAGCAATTCCTCCGGCGCAAACGGCTTGGCGAGATAATCAATCGCTCCTGCCTTGATTGCCTCCACCGCAAGTTTTGGCGTGGCGTAGGCCGTGAGCATGAGCGCGGGCAGATCAGGCCATTGCGCGCGGATTTTGTTGAGCAATTCATAGCCGCTCATGCCGCCAAGCCGCGCGTCGGTGATGACCATGAAAAATTCCTCGCACGCCAAAACTTCCAGCGCCGCCTCGGCGGATTCGACGGTGCGCACGGTGTAGCCTTCATCCTTCAGCACGGTCTGAAGCGACAGGCGCATATTTTTCTCGTCGTCCACGACGAGGACGGGTGGCAAAGGCGCGCTCATGTTTGCAGTGGTTGCGGCAATGTCTTCACGGGGAAAGTTAAAATGAATTCCGCGCCTTGTCCAAGCCTGGATTCGACGCACACCCTGCCGCCGTAAAGCTCGACATTATGCTTCACGATCGCGAGGCCCAGTCCCGTTCCTTTTTCCCTGGTTGTATAGTAAGCCTCGAAAATGCGCGCGAGTTTGTCCGGCGAGATGCCCGGCCCGTCGTCACAGATGGAAATTTCCACTGAATGATCGTGATCCAATTTGGCGGTGACCAGAACATTTCCCTTTTTGCCGAGCGCCTCGCGGGCGTTTTGCAGCAGGTTGACAAAAATTTCCGACAGGTGGCCGCGCTGCATGAACAGCGGCGGAAAACTGCGGCCAAAGTCGCGGTGGATTTTTATCTTGTCCGGCAGCGCGGGCGGAAAAACCTGCGCGATGGCGCTTTCAAGTTCATCAATGACGTTCAGTTTTTCCACGCGGCCTTCGCTCAACTGCGCGTAGCCCATGATTTGGGTGATGACCTTGTCGGCGCGCGCGACTTCTTCCTGGATGATTTCAATTTGCTGCGCGGCTTCCACTTTGCCGCCACGGAGGGAGCGTTGCAGCGAGAACGCGGTGTTGTTGATGATGGCGAGCGGGTTTTTTATTTGATGCGCGAACTCGGCCGCGAGCCGTCCGGCGGAACGCAACTGTCCCTCGCGCGCGGCAAATTCACCCGCTTCCTCGGCGGCGAGGCGCTCGCGTTCCAGCAGCAACTCCAATCCGGAGCAGCAAATCGTCGTCAATAACAGCACTGCCAGCCGCAGCACAAAGGGCTGCCCCAAATCCTCGCGCGGCGTCAAATCCAGCGCCCGTTGCGTGAAATCATTCAAGTTCTGGGAGATGGCAATGTCCACCACGCCCACCAGCACATAACAAAGGCTGATGGCAAAATTAAGGATCAATTGCAAACCGCCCGGCGGCACGCTGACCGCGTTGCGGAGAATCAACGCGACGAACAGCCAGAATAAAACGCTGTCCAGTCCGCCGCTCAACAGCGCCAACGCCGCGATGAAAAGTCCGTCCACCAGACTGCTAGTGACCACCGTCCATTGCACGACCGCCAGCGGCAATTTTTCCGCCCACAGCAAAAATGCGGCCAGAACCGCGCTGGCCAGAATGTAAGGCCAGAAAAGGTATTGCACGGTTTCAACCGTCACGTCCAGCGCGTTGAAAGCTAGGCCAAACCACGGGGCGCCGAATGAATGCAAAATCATCCCGATGAAGACCGCCTTGACCGGCAGCATGATGTTGCGCTCCATCATCACGATGCGGCGCAATAAGAACGGCGGGTCGGGCGCCGGGATTTCAAACAGTGCGGACAGCCGTTTCAGCCACTGGGCATGGCTTGGTTTCATGTGAATTCAAAATTAAAAATTAAAAACGCCCTGGGGCTTGCTGTCCATTTTACATTTTTAATTGAACCAGCGCGCGCTCCGCAATTTTTTCCACAGGCCACAGACGTCCGATGCCTTCGTAGCCGCACGACAACATTCCCTCGTCCGGCCCGATGAATTCCGCGCCGCGCGATTTCAAAATTTTTACATTCGCCTGCGTCGCCGCGTGCAGCCACATTTTTCCGTTCATCGCCGGCGCGATCAAAATTTTTGCCTTCGGATTCAGCGCCAGCGCGATGCACGTCAGCGCGTCATCGGCAAAACCATTGGCCAGTTTTGCAATCACGTTCGCCGTCGCGGGCGCGATCAAAAATAAATCTGCCTCGTCCGCGAGACGAATATGCGTCGGCTGCCAACCTTCTTCCTCGTCGTAAAGATTTGTGACAACCGGATTACGCGTGAGCGTCTTGAACGGCAGCGGCGTGATGAAATGCTGCGCGTCCGCCGTCATCACTACGCGCACGTCGCACTTCGCCTTCGTGAGCAACGACGCCAAGTCCGCCGCCTTGTGCGCGGCGATGGAGCCGGTGACGCCGAGAACGATTTTTTTTGAAACGCTCATGTCAGGATTCTAGCTCAAAACTGCGGCGGTTGCGAACGCGCCGAACGCATTTTTTCCGCCTCGATGATCGCCAGCGTCCGCCGCAAATCCTCCTGCTTGGTGCTGCTGACCAAAAGATAGTCAAAATTTTTCCACTGTGCGATTTCCTGCCGCGAGACTGCAAGACGCTTGTGGATCACTGCGGCTGCGTCCGCGCCACGTTTTTGCAAACGCTCTTCCAGCACTTTCATCGTCGGCGTTGTCAAAAAAACCGTGACCAGCGCGCGTTTCAATTCCGGCTCGCTCTCCGCCTGTTCGCGGATTGTCGCCGCGCCTTGAACATCCACGTTGAGCAAAACATCCTTGCCCTCGCGCAATTTGCTGAGCAGTTCGGATTTCAAAATGCCGTAGCTGTTGCCATAAACCGTCGCGTGCTCCAGGAAATTTCCCGCGTGCAGCCGCTTCAAAAATTCCGACGCGTCAAAAAAATGATAATCCACGCCGTCCTTTTCGCCCGGACGCGGCGCGCGCGTCGTGCAGGTGATCGCGCGCGTCATGTCCGGGCGCGCCTTGAGCAATTGATTGCACAACGTCGTCTTGCCGCCGCCCGACGGCGCGGAGATCAAAATCAAAAGCGGCGCGGATTTTTGCGCCGACTTTGGACTTTGGACTTTGAACTTTGGACTTTCGTTTTTCATTCCACGTTTTGCACCTGTTCGCGAAACCGTTCCAGCTCGGTTTTCAATATCACAACCTCGCGCGAAATGATTGCGTCGTTCGCCTTCGAGCCGATGGTGTTGATCTCGCGGTTCATTTCCTGTGCCAAAAAATCCAGCGTGCGGCCCACCGGCTCTTTCGATTTCCTGCAATCTTCAAACTGCTTGAAATGACTTTGCAGCCGCGTCAATTCCTCCGAAATATCCGAACGATCCGCGAACAAAACAATTTCTTTCATCAACCGTTCGTCATTCGCCGCAATGCTTTCCAAGCCGGCATTTTTTATCCGCTCGTGCAACTGCTGCCGGTAATTCTCCGCCGTTGCTGGCGCCTGCTGCTGGATTTTTTCAACCGCCGCGCACATGATGCCGATGCGCGCCGTCAAATCTTCCGCCAGATGCGCGCCCTCGCGTTCGCGCATTTTCACGAGGGCGGTGAGCGATTGCTTCAACGCCTTTTCAATGACCGGCCAGATTTTATCCGCTTCAACTAATTCCTCGTCGCTCTGAAAAACTCCCGGCGCGCGCAGAATTTGATCCAGCGACAACTCCCCGGAAATTTTTAATTGCTTCGCCAGCTTTGCCAGTTCCAAGGCGTAAGCTTTCGCGAGCGGCAGATTGATATGCGCGCGCGCCGAAGATTTTCCCTCGCTTGCGTGGATGCCGATGCGCGCCGTCACGCGCCCGCGCGCGACCTGCGCGTTGATGGCGTCGCGCACCTGCGCCTCGAGCAGCTCCAGCTCGCGCGGCAGGTTCACGGAAATCTCCGACTGCCGGCGGTTGACCGCGCCCAGCTCGACGGTGATCTTGAAGCCGTCCCGCGCGCACTCGCCGCGACCGTAACCCGTCATGGATTTCATCCCGCGCAGTGTGCGAAAAATCCTTGCGGCAGGCGAATAAATTTTCAAAACGCGCGCGGCGAAGCGAATTCAAATCAATCTGGACGTGATAAAAGTAAAGGTTTAGCTTCACCAAAAATGAAAGCTGCACGTCCAGAAGATTTGGAATTTCTCCGCAATATTCGCGGACGTTTTCCGAGTTCAAAATCGCAACGGCAACGTGAATGGCTTCTCATATTTCTTTTTGGTGTTTTCTTTCCGCTTTTTTGGATCGCTTTCTTTTTTGCGTGGTGGCCGGTAATTTTAGACAAAAATCATTTAATTGTCTTGGCCTTTGCTTTTGGGACATTTATTGGAGGCATTTATCTTTGGAAGATGCGAGTAGTTGAATATGAATTTACAGGCGATGAAATAATTGAGAGGCGCGCTGGACGAATAAAAAGTCAGATACGCATCGCTGACATCGTTGAAACCAAAGTTAAGATTTCACCACACCAATTGATAATTAAAACCAGCAGTTCTAAAATGACGCTTCAAATTGTTCCTTCACTTAAAGATTTCATTCAGAAAAAAGGATCAGAAACGATGGCAACCAAAAGTGAAGCTGAACGTCAGCACTTTGAAAAAGTTAAGCAGGAAACGAGTTCGCGCCTAAAACGCGCGAACATAATTGGCGCGGTTGTTCTTGTTTTGTTCGGATTCGCAGTGCTCTTTTTGTTAGGATGGCTCGGATGGCTCAAGTGAAAAAATTTAATGCGAACCACGCGAAAAATCCCGTTCGCGTCTTTTGAAAAGTAGGAGACGACGTAAGGAGTCTCTATTTGATTTTTGAGTCTCGTCACCTCGACTCCTACAATTTAATTTTGCTTCAATTCCTCAATCAGCCCCGAAGCCAGAAGTTGCTCGAACAATTCATAGACCACCGGGCGGAAATTGACATACACGCAAAAAATCACGCGCTCGCCGCGAACGGATTCCGCCTTGAAAATCACCCGGATGCGCCCGACCCGCAGCCGCGAATATCCGGCCAGCCGCCCTTCAAGCTGTTTCAAATCGCCCGCGTCTTTTTCCAGCCCTTTGATTCCGTGACGCAACACGCGCTTTGGTTCAGGCGAAAGTGTTTTGATGAAATTTTCCGCAAGCGGGCCGATTTTTATTTTACTCTTCACCAAAAACCTCGTCGAAATCCTTGAACTTCATTTTGCCGGATTCGTATTCTTCCAGCGCCTTGACGAATTTTTTATCGCCGAGCAATTCCATCGTCTCGATCATCGCTTCAATCCGGTCTTTGGAAAGATAAACGCCGACGACTTTGCCGTGCCGCGAAATGGCAAAGCTGTCCCGTTTGAGCAGCCTCGGCAGATTCGCCTGCGCCTCCGTCACATTCACTGTAGATTCACTCTTCATTAGCTGTATAATCCGCCAACTCGCGGATTTGGTCAAGCCGCTAAATCTGGCGCAACAGTTTCAACGCCGCCAGAAAGTGGCCCCGCTGCCAGATCAACAATGCGCGCCGCGAATGGGTAGGGACGAGGCCGGTTCAAAATTTTCATCGTGAAAAAGAGATCGAACAACCGTTTTCCGCCTGCGGTGAAATTCCTTTGCCCATGTCATTCATTTCCAAAACGACGCATTCACACATTGGCGGTAAAAGTGCCAGCTATTGCAAAATAATGCGCCAGCCATTGCATTCTGCAAAAGCTAACAAACAATTTTGGCGCATCCGAGGATTTTGCTTTTGACAAATTTTCGGTTTTCATCCGCAGATTGCACGGATTATCGCGGATAAAATAAGTAAAATCCGCGTAATCTGCGGCTTTCTGCCGAAAGCCGCTACGCTCATTTTGCAGAGGTCTCAATCCCTGTGCATCCGGTGGCCGGGAAGTTATTACCACTGGGGCATGAGTTGCCACAAATTCATTATCCGGCGTTGGCACGCTTTACGCTGGTAGTTTTCAATGCGAAAAAAAATGAAAAACAATTCGTCATCAAAACTAGAAATCAAAATGAAAATTGACGACATGAACAATGCGGCATCACGTTATGAAAACTTCATCCTCATTGAACCAGACGCCTTTTATTGACTTGATGATGCACCCGGAAAAACTGGAGGCGGCGTTGAGAAAAGCCAAAAGCGAGAACGACGCTTTCGCCGCGTCGCGCACATTTGGTCAAGGCGAAATTAACCGTGCGACACCAGACGCATCGTTCAAAAACAATGATGATCCGGCGATCATCAATTGGGCCCGCATTGACAATCCAGCCGCCGTCAACGTGATGAACCGGATTGCCCAGGCGGAAGACCAGCAGGATTCCGTCGCCGCAACGCCCGCGCCGATGGCTGGTTATTAAGTTTGGCCGGTTTAATTTTCCGGCCAATCGTGGGCGCGTCCTGAATCTATTCTTCAGTTCGGGACGTGTCCTTGTGCGGCGGAAGGCAGCACCGGTCAAAGAAGAAGTGCGGCGGAACAATCACAGAAAGAGTTTTTATTTTATGCGAACATTGAACGTGCTCATTGTCGAGGATTCTGAAAACGACGCGACATTGATGCTGGAGGAATTGCGGCAGAAAGGCTACGCGCCCATCCACGAACGGGTGCAGACTTCCGAAGCAATGACCCTTGCGCTTGAACGCCGCGAATGGGACGTGGTGGTTTCCGATTACGTCATGCCCAAGTTCAGCGGGCCCAATGCGCTCAAGCTGCTTCGTGAAAAGAAGTTCGACACTCCCTTCATCGTCGTCTCCGGCACCTATGGCGAAGAAGCGGCGGTGGACATGATGAAAGCCGGCGCGAACGATTACATCGTTAAAGGAAATCTTTCCCGCCTCGCGCCCGCGATTGAGCGCGAGATGGAAGCCGCCAAATCCCGCGCGGCGCGCGCGCGCGCGGAAGCCGACAGGCAATATCTCGCCGCGATTGTCGAGTCCAGCGACGACGCCATTTACGGAAAAAGTCTCGACAGCATCATCGTCAGTTGGAATCCCGCCGCCGAGCGCATTTACGGCTATCGCGCCGAGGAAATCGTCGGACACTCCATTGCCGTGCTGTTCCCGACAAACCGGCGGGACGAACTGCTCGACAACATGACGCGCATCCGCCGGGGCGAACTTGTGGGATTTTATGAAACGGAACACCATCGCAAGGATGGCACGGTCATTCCGGTCTCCGTGACCATTTCACCCATCAAGGACGGCGATGGAAAAACCATAGGCGCATCCGTCATTGCCCGCAACATCTCAAGGCAAAAACAGGCCGAGGAAGAGCGCCAGCAACTCATCAAGAAACTTTCCGACGCTTTAAGCCACGTCAAACTGCTCACCGGCCTGCTGCCCATCTGCGCCTCCTGCAAACGCATCCGCGACGACGGCGGCTACTGGCGGCAAGTCGAGACTTACATCGCATCGCATTCCCAGGCCAAGTTCACCCACAGCATCTGCCCGGAATGCCTGAAGCGATACAAAGCCGATCTGGAGGGAAAAATCTGATCGCGCCGCCAACTTGTCGCAAGCCAATCCCGTTTGTTTTTTCAATAAACCCCGGCCCGCGCGCATTCGCCGCGACCGTAACCCGTCATGGATTTCATCCCGCGCACTATGCGAAAATTCTTTGCGGCAGGCGAATCAATTTTCTTTTGAACAATTGTAGGAGCCGACGTAAGAAGGCTCATTTCAAAAATTAAATCAATGGTTTGAATTTAATCAAAGACTCGTTACCTCGTCTCTTACAATTTTCAAAACGCGCGCGCAATGGATTAACGTGTCGAACAAATTGCGTGAAGTCGCGGAGCGACGACCGATAATAGCCTACGGTGAAACCGTGGGATGTTCGCGCAAAAGTAATTCAAGCCCCGGCAGGGGCGGTAGAAAATGAACGGACGGTTTTATCTGCCGCCCCTGCCGAGGCTTGGTTGGTTTGCGGTCTTTGACCCACGGTTTCACCGTGGGCTACTATCTGCCGCGCCTCCGGCGCTTCCGAAAGAAAATCAATCTGGACGCGGCGAAAGTGAAAGTTTAACATCCGAAGGTTCAACAATTGACCGTGAAAATCTATCGCCATTGCCATTGTTTGATTCGCCTGACGATTGTTGCAATGCTTTTTAGCGTTGCTCAATTCTCCAGCGCCCAGTGTAGTCTTCAGATCACGAGTGCCGGGCCATGTATGGCTGACTATTCAGACGGCATCCCGCACGTTGGAGATGATTATGCCGTGAAAGTTTCATTTCACGTGTCAGGCACGCCGACCAATTCATTCCGAATAAAATTTACCATCGCTAACATTACCAGTTATTCCAGCTACTTCAGCCTCAATAATGGCGCTAACTGGAATTGGTATTTTTATTGGACGCTCCCGTTGGATGATTCAATACCATGGAGTGTCACACTTGATCCAGATGGTGTTAGTGGTAACACGAATCTGGTGAATAGCTCAACAAACGGGGTCTTCACACCAATCCCGCCTTCGTCAGCCGTAGAACTTTACTCTCCACGCATGATGCACGGATATGAGTCTCTTATTTTGAATTTGCAACCGGACAGCAGCAGCGTTCCCTACGTTTATGTAATTTTTGGAGCACCAACAACACATGGAGCACAGAATGCAGTTTCAGTTTCTGGCTCTCCATCTGGAAATATCGTCGCCACTCCGCCATACGGGGATCCCATATTGGAGATAGCGCAAACGAATGCACCGGCAGGCACATACCAATATACAAACGCGTTAATAATGCAATTAAGCCGGGTTCGGGTGAATCCGACTTTGCTCCGAACGAATACTTGGGCAGGCATGAATTCGCTTGCGACTAACTGGACGCAATGGCTTGCTCCCGATCCAGACTGCGAGTCAACCGACCCGGCGATAACAAGTTTTGTTCAACAGTCATTGCCGACAAATTATCTAACGACCATGACGCCTTACGATACTGCGCGCACCTTGCATCGGGCGGTGATGAAGGCGCTCACTTATCAATCGCCGCCTCCGGCTGGAGACGCTGTTGGCGTTCTTCAAGATGGTCTGGCCGATTGCGGCGGTTTTGCAGCGTTGCTGACCGCCTGTCTGCGAAATGTTGGTATCCCGGCCCGCTGCATCTGCGGATTTTTTCAGGGTGATTTTCAAACGCATATACGCGTCGAATTTCACCTCCCAAACACTGAATGGCTGTTGGCAGACCCCACAGACGCCAATGCATACGATCCGTCGGGCACATATGCCTATTATTTTGGATTTGTGCCCAATGCGGACAGTTTCATGTCAATGGCCGCAGGAAGCATCCATGAAACGTCATTCGCCACATTCGGCGGACTTCAATCACCTGGCCTTTGGTTCCTTGGCGGAAGCGCCACTTTCACTGAAGATATTACGTCATATCTTCAACCCAACGGCGTCCTGTGTATGACAAACTCCACCAACGGTTCGTTCCAATTTTATCTGAATGATGCACCAACGGAAGGTTCAGTCATTGTCCAAACTTCAACAAATTTAACTGCTTGGTCACCTGTTGCCACCAATTCAGCCGATGGAAGCGTTATCAATTATTCGTTTCCAATTACAAATGGGGTTGGCAGATTTTATCGGGAAAATGTAGTTCTTTAAAGGCGGAAAAAAATCAGTCGTTCAGTTTCGTCTTAAAATTTCAGTGCTTGTCAGGGAAAGCTTGATTCGGAATCGCCCAGCATTTTTAATCACGGGCGGGAAATGAAACGATTATCAATATGACGACAAACATCAAACCGCTCACCCAACGCCCGGCCTGGAAAGCGCTCGCGGCGCATCTCAAAAAAATTCAAAAATTGCATCTGCGAAAACTTTTTGCCGATGACGTGAAGCGCGGCCAAAGATTCACCGCCGGGGCCGCCGGACTCTTTTTGGATTTTTCCAAGAATCGCATCACGGAAAAAACTTTGAAGCTGCTTCTGCAATTGGCGGATGAATCCGGCCTGCGCGCGAAGATTGACGCCATGTTCAGCGGCGAGAAAATCAACGTCACGGAAAACCGCGCCGTGCTGCACGCCGCGTTGCGCGCGCCGAAAGGCGCGAAGATTTTTGTGGATGGAAAAAATGTCGTGCCGGAAGTCCACGCCGTCCTCGACAAGATGGCGGAATTTTCCAACCGCGTCCGCAGCGGCGAATGGAAAGGATTCACCGGCAAACGCATCAGGAACATCATCAACGTCGGCATCGGCGGTTCCGATCTCGGCCCGGTGATGGCTTACGAAGCGTTGAAACATTACAGCGACCGCAGTTTGAATTTTCGTTTCGTCTCGAACGTGGACGGGATTGATTTTGTCGAAGCGACTCGCGACCTCGATCCGGCGGAAACACTGTTCATCATTTCGTCCAAAACATTCACGACTTTGGAAACGATGACCAACGCGCAAAGCGCGCGCGACTGGCTGCTCAAAAAATTCGGCGGCGATGTCAAAGCCGTGGCGAAACATTTCGTCGCCGTTTCGACAAACGCCGAAAAAGTTTCCGCGTTTGGAATTGACACGGTGAATATGTTCGGCTTCTGGGATTGGGTCGGCGGACGTTATTCGATGGACTCGGCCATCGGCCTTTCGACGATGCTCGCCGTTGGTCCCGAAAATTTTCGCGCGCTGCTCGCGGGTTTTCACGAAATGGACGAACATTTCCGCACCGCGCCGTTCGGGAAAAACCTGCCCGCGCTGCTCGCGCTGTTGACGATTTGGAACACGGATTTTCTCGGCGCGGAAACCGTGGCGGTTCTGCCTTACGAACAATATCTGAAACGCTTTCCGGCTTACCTGCAACAACTGACAATGGAGAGCAACGGCAAGCACGTCACGCTGGACGGCAAGCAGGTCAATTATCCGACCGGCCCGATTTATTGGGGCGAACCCGGCACGAACGGCCAGCATTCGTTTTATCAATTGATCCATCAAGGCACGCGGTTGATTCCGTGCGATTTCATCGCGTTCGCGCACGCGCTGACGCCGCTGGGGCGGCATCACGACATTCTTCTGGCGAATGTTTTTGCGCAGGCCGAGGCGCTGGCCTTTGGCAAAACCGCCGCAGAAGTCAAAGCCGAAGGCACGGCGGACGCGCTCGTGCCACACCGTGTTTTTGAAGGCAACCGTCCGTCCAACACGGTTCTCGCGGAAAAATTGACGCCGGAAGTTCTCGGCAAACTCGTCGCGCTTTACGAGCACAGCGTCTTCACGCAAGGCGTGATTTGGAACATTGATTCATTCGACCAGTGGGGCGTCGAGCTTGGAAAAGTTCTGGCTCAGCGCATCGTTCCAGAATTGGAAAGTAAAATCACACCGAAACTGAAACATGACAGTTCAACAAACAATTTGATCCGCCATTATCGAAAATTGAAAGAGGCGAAATGAAAAATTGCGGCTAGTCTTTGGCAAATTAAAATCCGGCTGAAAGTCTTGAATTTCTAATCCGACGGCGTGTTTGTCACCGGCAGGGCGCGGTAGAATTGACTGGAATTATCCGGCGCGTCGGGATCAATAAAATCAATCGAGCCTTGGAACGCCTGGTTGGTGGAAACGGAAGTCCAGTTTTGCAAATCACTGGAACTTTGAACGGAAAACCACGCGCCGTCGGGGCCGGTGGCATTGACATGGAAGCTGCCGTCTGGCAGCAGAAACGGCAAGGGTCGCCGCCAGTTGTCGAGAATCAACGCTTCTGCGCTCCGTGGAATTCCCAAAACATAATTTGGCGATGTGCTGGCATCGGGCGTCAGCGTGAGAATGACGGTCTTGGAAAAATTGGTCGCACCGTTGTCAATCGGCACAATCGGAATCAGCGCATAGGCTTCGCCGGCGGGAATGGTCACGGAATTTGTCAGCGTCGCGTAGTCCACGCCATTGCCGGCCGTGCCGCCGATGTTGTAATTCACGGTGAGGTCTGCGCCGGCATCGCCGAAACGGCGCACGGTGAAGATCGCGTTTTTCGGCCCCCAATTGGTGAAGGACTGAAAATACGGCGGCGGCCAGTTTGCCCACGCGGGAATCGCGTTGGTCATGCCTGCCCAAATCCAGGATGAATTGGTTCCGGCAATCGCAATCGGATCGGTGGCGACGATGCTCACAATGTCCGTCGGGTTTGCGTTGGTGGTTGAGGCGAGAATGGTGATGTTGACCGGCGCGGAGGTTCGTGTCACGACGCCGGGACTGACTGGCAAGGTAAAATAATGGCCGCTCGCCACGGCGGTCAGGGAATAAGAGCCTGCCGATGCGTTCGTCCAAACCAGGCAATAAATCGAGCCGAGGCGGGCCACTGGTTTGCCGATGACGAAATTTGCATACACGGGACGCAACGACGAATTTGTGACGCCCAAATTAAAACCCCGTCCCAAATCATTCGTGCCGGCAAAAAATTCCACGTTCGTCAAAGTCGCATCTCCACCTTCTTCTGCAACCGCCCCGTGAACGTAGGCAAAAACGGGAATGTCCACCGGCGCGAAAAACGTCGCGTGATCCTGCGGACTGGTGATCCTCACCATCGGCCCAAGAATTGGAAAAACCGGCTGGGCGAAAACGCGCGGCGAAAATGCCAGGCAAAAAAGCGCAGCCAGCACTCCGCATCGTTTTGCGGCTCGTGGCAAGCGCAAGGTTTTCATAAAAAAAAGACTATGAAAGACTATTGGTAACTCAATGACTACCCTCTCAAAATCCGCAAAAAAGTCAAGAAGCGCTTTGTTACAAAATACGCGGAAATTTATAGCTCAAATCGCCGGAACAATTGGCGAAAATTCGCGCAATTCGCGTCAAAATCTTGTTGCGGAGCGATGCGGGAAATTAGCCGGCTACGAAAGTGGCTGGTGTCGCCGGAGGCGCGTAAAATTTCAGAACATTCCAGCTTGCCCGCGATTGAAAAGAAGCGTAGTTTTTGCGCATGAGCATTGAGTTGCTTCAATCCGAAGTCAGCGCGCTTCCGGCGGAGTTGCGCCGCAAACTTATGGCATTCATGGTTGCGCTGGAAGATGGCAGCCGTCCCGATTACGCGGCGGAATTGGCGCGGAAAATTGATGATAAATCTCCCGGCCATTGGCTGACGCCTGAACAATGCGAGCGTGAACTTGGTCTCGATTCCAAATGAGCGGTTCGCGGCTGTTCATTGCCGTTGATGTTCTTGATTTTCTCCGCACGCTTCGACCACGGGAACAACGCGATTTGCTCAAATGCTTCCGTAAAATCGCGGAGTTTCCATCCGAATTTTCAGATTTCGTCGAATACGATTCCGCCGGTCGGCGCGTGGGTGTTCATGTCTTCGGAAAATTCGCCGTCAAGTTCTGGGATGATTTTGCCGACCGCCATGTGAAAATTCTGGATTTACATTTTGCGGACCGGGATCGTTGAGCGTTGCGTAAAAATCTTTCGTTCAGTCATGGTGATTCAGGGCGCGTTTTTTGCGAAGCGCCGTTCGCGGCGGTTTTGCGCTGATAAACTTCCAGGCCATTGCTGACATCCTGGGCGTAGCGCGCCGCCGCCGCGCCCCAGGCATATCGCGTTTCAGCGGGCGAAATCACGTCGGCAATCCCGGCCAGCGCGTAGTTGGTTTGATACGAAGCCCACCACTCAAAAATGTGCGGGTCGGAATTGGGCCTTCGCATCCAACTGCTTGCGTAAACAATAATTTCCGGCGTGGCATTTTCAATTTCGCGGATCATTTCGTTTTGCATTTGCCGGGCGAACGGCTGCGGCTCCATCAACGGAAAAGTATAAATGTAACCCGTCGCCGAATGACGGCGGGAAAGAAAATAAATTTCCGGCTCCGAGCCGAGCACGGCCACGCGCGCGTCGGGCGCCGAATTTGTGCGGATGAACGCGGCGACGGTTTCCGCCTCGGCAAACGGATGCAGGCCATAAATCGTGCGCGACGCCTGTGCCGGTGTCAGGACGAACCAGATGCCGCCATTGGCCAGAATGGTCGCCGCCAGAATCAACGCATAACCCCAGACCGGCCACGCGCCAATTTGTGAAACGCCCGCCCTTTGACCCCAGAGCTGGCGGCTGACGCTGACCGCGCAACCGGCAAGCAACGTCACCGCCGGCAATGCCAGAAGAAAATAATGCAGGCGAAAATAAAATCCGGGACAGGTGGTCAAAGCCGACGCAAGGCAGAATCCCAGAAGCCACAGCCGCGTTTTCAGCAGCCGTTCGTCGAACCAAACCAGCGCCAGCCCGGCGAAGGCGATGAGCCAGAGCAAATAGGTTTTTGAAATCACTTCTGAAAATTGCAGCCAGAAAAACGTCGGAGCGTAGGCCAGCGGAACAATCGAAACGTATTGGCGCGCGTAATCAATCGTCCAGAACCAGAATTTTCCCAAAACGCCCGCGCGCCAGAGAATCAGACAGCACAAGCCGAACGGCAAAAGAATTCCCGCGCCAAACGCGAAGATTTCTAAAAGCCGTTTGCCGACGGACAATTGATTTTGGCGGAAGCGGCTGGCGACCAAGGCAATTCCCGCCCACAAACCGATCAGCGCGGCGGGTTGTTTCATCAAAATTGCGAAACCAAACATCACTCCCGCTCCCGCCGCCGTCCGCCAGTCCGCTTTTCGCCGGAACTGCCACATCAAACACAGTCCGGCGGTCGCGAAAAACGCCGCGAAGTGCGTCGCGTGGCCGGCCAGTCCGAGCATTGAAGGACTCGCCGCCAGCACTGCGAAGCAAGTCGCCGCCACCATTCCCGCCGTCGCGTCGAGCATCTTTTTGCCAAGCCGGTAAAGCATCAGCGCGGTGAGCGTCGTCACGCACATCACGCCGAAATGGATTCCCGCCGGAGTCTCGCCGAACAGCCACATGATGAGCGCGTAAGCCGCATAAGTGCCGGGAAACTTCATGTTGTAGGCCAGTTCGTAGGGCGGGATGCCCTGCAACATGAGTTGTCCGGCGTAGGCGTATTCGCCCTCGTCGCGTTCGAGCGGAAAGTCAAGCAATCGAACGCGCACCGCCGCGACCAGCGCCAGCACTGCCAGTGTGAACCACCACTGCCAGTGTCGTTGAAAATAGCGCGGCGGCGCGACGGAATGCTGCGTCATGCGCGGCAATTGAACAAATTAAACGGAAAGGAACAAGCGAATTTGCCGCGCGATTGCCATTCGCGTGGTGCTTGCAGAGGTCTCATGCCATTGGCTGCCGTCTTGTTATTTTTCAACGGTTGCCTTTTTGGTTGAAGCTGATTTCCGGTTGCGCAATTTTTTAACCGCGAAGATTGCGGGCAAAATGCCGAAGAGGATGATGAGATACCAAAGGTTAATCCTAAACGTCCACCAACTATCTGGCCGACGCACATCTTCAATCAGGCAGAAATAGATTCCAAAACCATCCCACCCTTTCTCGCTTATACGGTCAACGTGGTTCGTCGAATCATGGCCACCTGTCATAATTAGCGTCCCCCCTACATAAGGAGACCTTTGATTGAAAAACATTAAATTTCCATTCCAATCATCCTTTGTAACGGCAACATGAATGCTAGGGTCGTCAATAGTAATTGGCTTGTATAATGGATATTTCGCAGAAATCTTGGATGGAGGGTTCGTAATGATTGTCGGAGGATTATGTTTAATGGTGATGTTAGGCCAATGTATGCCTGAATCGTCTATGTGTGTTTTAGGGTCGGCTATCAAAACATAAATATAAAGACCGGCAAATACGACAAAAAATGCCGTAGAAATCCAAAGGCAGATAGATAGAATTTTCTTCTTCATAAATTAATTCGATTTGAGTCCACAGCCTTTTAATATTGCCAACCTGGAATCTGACGATACTGTAAAAGGATTACTGTCGTCATAAGATTGAGTCCCGCTGAAAATTTCATAGTCTGTGCAATCGTGAATAAGAGGAATATAGACACAATCATTTTTTACAGCGACATTTCCCATTCCCTCGTGAGCTAAAATATTTACCCAACCTTGAGCCGTGACATACTGCGTGCCACTCGTCAAATTATTGGCGAACCAATTCAAGTTAATGGCTATACCTCCTTTCAGGTCTCTTTCGGCAACACACGTGTTACATGCCAAATTATTCCAGCCAAAATTAACACGATTGACGTAAGTTTGTTTTGCGCCGCTGTCCCAGCCCAATTTTCCATGAGGTGTATTTTCTATGGCCACTTTAATTTGCACATCCGTGTCTGTGGTCAAATTATAGAATACTTGGGATGCCAATTCTGAATGCAGTTTTGATTGAACTGAACTGATATTGTTCTGAAAACTCGAAGGCACATTGTCGGGTGCAACACTAAAATAAACCAGCTTTGACAATTTCATCTGGATGAAGGAGTAATTTCCCGCCGCCATGGGCGTCGCCTCCGTTTGCGCGCCCGCCGCGCCTGACACCACGGCTTCCGTCCACACCGAGCCGTCGTCATTGGTCACGTCCTCCGTGGCCGTTCCCGCCAGTTGGTTCACAAACTGCACCGCGCTTGCCGCCAGTTGCAATCCCGTGTCTTCATTTGTCACCTGCGCCTCGACCATATACAGCACCGTCTGCCCAATCGCCTGCTGTCCCGATGGCAAAATCATGACATGGGTTTGCGTGTCGTCTAGCGCATAGCCGACAGAAGCATACGAACCATCATTCCAATTCAAACTTTCGGTGTCCTCCGCGTTTTCCCATGCCGGGGCATATCCATTGTAACCGCCGGCAAGGCCGGCCGTCTCGCTGTAACTTTCAGGGGCGCAAACGCCGGCATTAATTCCAGAACCGGCGGAGGAATCCTCACCCCCCGACTGATAAAGCCAGTTCACCACTTCACCGCTCTGAAAAGGTGCCGGCCCATCGCCGCAATATCCATAAAAAGTATCGTCATCCTGATAATGTTTGGTATAGCTCATTAAACTGATCACGGGCGGCTGCGCCTGATCCAGCGTCTGCAAGGCCTCAATGTCGTTGGTGTCCGCGCCCGCCTCGGCGGTGATCACCATCGTGCCCGTCGCACTCACCGGCACGTTGTCCACATACCAGTCATAGTCGTCATCCCAATCAACTTCCATTCCGTTGACCCATACGTCCGCAGCCGGGTCGCTCACCGAACCCGTCACCGTCACATTGGTCTTGTTCAACTGGCCGCTCGAAATCGGGTCAATGCTCAAACTCACGCTGCTTTCGACAACATTAAGGGTGTTTGTGCTCACTTTTCCAGCCGCGTTTTGCGCCGTTATGATTACTGTGTTCGTGCCGCTGTTCAACGGCACATTTTGCAGCCAGACCAATCCGCTGCGCTCAATCAAGCCTTGAACCGTGCTGCCGTTGACCGTGGCGGCAACGGTTGCCGTCGCATCGCTGACTTGCGCCTGAATCGTCACGTTGCTCCCGCCAACCGGCGTGTTGTTCGGCGGCCAGAGCAGGGAAAGCGTTGGCGCATTGGTCACGCCCGCATAGCTCAACGTGCAACTGAAATTGGTTATCGTCGTGTTTCCCGCCATGTCCGTCGCGTGCAGCGTGATTTCATTCACGCCGTTGGTCAATGGAATGTCGTAACACTGGAAAGTATTCGTCGTGAACTCCAGAAGATTTGTGTCGTAAAACACCGGCTGCCAGTAACCCGTCTGGTTGGTGACGACGCCAACCGCATTGCTCACGTCAAACGTCAGCTTGCCCAACGATTCATTGACATATCCCTGCAACTGGATCATCGGCACGGAAACCGTGCCGCTGGTTGGATTGGTGACGGCCAGAACCGGCGCAACCGTGTTCAGCGTCAGTTGCGTTCCCAGCCACGTCGGCGTCGCGTCCGACGGCAATCCCCTTAATCCGACCAGCACATTGTAAAGTCCGTCGCCCGAATTGAGGTTCACCAGCACGTTGGTCGAATCGTATGGCTGCCAATCCGAGTCCGCAGTGTTTGTGTCGTTTATCAGGACCGCGATGTAACTCGGCACGCCGCCTTGAATCGTCACCGAGCCGTAAGCCAGACTGCTGTTGACGTAATTGTTCGTGAATTGCAGTGAGAATCCAATCACGTTGGGATCGAGGCCTTCTTCGTAGGCTTCCAAGAGGGTATTATCACCGCTTGAATCCAAATTGGTGTCCGACAAATCGAGCGTCTGATAGTATTTCCAAAACCACCACGATGGGGTTTGATTGCCGTTGTTGGTGACTCCAGTCCAATCCATCGCCCATACGAACAAATTTGTCGGCGAATTCGCAGCCACCGTGAAGGGCATCACGTTCGTCTGCCCGTTGGTCGGCCACAGTTCCCCCTCGATGCTCCAGTTTGTCAGCGTCAAATCGGTTTTCGACATGATCTCATAGACCGTATCCGTCGCGTTCATCAGGT
>DASXED010000034.1:0-10452 GCA_036490295.1 Verrucomicrobiia bacterium | reverse complement strand
AAGTTGCGGCGGAACTAAAATAAATTTGCAGCCTTTCCCAGACGATGAAAATTAAAAATTCGACACTTAAATTTCTATGGACAAATGGTCTCTCACGAAATAATGTTCAAAACATGAAACTAGATAGACTGCAAAACGCGCCGTCGAATCCTTGTTAGGCGTCATTGAGTTTATGCCCATTTGGATTTGGCTTTTCAGACTTTTGCGTGGCGAGCGTTTCCGAAAAACGACGCGCGGAGAGCGACAGTTCTATGCCGCATACTTCTTGTTTATCCCGCTTTGGGGCGCATTTTTCGTCTGGTTTGGCATGAAGTTTATGAACCATGCCGGAGGCTTTTTTCTCAACTGGGTTTTTGCAACGGTCGCATTTGTTATTTTAGTGTTTGGTTCATTCTATTGGGGTAAAAAGGTGCCAGAAAAATTGACTTGGATTTTGGGCGGCATTGTTTGGGCTATTACCTTGTTTTTAGCTTTGACTGGACGACTATCTTGATTATGGATTCACGCATGACGCCTAACACCTAGATAGGATGCAGATTTTCCCCAGTCGAAATAAAAACGGCGCGAACTTTCGTCCGCGCCGCTTCCCCAGTTCCTCCGCTGGTCGTTCCAAGAATTATTTTTTTCCTTTTTTGCCGCCGCCTTTCGGCACGGTGGCAATGGTTTGCAAAATGCGTCCGGCAATCTTGTAAGGATCGCCTTGCGAATTCGGGCGGCGGTCTTCCAAATAGCCGCGATAGCCGTCTGGAATGAAGCTCTGCGGCAGGCGGACGGACGCGCCGCGATTGCCGACGCCGTAATTGAATTTATCAATGGATTGCGTTTCGTGCAGTCCGGTCAGGCGCAGATGATTGTCCGGGCCATACACGGCGATGTGCTCGTTCTTGTATTTGTCGAACGCAGCCATGAGCGCCTCGAAGTATTCCTTGCCGCCGACTTCGCGCATATGTTCGGTAGAAAAGTTCGTGTGCATGCCCGAACCGTTCCAGTCCACGTCCTTGCCGAGTTGTTTGCAATGCCAGTTCACGTCCACGCCGTATTTTTCGCAAAGGCGCATGAGAAGGTAGCGTGCGACCCACATCTGGTCGGCGGCGTTCTTGGAGCCTTTGCCGAAGATTTGAAATTCCCACTGGCCCTTGGCGACTTCGGAATTGATGCCTTCGTGGTTGATGCCGGCGTCGAGGCAGAGGTCGAGGTGCGTGTCCACAATCTCCCGCGCGATGCAGCCGACGTTCTTGTAGCCGACGGCGGTGTAGTATTCACCCTGCGGTGGGGGAAAACCGCCGCCACACGGAAAACCGAGCGGTGCGCCGTCTTTGTATAGAAAATATTCCTGCTCAAAACCAAACCAAACACCGGGGTCATCGGGAATCGTGGCGCGTGCGTTGCTTGGATGCGGCGTCTTCTTGTCGGGCATGAACACTTCGCACATGACAATCGCGCCGTTCTTCTTGGTGGTGTCGGGATAAACAGCCACCGGTTTGAGCATGCAATCCGAGGTGCGACCCTCGGCCTGGCGCGTCGAACTGCCGTCAAAGTTCCACCAGGGAAGCTCTTCGAGTTTCGGAAATTTTGAAAATTCCTTGAGGGTGGTTTTGCCGCGAAGGTTGGCGACGGGTTCGTAACCGTCGAGCCAGAGGTATTCTAGTTTATATTTTGCCATGTGCGTGATGTTTGTTGTTGTCTTTGCAAATAAACAGTCAATCCAACTGCGCCAAAGCTTTCAGTTGAACCTGTGGCTGGATTTTTTAGCAGGGCGAGTGCCACGTCGCAAGAACTTTGCTGGAAGTTTTTGAAAAAGTGATTTTAACCGCGTGAAACAAGGGGATTTTGGCGCAACAACTTATTCACAGAAAAAATAATCCTGAAACCGGCTGTTGAAAATTGGCCGCGCTGCGCAAATTGTTTCTGTTTTTGCAAAGCGACTTTCCAACGTGAACGCGATGGGCAATAGTGAGCCGAACAGATGCTGAAAGTCAAAGACACGCTCCGAGCAACCGTCCATTTGAGTTTTGATGGACGGGTGTTCAAGACTTATCACGGGCCGAATGCGAAGGAGCGGTTTGAAAATGAAACGCGCGTCTTGAAATTTCTCGAAACGCGCGGCTGCAATTTTGTTCCGCGACTGCTCGAAGCGGACGAAAAGAAACTTCGCATCATAACCACGAATTGCGGAACGCGTGCGGAGCATATTGACGAAAAACGAATGAGAGAATTGTTCGCCGAACTGGAAAAATTCGGCGTGCGCCACGACGACGCCGACCCGCGCAATGTCACCTACCGGTTTTCCGACGGACGCTTTTGTTTGATTGATTTCGAGTTCGCCACCATTCTTCCCGAATCCAAGCCATGACAAAAAAGCTGCCGCGCAAAAAATCGCCCGCGTTGAAGTGGTCCGGCTGGACGGATCGCGGGAAAATCCGCCCGAACAACGAGGATTCTTTTTTGGGGCTGCAATTTGACGCGCGCGAAGTTTTTCACCTCGGCAAATTCGGCGAAGCTTCGACGGAAAAAACGGATTTCGTTTTTGCCGTTTGCGACGGCATGGGCGGCGCGCAGGCGGGGGAATTTGCCAGCCGCATCGCCGTGGAAAAAATCACGGCGCTGCTGCCGCGCGCGTTCCAACATTCCGCGCTCGGATTGCAACCCGGCTTTTCCGACGTGCTGGCGGAATTGTTCGATCAGATTCATCGCGCGCTGGTTTTTGTCGGCGGCAGTTACGAAGAGACCGAGGGAATGCAGACGACGTTGAGCCTGTGCTGGTTCACGCCGGGCTGGATGTATTTCGGGCACATTGGCGACAGCCGGATTTACCATCTGCCGAAACGGAAAAAAAATCTTAAACAATTGACGCACGACGACACGCACGTCGGCTGGCTTTTGCGAGCCGGACAAATCAATGAGCGCGAGGCGCGCACGCATCCGCGCCGCAATGTTTTGCAAAAAGCGCTCGGCGGCGGAAATCAGTTTGTTGATCCGCAAGTCGGCGCGATTGCCTGCGAGCGCGGCGATATTTTTCTGCTTTGCACGGACGGCTTGGTGGACGGGCTTTACGACAATCAATTGGCCGAACTTTTGCGCGAGTCACAATCTTCAAAAAAAATTTCCGATTTGGCGCAATTGCTGGTGGAAACGGCGGTGAAAAATTCCGGACGCGACAACACGACGGCGCTGGTGGTTCAAATTGTCTAAACCGAATCGAAAGGGAACAAACGGGGGAAAATTCAAAATGACTTGATCCCGCGTCATGAAGGCCGTTTCAACGCCACGATCATCTGCCGGACGAGCCAGTCGGCCTCGAGCTTGCTGCTCAAATTTTTTGCGAGCACGAATTCCTTTTCGTCGCGCGTGTGAACTTTCAAATCATGGTAGGCTGCATGACCGACAGTTGCGCCGACATCGGAGGCGATGCCTTTGATTTCGCCGATTTGGAGGCGTTGGTTCTTTTGAAAGGCAAGCCACGCTCTCTGAACCGTCAAGCCTTCTGGGTTCACAGCCACGCGGCTGCGCCGGAGCCAGAGATCAAACACAAACGCGGCCATCAGCAAATCAATCGCACTGAATACAAACAAAAATGGCAGCGGCGCGTGGTTCCAAACCAGCAGCGCAATGATGGCCGTCCAAATCAGACAGATAATGGTCGCACCGGACGCGAAGCCGGGATTGCGCGCGGTAGGGAAAATGAATTCCTTGCCGCCGTCCGGCAAATCGTTGACTTGAATGTGCGAGCGGATTTGTTTCCGCATTTCGTCGAGCGACATCTGAAATTGTATCGTTGGGTCTTCGGAAATTTCCAGTGGTTCGGGCAGTTTGAAAACGGGCACTTCAAACGCGGCGGCAAAATTCGGTCCGCGCAAGGTCGCCGAGACTTCGAGTTTCCAATGAATTCCGTCGCCAAGACTTGCGGTTGATCCGGGCAGGTCGCCGGGCAATTTGAAATAAACTGGAATGCCGGTCACGTTCAAATCCGTTTGCGGCAAATCGGCGCGCAGCCATTTTTCGTCCTGCCAGAGGATTTTTTCGGTCTTTTGAGGATTGTTTGATTTGCCGGTTGTCGTGCGGCGGACGCAACTCAAGCACAGGTGCAATCCGTGTTGCGGCTGCAATTTTGTTTTGACCCGGATCTCGCCTTGGAGCGTGCCGCCAAGCGCGGCGGGAACGGTGGCCATTTCAAAAATGCTCCGGTTGAATTTCCGCCATGCGAGCGTTGTGTTCAGCGTGAAAAAAATAAGGGCGAGGCCGATGACAGTCAACGCGATGAATGCCGCGTGATTGCCCCGTGGAATAATGAAAAGAGAAATCACGCCGGAAATGCCGCACCAAAATGCGACGAAAATCCAGAGCAGTAAAGCGGCTTTGCGCGAAGACGAGGCGACCCGGCCATCCGCCCAGTCTTTTCGTTCGAGCCACGGTTTTTCATCGTCCGATTTTGCGGCGCCGGTTTTCAGCGCGTGTTTTTTTGCGCTGATTCCGAAAATGAGCGCGATGAGTCCGCCGCAAACGACGGCGGCGAACAAAGATCCCCTAGCCATTTTTGATTCCATCCTAAATCCGCTGCCGATTTCGTCATGCAAGAACGATACGATCGCAATAATTCCCATCAGTGCGAATGGCAGCGAAAAGAGAATTGTCCGCTTGCGGATAATCTTCGGGTCAACCGGTTTGTTGTCTGGATCTTTGAAAATGAAGCTCATAAATTTTGAAGATCAGAATGAATTTTGACGCCGGGGTGTCCGTTAATGGCTGTCTGCATCTGGAAGAGTTCGTGTAACTGGTCGGATTTTTCCATGCCCGACAATACTGAAGTCAGGAGCCGCAAGCCAGAATTTAGGAAATTCATTGCCATTTTAATCTCTATTTTCCCTGTTTCCTCTCGTTGAAAAGGAAAATGGCGGGCAACTTGCGTCGCCCGCCATGTGAATTTTAAGCGAATTTAATTTTAGCTGTGGTAGCCCTCTTCGCCGTGTTCAGGAAGGTCGAGACCGGACATTTCGACTTCTTCAGATACACGCAGGCCAACGAGCATCTTGGTGATGTAAGCGCAAACAATCGTGCCCACGAAAACCAGCAAGAGTGTCACGCCGACGGTTTTCAACTGCTCAATCAATTGCGGTTGGAACCATTTATCCGTGACATATTTGCTTAAGTTGGTCGCCATATTCGGATTTGCGGCATTGCGAGCCAGCATACCGGTCATGATCGCACCGCACATACCGCCGATGCCGTGAACGCTCCATGCGTCAAGCGCGTCATCCATACCAAGCCAGCCTTTGACTTTGTAGCAGAAGAACCACGGTATGGTGCCGGCGGCGATGCCAATCCACATTGCGCCGGAAGGCAACACATAACCGCAAGCCGGTGTGATGAGCACCAGGCCCGCCACCGCGCCGGAGCAGAAACCGAGCACGGTGGGTTTGCCTTTGACAATCCAATCCCACATCGGCCAGACGAATGACGCAACTGCCGTGGCAAGGGTCGTGGTGGTAAAGGCATTTGCCGAGATGATGTCACCCGCCACCGCGCTGCCGGAATTGAAACCATACCAGCCGACCCAGAGCATCGAAGCGCCGATGTAAGTCAACACGATGCTGTGCGGCGGCATGGGTTCTTTCGGATAACCAAGACGTTTGCCGAGAATGATGCACAGGATCAAGCCCGTCCAACCGGAGGTCATGTGCACCACCGTGCCACCGGCGAAGTCAAGCCCATGAATCTTCGCATTGGCATTCCAGCAGCCGTTCATCAATCCATTGACACCCCAGACCATGTGACCCTGCGTGTTATACACAATCAGTATCCACAAGGTCATGAACACGAGGATAGCCTTGAACTTCATACGTTCAGCGATTGAACCGACGATGAGCGCCGGAGTGATGATGGCGAACATCAATTGAAACATGGAATACACGTTTTCCGATACCCAATAGGAGTAGCCCGGATTTGGCGCGGAAGTAACGCCATTAAACATCCAGCAAACACTAGGATTACCGACGATACCTTTAATCCAGTCATGGGTCATACCCAACGGGCCGGTAGGGGTGCCATCGCCGCCAAAAATCATGCCGTAACTACAAATATACCAGAGTATCGTAGTCAAACCGGTGATCAGGAAGCATTGGGCAAGCACGGAAAGGACGTTCTTTTTGCGCACGAGACCACCATAGAACAGTGCCAGACCGGGCAATGTCATGAACAACACCAGCGCCGTGCTGGCCAGCAGCCAAGCGTTATGACCGGCTCCGGGATAATTCACATAGTTGCCCTGGCTGTTAACCAGATTGGTGTTAATTATGGACGCACCAAGCGCAAAATTGACCGTCCAGTTGCCATTGGTGTCTTTATAAGGCGCGGTTGGATCGGTATTTGCATAATAAGCTTCGACCGATTCAAGACGTTGTTCAGATGTCGGCGCATTGGTAGTCCAAGCAGCCACAGGCGCAGCGGCAGCGGGCGCGTTTGTGGCCGTGTCTGCGCGCAGCGCGCAGGCGCTCAACGCGGTGATTCCAACCAAAGCGAGTGATAAGATTATTCGTTTCATGATTTTATTTTGAGTGAGGTTCAAGTGGTTTGGATTGCTTAAACAGCCGAGTCGCCTTTCTCCTCGGTGCGGATGCGGATGGCTTGTTCGACACTGGAGACGAAAACTTTTCCGTCGCCGATTTTGCCCGTCTTGGCGGCCTTGATGATCGCGCCGATGGCGGCGTCCACCTGGCCGTCCGCCACGACAAGTTCGATTTTTATCTTCGGCAGGAAATCCACGGTGTATTCGCTGCCGCGATAGATTTCGGTGTGGCCCTTCTGCCGGCCAAACCCATTGTCCTCGCTCACGGTCATCCCTTCGATGCCGATTTCGCTCAAGGCGTCCTTCACTTCTTCGAGTTTGAATGGTTTGATGATCGCGTCTATTTTCTTCATAGTTTTTTCATGTTTTTTGAGTTGCGCCTGTCCGGGTCAATCTTGCGCCCGGTTTTCCGGCGCAACTCGCACCGCACTCCGCGAGCGGCGCATGGCATCCGGCTGCGCATGGTTTTGATTGACCGACGCCCCTTTAGCAACGGCGATGCCAACTGAAAAAATGCGCGGCGAAAACTGAAAAAATGCGGGATTTGCAAGGATTGCCGCAGGATTTAATTTTTTATGAAATTGAAAAGAACCGTCCGCTTGTTCCTTTTTGTCCAATGGCGAAAATTTTCGCCAAAGATTTTGGCGGGTAAAAATGGAAATAAGTTGTGAATGGATTGAGGCCTCTGAAAAATTCCGATCCATCGTGGCGGCGTGTCGGCAGACCGCCGTATTTCAGGAAAAGTAAACTAAATTTGTCCGGCTTTCTGCCGAAAGCCGCTACGACCGCTTTTCAGAGGTCGCAAATTATTCAATTACTTCGGTTTCGGGACAATCTTCTGCTGCTAGTTCGAGCCGGAAACCGTGAAGGTCACGGCTCGCTGATGCGGAAGAAGCGCTGCGCGGAGTTGGTGACGGGGACGGACAATTGCAGCGTGCCGCCGTTGCCGCTGACGTTGGTGTAAGGCAGCCAGTTGGTCGTGGCCAGATTGTCATTGTAATAAAGCGTGTAGCCTTGGCCGTTGACCGATTGGAAACTTAAATTGAAATTGCCGCCCGACACTTGCGGTGAAATGATTTGCACCGGTGACGGCCCGGAGTTTGAAATCATCAAACCAAACACGGTGCCTTCACCATTTGTGCCGCCATTCGCTGCCGTCCCGTATAAAATGTTGCCCGATAAAATCAAACTGGCTTGCGGATTAGCTCCGTCACCGCCATCAGTGAAACCATACAGGTTTGTAAAACCCGTGCCGTTGGTGTTGACGGCGAACACCGTGCCTTCATTGTTGGTGCCGCCATTTCGCGCCGTCCCATACAGGGTATTGCCCGATAAAATCAATCCGGCATCCGGATGAGCTCCGTCGTTGCCGTCGGTGAAAGTATACAAGTTCGTAAAACCCGTGCCATTGGTGTTGACGGCGAACACGGTGCCATAGCCCGAACTGCCGCCATTAGCCGCCGTCCCATATAGGGTGCCGCCCGATAAAATCAAGCTGTCAACCGGATTAGCTCCGTCATTGCCGTTAGTGAAAGTATACAGGTTCGTAAAACCCGTGCCATTGGTGTTGACGGCGAATACAGTGCCATAGCCCGAACTGCCGCCTTGAAGCGCCGTCCCATAAAGGGTGTTGCCCGACAAAATCAATTCGGCATTCGGATAAGCTCCGTCGCTGCCATCGGTAAAACTATACAGATTGGCAAAACCCGTGCCATTGGTGTTGACGGCGAATATTGTGCCATAGGGCGATCTGCCGGCACCCGCCGCCGTCCCATACAAAGTGTTGCCCGACAAAATCAAACTGCCAACCGGATAACCTCCGTCTCTGCCCGCAGTGAAATTATACAGGTTCGTAAAACCTGTGCCGTTGGTGTTGATGGCGAATACCGTGCCCCATTTGCCGCCCAATAAATACGCCGACGCCGTCCCATAGAGGGTGTTGCCCGACAAAATCAATCCGGCACTCGGATAAGCTCCGTCGCTGCCATTGGTGAAACTATACAGGTTGGTAAAACCTGTCCCATCAGTGTTGACCTTGAACACCGCGCCATAACCCGAAGTGCCGCCATAATACGCCGTCCCAAAGAGGGTGTTGCCCGATAAAATCAAATTAGCTTGCGGAACAGCCCCATCCGCATTTGTAGATGAATTGAGCGTGCTGAACGTGTGGAGGACAATTAAATTTGTCGCGCTGACATTTGTGGAACCACCGACCGGAACAATCACCGTCAACGTCACCACGCTGCTGGTCACGCTGCCGTAGGCGTTGGTGATGATGACAAAATAGTTGCCGTCGTCATTTGTGCTCGTCACGCTCAAGTTCAGCGTATTTGTGTCCGAACCGGAAATGTTGCCGCCGTCGGCCAGATTTATCCCGTTCTTTTGCCATTGATAAAATAATGGCGTTGCGCCGGATGCGGTGATGGTGAATGAAACCGGATCGCCGTTGGTGACAGTCACGTTTTGCGCTGGGCTGGAAAAAGCGGGCAGAACCGCCGCCGCATAGAAATTGGTCACTTCCGAACCGGTCAACTGGCGGTTGAAAACGGCGATTTCATCCAGGTTGCCACTGAAATAACGTCCTGAAAACGCATCGCTGTAACCCATGGCAAAAGTGCCGCCGGTCGCGGGATTATGCGAGCCGGGCGTGGAACTGGCCACAAGCTGTCCGTCCAAATAAAGATTGCGCGACGTGCCGCCGGTGAACGTGGCTGCGGCAAAATGCCACACGTTAAGGTCGTTGGTGGTGAAAGCAGTGGTGTCCACGGTGGCCGAGCCGCTGTCGGTGTAGAACTTAAGCTCGTTGTCCGTCTCAATCTGCAAATCGAAATCGTTTCCGGTTTGTGATTCGCCCGCGATGGAGAAGAAATGTCCAATGTTCGATGGCAAAGCGGCCAGCTTGAACCATGCGACGATGCTGCCTTGATTGGCGTTCGTTCCAGTTGTGCTCAATCCGCCGACCAGAGTTGTGTCCACATAAGAATTTGTTCCGTCCAGAACAACCGCCGTATTGTCCAGACCGTTGACCAGCGCAGGACCCGAACCGGCAGGACCAATTGCAGCATTGCCGATAAAAGTGCCAGTGTAACCATTGACGCTGCTGTTCGCCTGTGAAGCAACTGAAAACGGCCAGTAGCCCAAAAGATTGGGCGTAGTCGTCACCAGATTGCCATAAACCGCCGGGCCTGAAATCGTCGGCGATGCCGCAGCCGCTGAAAGCGGTTGGACGATGCTTAAATAGTTGTCGTCAACAAAGGCGTCCAGATCGCCGCCTTGGTTCAAATAAAAATTCATCGTGTATTGGATGAACCTCGTTCCGGCGGGAATCGCGTATTGGTTCACATAATTCGACCATGTGTTGTTATGTGAATCTATTACCGGCGTGTTGACGGTGGTGAGGACGTTTGATGAAGCGCCCAAGAAGGTCAAAGTGATATTTGCGTCATCACTCGGCGTGCCCTGGCTCAATCCCTGTTCCCAAAAAGAAATGTTCGCGGCCAGATTGCTGTTGTCAATCATCGCGGCGGTGATGCCTTGATTGCCAACGAGCGAAACGGTCTGGCTCAACGAACCATGCGCTCCACTGCCGCCGTAAAAATCATAACCGCCCGTATTGGGATTGATGCCGACGTCAAAAGTTCCGTTGTCAACATTTGGATTGGAAGAGCCGCCGGTGATCCAGTTGGTCAAAGTGCCCGTTTCAGCGCCGGGATTCAAAAGTAAATTTGTTGTGCCAAACACTGGCGAGTTGTTTGCCCCGCCTGCCGGGAAGCTCAAAGTGGCGGCGACGAGGGAAAGATCATCATGATACAAAGGCGAGGTCAGGATTAAATCGTTGGTGCCATTCGCAAAGAAAGTCGTCACGTCATACGTCTTAATGTCCCAAAGAC
>DASXED010000005.1:0-7242 GCA_036490295.1 Verrucomicrobiia bacterium | reverse complement strand
ATCATTTCCTGGCGCTGCAACGGGTCGTTGATGACGTCGCGGTCTTCGTAAGGCAGGTCGTATTTTTTGAGCACGGCGCGGACGCCCTGGCTCCAGCCGCAGGTCGGTTTCAAATAGGCAACAATCTTTGGTTTGTTCATGCCAACACAATGCCACATTCAAAAGCGCAGGGCAAATTTTTTAGGCGAACGGAAAACTTTTTAGCCACGGATGAAACACGGATTAAAAATCAAGGCAACAACGCGGCGCGGAAGAAATTTTCAATGCTTGGGACTGACATCTTTAGGAATGTGCCGTCTCCAAAACTCAATCACCTGCCGCCCAAGGGTAACAGCATCAATCGTTGGAGTGTTCATTGCACTAGCTTCATCTGGTGAAAGGTGAATTAGAAGTGGCTCGTGAAAATATCCAGGTTCATAGTAGCCCTCCTCCATGTAGCGAGATTTTTCGGTGCTTGTCACCGAATCATGTCGAGTAGCATCAAGCTTAAAGTGTTTCGCGCCGTTGGCAATATGTGAAACAATCTTCAGAAAGGCGTGCTGACGAATGAGGTCGCGTTTGCCAAGCCAGTCTGGAAGGTGTTCTGCCGTGACAAAAAAGTTGAAGGCAATCCGTGTGTCTTGATAAGACGCCTTTAACGCGGCAAAATCGCCTTCAAGTTTACGAAACAAATCCGCTGGTGTCTTGAGGTCGAAAAATTGAAATCGGGTAGTCATGCGACTTTGTCAGAATATCATTTTGAATTGCTAGCAGCCGATTCCTTGCGCGGCTTAAACTCACGGGATAATTTTTGTGCTTCGGCGATTTGGTCGGGAGTCATCGAAGCAGCAAGGTCATCACGGTGGGTGGTTGCAGATGCAATCCCTTGAATTGAAGCCAGATTAAACCATTTGTAAGCTTCAATAAAATCTCGCGGCACGCCTTCACCTGTGGCGTAGCACAAGCCCAGACAACCTTGAGCTTTGGCATGATTCTGTTCTGCTGCTTTCCAAAACCACTCTACCGCTTTGGCATTTTCATAGCCTGTCCGCACCTGACTGAAGTAGCTTTTTTTCAGATCGAATTGAGCCTCGGTAACGTCCTGATCTGCTTCCTTGCGAAGCTGTTTAACTACTTCTGCATAATCCTCCGTCACACCCTGTCCAGTGTAGTAGCAATAGCCCATCAAGTATTGAGCCTCGGCAACGCCCATATTTGCAGCCTTCTGAATTTTCCCTGCCTCGGCGAACTTTTTGAAGAATCCGAACATAATTATTTCAACCGTATTTCATTTCACGTTTGCGATTTTATTTTGCCATCCGGTTTCTGTCGAGTCTTTCTAATCCGTGTTTCATCTGTGTTTAATCTGTGGCTAAATAAATTCACCGTTCATCACTCGCCAGTTTCCGCGCCGCCAGGATTTTTTGCGACGGTTTGTAGTTGGCGATGAAGTTGCGGTGGTAATCCGCGAACGTCCCCGCCGCGATCGCCGCTGGCAAACTGGATTCCGGTTTGAACCAATGTGTTTGACATGAATGGAGCCGGCCAATTTACCAACTCAATCATCCCGGCGGCGCCACGGCAATTTTTTGACATCGTGGTTCCTTGAACAAGCTGGCTCGAAAAATTAAAAACCAGCCGCAACCCAGCCAGGGTGGGCGTTTAATTGCTTTCCGACTCCGTTGTCACAGGTTTGTCTTCGCCTTTCAATGCGGCCATCACCGCGTGCCATGACAAAATCGCACATTTCACGCGCGCCGGATATTTGTGGACGCCAGCGAACACGGCAAGTTTGCCCACGTCGCCGTTCACTTTGCCGGTCGTGACCATTTCGTGGACCTGGCCGAACATTTTTTCCACGTCCGTTTTCGTTTTGCCCTTCGCAAATTCCGTGAGCAGCGACGCCGACGCTTTGGAGATGCAACAACCCGAACCGGTGAAACTGACGTCCGAAATTTTTTCGCCGTCGAGCGCGAGAAAAAGTTTTAACTGGTCGCCGCAGATCGGATTGCGCCCTTGCGCGGAAGAGGTGGCCGCAGGCATTTCGTGGAAATTGCGCGGCTGCTTGCAGTGGTCAAGGATGACCTGCTGATAAAGGTCGTTCAAATCTTCAAACATACTTTTATTGCCGCAAAAGAACGCAGAGACCGCAAAGAATTGAAAAGGAATTTGTCTTTGTGCTCTTTGCGTCCTTTCGCGGCTAAATTATTTCGCGGTTGCGAGATGATGATTTGCTTCAAGCCGGTCCCAGACCAATTTGTCCAGTTCCTCGCGCACGGGCGCGCACTTCACGCGCTCGATGATCTCGCCGGCAAAGGCATGAACCAACATCCGCCTGGCCGATGCGGTGTCAAGGCCGCGCGAACGCAGGTAAAAAATAGATTCTTCATTCAACTGGCCGATGGTCGCGCCGTGCGTGCATTTCACGTCGTCGGCATAAATCTCCAGTTGCGGCTTCGTGTCGGCGGTCGCATCGTCGGAGAGCAGAAGATTTTTGTTCGTCTGCTTCGCGTCGGTTTTCTGCGCGATGGGATGAACGTAAATCCGTCCGTGAAAAACCCCCTTCGATTTGCCGTCGAGGATGCCGTTGAAATACTCGTGGCTCGCGCAATGCGGCTGCGCGTGCTCGACAATCATGTGATGGTCGGCGAGTTGCTCGCCGCGCGTCAAATAAAGTCCGTTCAAAATACATTCGAGACCTTCACCCGCGAGTTTCGTGCGGATGTTCGTGCGCGAAAGTTTTGCGCCGAGCGCGAACGAATGGACGGTCACATTGCTTGCGCGGCCAAATTCACCCGCGATCGTCGCAATGTGAAACGCGTCCGCCGCCTCGTCCTGCAATTTGATATGTTCGACTTTGGCGTTTTCGCCCGCGAGAATTTCCGTCACCGCGTTCGTGAAATATGCGACGTTGCCGGTGCTGATGTAACTTTCCACGACCGTCAACTTGCTGTTCGCCTCGGCGATGATGAGATTGCGCGGCAGGATCACTTCGCCGGAATTTTTTGCGGACGAAATGTAAATCAACTGCACCGGTTCGGCGACTTCGACGCCTTGCGGCACAAAAATAAACGCGCCGTCGGTGAAAAACGCCTGGTTCAGCGCGGCAAACGTGTTGTTCGCCGTGTGCGCGTATTTGCCGAGATTTTTTTCGATGGTGGAACAGGCTTCCAGCCGGTTTTGGGCGGGCAAGATGCCTGTCCCACTGCCCAGCGCGGCGGAAAGATTTTCAATCCGCACGCCGCCGGCAACCGGCTTGATGCTGGAAAGCTTGGCACAAAAAAATCCGTTCACGAACACGAGCCGATGGCCGGAAAGTTTCGTGAATGCCGCTGCGTCGAGCGCGTTGCTTTCCGCGCCATTGGCCGCAATTTCGCGCGCGAGTTGAAAATCCAGTTTTGCAATCGGCGCGACGTTGGTGAAACGCCAGTCCTCGTCGTGCGGCGTCGGAAAACCGAGTTCGGCGAAACGCGCGAGGCCGGCCTTGCGAAACGCGAGCAGCGGCGGTTTCGCCCCCGATTCGAAGCGGCTGAATTCCTTGAGGAACGGCTCGATCCCCGTCGCGTCGGCTGATTTTTTCTGCGGCGTTTGCGTCATGGTTTGATTTTGAATTTCTAAAGCCAGACCGCCAGTTTCCCATGCAATCCGCCTACGCGCAATTGAAAACGACCGCAGAAACACAGGTATAACCCGGCAAAATCGGATTTTCCAGCCGCGCCGCGACAAATTCGCTTCCATCCGCATCCATTCGTGGTTCAATTTTCCACGTGAAAATCATCACCGATGAACATTGCGCCGGCTACTCGCGCTACGGACATCCCGAACGTCCCGCACGAATCACCGCCACAGCCGGGCGATTGAAAAATCAAAATGAAATTCCAGTTGAATGGGTGGCTCCGACAAAAGCCGGCGACAGGCAAATTCTCCGCGCGCACTCGCCCGAAATGCTCGCGCGACTGAAAATCCCCGAAGACTTCGACGCCGACACGCCCGCTTACGAAAACATTTCCGATTATGTGCGAGCTTCCGTCGCCGCCGCGCTCGACGCTTTGAAAATTGCGCGCACCGGCGAAAATGTTTTCAGCCTCATGCGCCCGCCCGGACATCACGCCACGCGCGAAAAATCCATGGGCTTTTGTTACTTGAACAACATCGCTATTGCTGTTCTTGAAGCTGCGGCCACAGGTTCAAAGCGCATCGCCGTTTTCGATTTTGACGTGCATCACGGCAACGGAACGGAAGATATTTTGCTCAACCGCGAAGGTGTCGCGTTTTTTTCCATTCATCAATTTCCCGCGTATCCCGGAACCGGCGGAAAAAACGCCGGAAAAAATTGTTTCAATTATCCCGTCGCGCCGTCCACGCCGCGCGAAACGTATCGCGCCACGCTCGCCCGCGCGCTGGACGATCTGAAAAATTTCCGCCCGGAATTGATTGCCGTTTCCGCCGGTTTCGACGCCTACGCGCGCGACCCGCTCGCCGCCGGAACTTTGCTCTCGGAAGATTTTCACTGGCTCGGCAAGGAATTGCGCGCGTTAAAAGCTCCTTTTTTCAGTTTGCTCGAAGGCGGTTACAGCCGCGACCTGCCGGAACTGATTCTTGCGTATTTGAAAGGCGTGGAAAAAAGTTAATTCCTCGACAAGCCGCCTTGAAAATTTAATCTACACCCATGACGTCGCCAGCGGTTCCCATTTTAATTGGCGGTTTGTTTGCCTGGAGCATTTATCGCCGCGTGCGCCGCAACATCGGCAGGCAGCCATTGCATCCGCGCCGCGCCAAAAAATCCATCGTCATTCTCTCAATCATCAGCGTGGTGATCATTTATACGTCACTGCAAAACACGAACTTGCTGCTTGGTTTCGGTGGCGGCTTATTGCTCGGCGCACTGCTGGGTTTCATTGGACTTCGGCTCACAAAATTTGAAACGACGGACGCAGGCCATTTCTACACGCCGAACACGCACATCGGCATCGCGCTTTCCGTTTTGTTCGTCGGGCGCATCGCCTATAAATATATTCCGCACGGCGACGCGGTTGTCACGCCGGTTCACGCGCAGCC
Organism: Verrucomicrobiia bacterium; assembly: GCA_036490295.1. Taxonomy (GTDB): domain Bacteria; phylum Verrucomicrobiota; class Verrucomicrobiia; order Limisphaerales; family UBA11358; genus UBA11358. The sequence continues at coordinate 2,205 of DASXED010000005.1, read as the reverse complement.
GTTTCAAAGCCCGCTGACGCTTTTCATTCTGGCACTGACCGTCGGCTATTATCTCGTCTATCAGACCGGCATATTGATCCACAACCACGACGAAAATCGGACGCCAAACGGTTCCGCAACCGGCGGATCAAAATAAACTTGTGGCATGACCGTCCTCGAAGGGATTCAAAAAGGCGCGGAATTTCTCGGCAAAAAAAATGCCGAATCGCCACGCCTGCAAGTTGAACTTCTTCTCGCGCATTTATTGAAAATGCCGCGAATGAAATTGTATCTGGATTTTGAGCGCGTGCTCACAACGGAAGAAACGAATAATTTTCGCGAACTGATAAAACGCCGCGCCGCGCGCGAACCGCTTCAGCACATTATTGGTTCAACTTCATTTTGCGGATTTGAAATTGCCGTCAACCGCCACGCGCTCGTGCCGCGCCCGGAAACGGAATTGCTCGCAGAACTTGGCTGGAATTTTCTTTCAACCTTCAACCTTCAACCTTCAACTGCCTTGGATTTCGGAACTGGAACCGGCTGCATTTCCATTGCACTCGCGGCAAAATGTCCGAACGCAAAAATCGTCGCGACGGACATTTCGGCAGACGCGCTCGCGCTGGCCAAGGAAAACGCGGGGCGAAACAACGTCGCCGAACGAATTGAATTTTTGCAAGGCGACGGATTTACCGCGCTCAAAGTAGTGGGACAGGCTTCCAGCCTGTCCAGTGAAGAAACAAACCCAACAGGCAAGATGCCTGTTCCACTACAATTCGATTTGATCATCAGCAATCCGCCTTACATTCCAACTGCGGAAATCGAAACGCTTGAGCCGGAAGTGAAAAATTTTGATCCGCGAAATGCGCTCGACGGCGGCGCGGACGGGTTGGATTTTTATCGCAAGCTCGCTTTGGAGGCGAAGCCGTTCCTGAAACCAGATGGGAAAATCATGCTGGAATTCGGCGACAGACAGTCCGAGGTGATTCGCAACATTTTTGAAAATGAAAAGTGGATTGTCGAAGCGGTGAAGGAAGATTACAGTCAGCGCGAAAGAATTTTAATCGCGCGATTTTGAATGGAAATTTTTAACCACGGATTAACACAGATGGACACAGATAAAAAAATCACGGCGCGAATTTCACGGCAGAAAATCCGTGTTTATCCGTGTCCATCCGTGGTTGAACCTCTTTTTAATTTCACATGGAAAGTTTTTTGATCAAAGGCGGCGTGCCGTTGCACGGTGAAGTCACCATCAGCGGCAGCAAAAATGCCGCGCTGCCCATCATGGCCGCGACGTTGCTGACGGACGAGCCGTGCGTCATTCGCGGCGTGCCGGATTTGAGCGACACGCGGTTCATGGCGCAGATTCTTGAATCGCTCGGCGCGTATGTAAAATTTGAAAATGGCACGCTGACGGTTCGCGCGAAAAAAATTCGCGGCTACGCGGATTACGAACTTGTCCGTAAAATGCGCGGCTCGATTTGCATTGCCGGGCCGTTGCTGGCACGACTCAAGAAAGCGCGCATCTCGTTGCCAGGCGGCTGCATCATCGGCGCGCGGCCAATCAATTTGCATTTGAAAGGCTTTCAGGCTCTCGGTGTAAAAACTAAAATCGAGGGCGGCTACATTGACGCGACGGTAAAAAAAATGGTCGGTGCTTCAATGTTTCTCGGTGGACGCGCGGGACCAACTGTTCTTGGCACGGCAAATATAATGATGGCGGCGACTTTGGCCGACGGCGTGACGGTAATCGAAAGCGCGGCGTGCGAACCGGAAGTTGTGGACTTGGCGAATTTCCTGAATGCGATGGGCGCGAACATTTCCGGCGCAGGCAGTCCGACGATCACAATTTCCGGCGTTGAAAAATTGCACGGCGCGGAACATACGGTGATTCCTGACAGGATTGAAACGGCGACATTCGCAATTGCTGCCGCTGCGACAAATGGCGAAGTGACCATTAAAAATTGCCGCGCAGACCATTTGCGCGCGGTGATTGACAAGTTGAACGAGGCAGGCGTGAAAATTGAAAATCGCGGCGGAAATTTGATTGTCCGTCGCGGGAAAAAACTGCGCGCGGCGGACGTGACGACGCTGCCGTATTCCGGTTTTCCGACGGACGTGCAGGCGCAGATGATGTCGCTGCTCGCGCTCGCGCCGGGCATCAGCATCATCACGGAGCGGATTTTTGAATCGCGCTTCATGCACGTCAGCGAACTGGCGCGG
>DASXED010000003.1:0-14487 GCA_036490295.1 Verrucomicrobiia bacterium | reverse complement strand
GTTGCCACCGCGCCCGCTTCCAAGCGCTGCACTGTGTTTTTCGAGACGCCAGCCTCTTTGGCCAATTGAAGTTGTGTAAGATTCCGCTCCAAACGAATCCGAGTCAGCCTCCCGCCTAATTCGGCCAGAACAGTCTCATCTGTCGCCTGTTTGGTTAATTTCATAACTCACCATATATGGTGCATAAAGACTTAAAAGTCAACTAAAACACCACAAAAGGTGTTTAATAAAAATACCAATTAACCGCAATTGGACATCAACACCGGACTGAATTGAAGCCGCGCCGCCTGCACCTTTGCGTGTTCATTATTCAAATGGCCATAGACCTTGCCAACCAATACGCCGCCGTCCTTGTGGCCGACCCAGCGCGCAATCGTCATGTAATCAATCCCGCTCATCACGCAATAGCTGATGAAAAAATGCCGGCAATCGTGGAAGTTGAAATTTGCCAGGCCGGATTTTTCCCTGGCCAGCCGCAAACTTTCCATGAATGTCTTGGCGTGCGCGTCCTTTTCGCCGCGCTGCGGGGAAGGAAATAAAAATTCGGAATCGGGCGCGCGACGTTTGGACATCTCCTGCAAATGCTCTTTTAGTTTTTGGTTCAAGTCCACGACGCGGATCTCGCGGCCTTTGTTCAATCCATCCGCTCCGACCGTCAATTGACCGCCCTGCCAGTCCATGTCAGCCCATTTGAGCCGCAACGCCTCATTGCGTCTTGCGCCGCTGTAAGCCATCAGCAGGACATAATCCGAAAATTCACGACCGTTCTTGGAAACTTCCAACGCCGCCTCGCAAATTTTATCAATCTCGGTTTGCGTGATCAAATTGCGCTTGCGCGGCGTCCATTTCAGCGGGCGCAGATTTTCCGTCGGCAAAGTTTTTATCCATTGATCGTCAATCGCCCTTTTCAGGACATTGCGCAAAATGATGATGTCGAGATTGACCGTGCGCCCTGATATTTTTTCCGCCTGCCGTTTTTCAATAAAAGAGTTGATGTGAATGCGGCGGATTTTATCCAATCGCAACCCGCCGATGTGTGCGGTCCAAAGTTTGATGGCTCCCCGCTCTTTTTGAATCGTCGAGGGACGCTTTGCGTCTGTGACGGTGTCAAAATAGGCCAGGTATTGCGCCGCATAATCGGCAAACTTGGGCGTGCGCTTGAGAACCGGCAGATCATTGCGCGTCCGGTCAACGTGAAGCGTTTTTAATTGTTCCTGCGCCTGCGCGACGGTCTCCGCGCCTGCCAGCGGCACCCAGCGGTTTTCCTTGTCGCCGCCATCGGTCTCCATTGCGATGCGCGCGACGAATGTTCCGTTGCGCTCCCACAGCCCGCGAATCGGCTGCTTGCGCCCGTTGAGAACCTTCTTATACTGGTAACGCGAATGAGAATTGCGACGGACAACGATGGACGGTTTGCTTGCGGTAGCACTTGCTTTCATACCATGCAAGTGTCGCAATTAGTGTCGCAATGTCAAGTTGAGAGTGATGGACACTCCAAAAACTCAATAGAATCAATGTAGCCGGTGTGGCGAAATGGCAGACGCACAGGACTTAAAATCCTGGGACTATAAAAAGTCGTGTGGGTTCGAGTCCCACCACCGGCACCAACCCGCGCTTAATTCATCGTTGCTGCTTCAGAAGCATTGTCAGTTTTCACCAACGGCGCGCTCGTGGCCGTTGAAGTCACAGTTTCATCCGACTTGTGGAATTTCACGCTGACGATTTTGCTCACGCCGTGTTCCTCCATCGTCACGCCGTAAAGCACGTCGGCCATGCCGATGGTGCGCTTGTTGTGCGTGATGATGATGAACTGCGATTGCGTGATGAAGCGTTGCAGCACGCGCACGAAACGGTTGATGTTCGATTCGTCCAGCGGCGCATCCAATTCGTCCAGCACGCAAAACGGACTCGGCTTGACCTGATAAATTGAAAATAAAAGTGACACGGCGACCATCGTCTGCTCGCCGCCGGACAACAAGGAAATGCTCTGCAATTGTTTTCCCGGCGGACGCGCGACGATTTCAATGCCGCTTTCCAAAACATCGTTTTCGTCCGACAAAATCAAGTCCGCCTTGCCGCCGCCAAAAACGTCCACGAACATCGCGCGGAAATTGTCGCGGATTTTTTCAAACGTCTCCAAAAACATCTGGCGCGTCTGCGTGTTGATGCGGTTGATGACTTCGAGCAATTGCGTCTTGGCGTTGACCAAGTCGTCGTGCTGCGTCGTGAGAAATTGATGGCGCTGCTCGGTCTCCTCGTATTCTTCAATCGCGACCAGATTCACCGGCCCGATTTCGTCGAGCCGTTTTTGCAACGCCTCAATCTGCTGCGCGACCGCGTTCCAATCCGTCGCCGCGCCGGCCGCCGCCATTTCTTCGGGCGTGAGCGTTTCGACTTTCGCCGCGCCTTCGTCGGCGAACGTGATCGTGATGCACTCGCTGCGAACGTCGTCCAGATTGACGTGATATTTCTGCTGAATTTTTTCGCGCAGGTTTTGGACGGACATGTTTTTCTGCGCGAGTTCAATTTCAATTCCGCCGCGCAGATTTTGCAATTCCGTCAAGCGGCTGCGCTGCGAGCGTAAACTTTCGTCGCGCGAAGCGATTTCCGTTTCCTGCGAATTTTTCTGCGCGAGCAATTCTGCCGCCTGCGCGTTCACCTGCTCGCGTGCGTGTGCAATGGTTTCAATCTTGCCGCGCGATTCCAAAATTTCCGATTCCGCCTGCTCCTTGCGCGAAATGAACGACGAGCACTCACTCTTGCGCTGCTCGATGACTTGCGCGAGTTCGCGGATGCGCTGCGACAAAGATTGCTGCTGCTGGCGAAACGACGCCGCAAGCTGCTCGTCCGACGCGAGCGCGACTTTGCTTTCGGTCAGCGCGGCGTTCGCCGTGTCGCGCTGCTGCCGCAAATTTTCCAGTTCCGTCGTCAGCGCCGTGACTTGTTCCTGCGCGCCGCGCTCGGAGATTTCAAATTTGTCCAATTGCGCCGACAGCGCGTCGCGTTTCTGCAAACCTTCCTGCTCCTGCGCCGCAAGGCTTTGGACTTCAAAAACGACCGTGTCAATTTTTTGGTGCAGCAAACGGTTTGAATTTTGCAGCGCGTTGAACTCGCCTTCGCGCGTGGCAATGGCGACTTCCTGTTCGCGCAATTCCGTCTGCGCTTCCTGCAAGCTCGCCTGCAATTCCGTCTGCTCGCTCAACAGCGCGCCGCGCTTGCGGCTGGCCTCGGCGACGCGATTCTGGATTTCCGCCAATTCCGCTTGCAGCTCGGTGATCTGATTTTTTCGGCCAAGGATCGAGCCGGGCGCTTTGGAATTTCCGTGGCCGTTCAGATAACCGCCTGTGTAAATTCCGTGACGGCTCAAGAGATCGCCGGTCAACGTAACAAAATCGCAACCCGCGTGGCCGTTCTGGATTTGCGCCGTGGCCGTCGGCAAATCCGATGCGATGAACGTGCGGCCAAGCAAGGCGCGCAAAAGTTTTTCAACGGACGGATCGGTCTGAACCACATCCAGCGCGCGGACAATCTGGCCTTGCTTCAAACCGTTTTGCGCGGCGGTTTTATTTTCGTCAGAAGATAATTCGCCGCCGAACACGAGTTGCTTGTCGTCGGGAATTCCGATGGAAAGCGCGGCGACGCTCGCGCGGCCGGATTTGTTCGCGCTCAAGTCGGCCAAAATTTCCTGCGCGGATTCCGGCTGCTCGGTCAAAACAAGTTGCAAATGATGGCCGAGCGCATTTTCAACGGCGACAACAAATTCATCGGGAACACGGATGCGATCCGCGAGTGAGCCGATTACCGAACGCGACTGCCGCAACGCCGCCTGCGTGCCGACGCTGAAACCCTCGCGCGAACCTTCGAGCTGTTCAAGCACGCTCAAGCGGGAACGTTTCTCGGCCTGCGCCTGCAAAAATTGATCCTGCTCGGTGGACGATTGCTGCAACTCGACCAGCAGTTCGCGCAAACGATTTTGCCGCTGCTCGACCGAGCCGCGCGTCGTCGCGACATTTAATTTTTCAACCTCGACGCTCGCGGTGAATTCGTGCAGGCGCGATTCGAGCCGCGTGCGTTCTTCCTCGAGTTGCACTTTTTCGGCGGAAAGTTTTTCGAGGCGGATCGTGTTGCCCTGCTTTTGCAAATCGAGCGCGGTGATTTCGTTGCGGATGCGCGTCAAATCCTGCGCGGCGGAAAACGCGGCGGCTTGCGCGTCGCGCAACGATTCCTGCCGCTCGCGCAAATCATTTTCCACTTTTTGCAAATCGTCGCGCTTCAATTGCAAACTTTCTTTGTGCTGCGCGAGCGCGCTTTCCGACGCGGATAATTTTTCGGTGACGATCGCTAGTTCTTCCTCGGCGGCGCGAAGACGTTCTTCGGACTGTGTAATCTCTGCGAGCGCCTTGGAATTTTGCGACGCGATTTCGTTGAGCCGTTCTTCGTTGAATTGAATCCGGCTTTCGTGACGGTCAATCTCGCCTTTCAATTCCAATCCGCGCTGCTGCTGCGCGGCAACTTGGTGTTCCAAATCCGAAAGCCGTTCGCGCAATTGCGAAATCTCGTTTTCAAAACGCAGAACGTCGTTCGAGCCCTGTTCGATTTCGTTCCGCAGATTTTCGACGGCGGAATTTTTCTCGGAAATTTCCGTGAGCAGAACGTCGAACTGATGCCGCGCGAGTTGCGTTTCGAGGTGTTGCAGCTCCAGCGAAATTTGTTTGTAACGTTTCGCCTTGCCGGCCTGGCGTTGCAGCGAGCCGATCTGTCGTTTCACTTCCTTGATCGTGTCGGCGACACGCAAAAGATTTTGTTCCGTGTATTCGAGTTTGCGGAGCGATTCTTTTTTTTGCGATTTGAATTTCGTGATGCCGGCGGCTTCCTCGAAAATCATCCGGCGATCTTCCGGCTTGCTCGAAAGAATTTGCGTGATGTGGCCTTGCGCCAAAATGCTGTAACTCGTGCGCCCGATGCCCGTGCCCATGAAAAGCTGCTGGATGTCCTTGAGCCGGCACGGAGTTTTGTTCAGAAAATATTCGCTGCCGCCGTCGCGAAAAATCCGGCGCGTGAGCGTGACTTCGTCGTAAGCGACTTCGACGCCCGCCGCGCGAAGATTTTCGCCGTCCACGCCGCCGAGCGTGAGCGAGACTTCGCCCATGCCCATCGGTTTGCGACCGTCCGTGCCGTTGAAGATCACATCGGCCATTTCGCCGCCGCGCAACGCCTTGGCCGATTGCTCGCCCAGCACCCATCGGATGGCGTCGGAGACGTTGGATTTGCCGCAGCCGTTCGGGCCGACGATGGCCGTGACGCCGGGTTGAAAATTCAGCGCGGTTTTGTCCGCGAAGGATTTGAAGCCGAAAACTGTTAAATTTTTGAGATACATGATTTTGACTGCAATTACTCGCGAATAGGCAAACACAATTGCCGGTTCAAGTAAAGCAAAAACCACCACATAAAGTGGCTTCTGCCGTTGCAGGCACAACTAATTGGTGAGGAACCTGGATTTGGTTTGTGCCGACAACTGCTTACTCTAAAATCTCAAATCGTTAAATTTTATACGCCCGCGCGCGGAATTTGTCAACTATTTCAATGCAAAAATAATCGAAATCAAAAAATGTCCGGTTGAAAATAAGGCAAAAAATTACTTTTATTTCATCACTGCCGATAAAACTGCTGATTCGCATTCGTCGTCAAAGCCAGCGTTTGGCGTTTCACGAATTTTTGCCAGGTGTTATTTTGGCAAATCGAAAACTGGCTAATCATTTGTCCATTTGTTATTTTGCCCGCGATGGACAAATCACGATTGGAATTAAAGGTCGGCCTGTTCGTTCTCATCGGGCTGGCGCTGCTGGCTGTCGCCGTGATCCAGTTCAGCAAGGGCACGAGCCTGTTTCACGGCACTTATGAATTGCGCCTGCACGCCGTCAACGTCGGCGGCCTCAAGCCGCGCGCGGGCGTGCTGCTGGCGGGCGTGCAAGTCGGCAGCGTCTCGGACATCAAGCTCGCGGACGACGGCAAAAGCGTGACGATTTTGCTGTCCATTTTCAAGGAATTCAAAATTTACCACGATGCGCGCTTCGTCATCGAACAATCCGGCTTTCTCGGCGACCAATATGTCTCGGTCATTCCAACGGCCAACAAAGAACGGCTGCTGGTCAACGGTGATGAAGTTGATTGCCAGGAGCCGTTCAATTTGCAGGAGGTCGCGCGCTCGGCGTCCGGCTTCATCCAGCGCATTGACGAGACGGCCAAGAAGCTCGACGCATCTGTCTCGGATTTGCAACGCGTCGTGTTGAACGAGCAGACGCTGACCAATTTTTCCGTCGCCGTCAACAACCTGCGCTCGATCACGGAGCAGGCGATGGGAACGATCAGCGACATCAACGCCCTCATCGCGACGAACGGCCCGCAGGCCAGCCTCGCCGTGAGCAACATGGTTGTCTTTTCGCAGGAGCTGACCAATCTGGCCAATTCCGCCGACGGCATCCTGGCGACGAACGGCGCTGATATTTCCGACGCCGTAAAAAACATCAAGTCCTCCACCGAGGTTTTGAAAAATTTGATGGGTGATTTGCAGGCCGGAAAAGGACTTGCCGGAACGATGCTGCAAAACGGACAACTGGCCACCAACGTGCAAACCATCGCCAACAACCTGTCCATCACCACAAGCAATTTGAACCGGCGCGGTTTGTGGGGCATTTTGTGGGCGCACAAACCGGCGGGCACGAACAACCCAACTTATTGAACCATGACTCCACTTTGGATCATCCGAATCTTATTTTTAAGCCTGTGCATCGTGGCCGGTTACGCCATCAGCCAGGTGCGGCCGGAATTTGTCGGCCTTGATCACGCCAGCGTGCTCGGCATGATGATCGGGTTTGGCTTCGGCGGGCTGCTGATTGCCGTGGATGAAATGCTCAAGGGTTTTTCGCTGCGCGCGTTTTCCGCCATCACCTTCGGCCTGCTGCTTGGCATGGTTGTCGCCCTGTTGATTGACAAATCCGGCCTGTTTGAAAACGCCGACGACCCTCAACGCTGGCTCATCCGGCTCGGGCTTTTCCTCGGCTTCGGTTACATCGGGATGATTCTGGCCATGCGCAGCAACAAGGAGGATTTTTCGCTCATCATCCCCTACGTCCGCTTCTCGCCGCAAAACAAGCCGGACAACTTGCTGCTGCTCGACACGAGCGTCATCATTGACGGGCGCATCGCCGATTTGATCGAGGCGAAATTCATCGAGGGACTCATCATCGTCCCGCGCTTCGTGCTCAAGGAACTCCAGCAGATCGCCGATTCCTCCGACCCGGTCAAACGCGCGCGCGGGCGGCGCGGACTCGAAATGCTCAACCGCATCCAGCGCAACACCAGCAACGAAGTCCGCATCCATGACGCCGATTTTTCCGGTGAAACGGAAGTGGACACCAAGCTCGTCCACCTCGCGCGCAACCTCAACGCCCGGCTTTTCACCAACGACTACAACCTCTCCAAAATCGCCGAGCTGCAAAAGGTCAGTTACGTCAACCTTCACGAAATCGCCAAGTCGCTCAAAGTCATCCTGCTGCCCGGTGAAATCCTGAACCTGAAAATCGTCCGCGAAGGCAAGGACAAGGGCCAGGGCATCGGCTACCTGCCCGACGGCACGATGGTCGTCGTCAACAACGGCCAGCCGCACGTCGGCCACCAGGCCGAAGTGCAGGTGCAAAACTTGCGGCAAACCGGCGCGGGCGTCATCGTCTTCGCCGATTTGCGGAGCGTCTCCGCGTCCAAGTCCGAGACAACCTTCATCACCAAGTGAACCTCGTCACCATTTTCACCGCGTTCAATCTCGCCGAGACGCAACTCCTCCGCTCGCGCCTCGAAGCCGCCGGTTTCCATCCGTTTCTCGCCAACGAAAACGCCTCGTCCTGGCTTGGTGGTTTTTCAACCGCAACCACAATCCGCGTCCAAGTGCCGGAAATTGAAGCCGCTGACGCAAAAGAATTTCTCAACGCGCCCGCCGAATAATTGTAGGAGTCGAGGTCACGAGACTCTGATTTCCAAATGACTTCCTTAAAATCAAAACTGCTCCGGCTCAAAAAAATCCTGCCCGGCGAAATCATCCTTGACGCCGCCAGTTTGAAAAATTATTCCGGCGACAAATGGTTCGCTGCGCACCAGCCCGACGCCGTCGCCCTGCCCCGCTCTGCCAAATCCGTCGCAATGATTTTGCAATTCGCAAACAAAAATAAAATTCCCGTCACCGCGCGCGGCGGCGGCTACGGCTACGTCGGCGGCTGCGTGCCAATTCGCGGCGGAATCGTGCTTTCACTCGAACGCATGAACCGGATTTTGGAAATCAACGCGAAAGATTTTGTCGCCGTCGTCCAACCGGCGGTCATCACGGAACAATTCCAAAACGCCGTCGAAAGGAAAAATTTGTTTTATCCGCCCGATCCCGCCAGCCGCGCGCACAATTTCATCGGCGGCAACGTTGCGACCAATGCCGGTGGTCCGCGCTGTTTGAAATACGGCGTCACGCGCGATTACGTCCTCGGCCTCGAAATTGTTTTGGCCGACGGCACAATCATCCGCACCGGCGGACGCACGCACAAAAACAAAACCGGCTTCGATTTGACAAAATTATTCGTCGGCTCGGAAGGCTTGCTTGGAATTGTCACCGAGGCGACTTTGAAGCTGATTCCGCTCCCGCCATTTCGCGCGACGCTCGCCGTCGGTTTCAGTTCAATGAAAAATGCCGTCGGTGCGCTTCAGTCAATTCTCGCCGCCGGATTTTTGCCGGGCGCGCTCGAACTCGCCGACGAATTCACGCTTGCCGCCGCCGCCAAGCACACCGGCAGCAAACGTCTCGGCGTTTGCAAGGCTCATTTGATCGTGGAAATTGACGGCCAGAAAAATTCCGTTCGCGGCGAACTGCCGGAAATTGAAAAAGTTCTCCGCAAGTTCAAACCGCTTTTCGTCGAACGCGGGCTTGGCGACGCCGAGTGCGAAAAAATCTGGCAAATCCGCCGCGAATTTTCCACCGCGCTCCGCGCCAGCGGCCTCACGAAATTAAACGAGGACATCGTCGTGCCGCGCGGGCGATTGGAAGATTTATTTCGCTTCACCGCGCAATTGCAAAAAAAAATCAAACTGCCCATCGCCTGCTTCGGCCACGCGGGCGACGGCAACATTCACGTCAACATCATGCTCGACGCAAATGATCCCGCCGCCGTCAAACGCGCCGAGGCCGCGCTCGACGAATTGTTCCGGCAAATTTTGAAATGGAACGGCGCGATCACCGGCGAGCATGGCATCGGCCTCGCCAAAAAACGCTGGTGGCCGCTGGCCGTTTCCAAGGAAGTCCGCGAACTGCACCGCGCGTTAAAAAAAACGCTCGACCCGAACGGCATTTTGAATCCCGGCAAGTTTGTTTGAGACGGACAACTTTTAGCTTTGATTCCGACGCAAGTATCAGCATAATGCCCGCCTATGAAAGAAGTTTTGAGCCTCTCAATTGGCAAATTAAAACAAATCGTCGAGTTAAAGACGCAAATTGCGCGCCTCCAATCAAAATTGGAATCCCTGGCCGGAAGCGCTTCACCGGCGCCAGCCCAGAAGGCGGCCAAAAAGAAACGCACCATGAGCGCCGCCGCCCGCAAGAAAATTTCCCTCGCCGCCAAGGCGCGCTGGGCGAAATTCCACGCCGCCAAGGCGAAGTAAAATTCGCCGGACGGTTTTTGGCCGCAAGGGCGCGCAAAGAGTTCAAAGACTTTTTGCGCCCCCTGCGCTTTTTTGGGGCAATTCCGCCGAAACCAAAACCACAAACTCACCTTTCAAACGGCGCTTCTTTGCAACATCCAGAAGCTCCGCCGGTTTGCCGCGCAGAAATTCCTCGAACTTTTTCGTCATCTCGCGCGCGAGGACGACTTCGCGTTCGGGAAAAATTCCATTCAATTCACCCAAAAGCTTTTCGATGCGATAGGGCGATTCGTAGAAAACCAAAGTGCCGGAAATTGTTTTGAGCGATTCCAATTTGTTTTTTCGCTGGCCGGACTTGTGCGGTAGAAAACCGGCGAAATGAAATTCATCCGTCGGCAAACCGCTCGCCGTGAGTCCGGTCACGAGCGCGCACGCACCGGGAATTGATTCGACTCGAAAGCCCGCAGCAATCGCCGCTTTCACCACGCGCTCGCCGGGATCGCTGATGCCGGGACTGCCCGCGTCCGTGACCAGCGCGATTTTCTCGCCGCGCCGGAGACGTTCGAGGATTTCCTCGCTGCGCTTCGCCTCGTTGAACTGGAAATAGCTTAAGAGCGGTTTGGAGATTCCGAAATGTTTCAGCAATTGCCCGGTGCGCCGCGTGTCCTCGGCGGCGACCACGTCGCACTCGCGCAACACGCGGAGCGCGCGCAGCGTAATGTCCTCGAGGTTGCCAATCGGCGTGGCAACGAGGTAAAGCGTGCTGGCGGTGAGCGGCGGAAGCGGATTTTCCATGAGCAAAAAAATTCAAAGCCAGGTTTCAAATTCCTCAAGTTCAACTTCCACGTCCTTGAGAATTTTATTGAGCAAGCCCGGCCCGATGATTTCGCCGGAATGAATTGGAACAACCGTTCTGCGTCCGTCGGGATGCTGGAGAAAATGGTGGCTGCCTTTGACACGCAAAACCGCGAAACCGGCGTGGCGCAATGCCGCCAGCACTTCACGTCCGCGAAGTCGTGGCAGGCGCGGCATAATCAGACGGCGACGCGCTGCACGCCGATGAATTCGTTGTTCGTTGTCTCGTGTTCAACTTCGAGGCACAGCGCGATGGCTTCGCGCACGCGCTCCATGAGCTTGTCCAGCGAGCGCGCCTGCGTGTGGCAGCCCGGCAACGCCGGAACGCTGGCGACGTAGTAACCTTCCTCGTCGCGCTCGACGACCACGCTGAACTCCTGCTTGCCATTTTTTCTCATGGCGAAACTATCGCTGAATTCTTTTGCCAGCGCAAGGGCGTGAGCGGCGGCAATGCACGTCCATGTCTTGACTTAAACAGAAATTGGGCGTGAAATAAAACGGATTCCGCAAACAAACTTAAAATGAAAAATTGCGCTGCAATAATAATCGCCGCTGTTCTGTTCAACGCAATTATTTTGAAAGCCAGCGATGTGCCGGATGCAAACACAATTTACGATTCCGACACCAATCATCTTTGGAACCGGCTGAACGAAACTTTGTTTGAGCGAACGGCACAAGACGGCAAGAAATATGGCTTGGATGAATTGGACATTCTTTATTGGGCAAGCACAACAAATTTGTTGACGGGTGCTTCGCATCAAAAGGCACTGGACGTGTTCAATAAATTTATCAATTCACACGGCGAAAAACTAATTCGAGACCCGCTAAAGAAAGCCCTGTTGCAGCGCGACCTTTGGGCGTTGTTCGATTGGGCGGCGACAGACCTGAATTGGAATTACAAAAGCGAGCGAAAGGATTTGTTAAAACGGCTGGCTCTTGCGATTCAGCGGCTGGAACTGACAACCAATGAAATCGCGTCGCTGCCGGATAATTATTCGCGCGCGGAAAAAAATAATTTGACCGATTTGCCTCGCGGATTATTCAACACCAATGGCGATTGGATAAATATCAGCATCCAAAATGTTCTCGGGCTGGTGCCAGCGCATGATTTAAGCTTCGGTGGACGCTCGACTTTCATGGTTTTGTTTCACGACGCAGACGGACGGAAGGCCGGCTTGAATTATTTGAAACAGATTGATGCAGTCGAACCGATGTATGTTCCTTCGGGCAACACTAATTATCCAATCACTTTTAATCGTTTTCCACAATTTCCCACCAATTCGCAATGGGCATTGGTGCGACGCATGCGCGCGATTGATACGAATGGAAAAATCCGGACGACGCATATTGTGGAAAGCATCCAATTGAGAACTTATTTGGGATTTGGAGAACCGGAATATGTAGAGATAACCAATGCCGATGGAACAGTTGGCAGCCAAACTATTCCGCCCCAGCGATTCAACGAATTTCAAATGACCCGTCCATCCGCAAAAATGATTTCTCTTGGTCAAAAAGAAAGGGATCTCACTAAAATTCCTTTTTCCATGGGGATTGATCCGTTTGAATTCTCCGGTTTTGGAAATAGCCGAAGTTTAGATACTAATCAACCAATTGTGCTTCCAATCGTGCTTCAAAGCTGTTTCCAATGTCATGGTGGCCCGGGGATTTATTCTGTGAACAGTTTTACCCGCTTTTTATCTTTGGAAGTCCCCGCGCTGAAACAGCTCAAATGGTCGAGTCCGATGTTAATAGCGATGAAGAAATGGGATTGTTCTCGAAAGAAATGCTCGCCAATTGGGGACTGTTGCAGGGATTGTGGATGCAAGCAAATTAGGTCATGAAACCCGCCGCAAAATTTTCCATCGTCCTCGTCACCGCGCCGGATTTGAAAACGGCGCGCGCGCTGGCCAAGGCCGCGTTGCAGGCGCGTTTGATTGCCTGCGCAAATCTGATTCCGAAAATCGAATCACATTACCGGTGGCAGGGAAAAATTGAATCAAGCGCGGAGGTTTTGATCATTTTGAAAACACAGAAATCAAAACTGCCCGCGCTGGAAAAATTGATCCTCGCCAATCATCCTTACGCCACGCCGGAGTTTTTGGTCCTGCCCTTGAGCGCGGGAAATAAAAAATATCTCGACTGGCTGGCTGCGAGTTTGAAGTAGCGCAGGCGTCCCGCCTGCGAATTTCATGTGCAGCAGGCGAGACGCCTGCGCTACGTTAATCGTCAAATTTGTTATTGAACCTGCGCGGCGTCGGCGTAAATTCAAGCCGTGGTTCAAACCGTGAATCAAAATGATTCAGTGACTTTGATGTTGCTGGCATGGCACTTTCTGGCATTGGGAGTGGCCGTGATGGTTTTTCTCTGGATGATTTTCCTGCATCGCCGCGCGCAAAAATCTGAAATCATCGCGGCGCAAATCCCAAAACAAATTTCCTCCGCGCTGGTTTTTCCGCAACGTCCGGCAACTTGGCTGGCAATTCGTTCTGCGACTCCCGAAGCGGTTCAAGCCGCGCTCGGTTTGGGCAATTCAATTCCCTGCTCGTGGTCGGAAGGCATGGCGGGCGCGCACGAATTTTTCATCAGCCCGCGCGTCAACGGCTGGGTCATCGTCACCGGCCTCGCCCTGCCCGCGCCCGACGACGACGTGGATGCGTGTTTTCTTTTTCTGACCGCGTTGAGCCGCAAGCTCGGCCACGTCCAGTTTTTTCACGCGGAAAAATTCACGAATCATCACGCCTGGGCGCGGCTGGACGACGGCTGCGTGACGCGCGCGTATGCGTGGGCGGGCGAAACGGTCTGGAATCAAGGCGTGAAAACGCTGCCAGAATCCCGGCTCCGTTTGAAATGTTTCGATTACGGCGACGATTCCGCGACGCAAGAAATTGCCGAATTGAATTTTGAAAAAGTTGCGTTGCTCGCCGCGCGCTGGAGTTTTGATCCGGCCACGGTTGACGAAAGTTTATTGGATCATGCAAGCGGCACGGCGGGCGAATTGTCCCAGCTTTATTAGTTGCGGGCGCGGAAATTTTTCCGCAGATTCCATTTCAACCGGAAAAAATCTCATGGCAAATAATATTGAACTTGAACTCCAGCAATTTCCGAAAACCGTCGCGCTCAAGGACGGCAGCAAAGCCACGTTGCGCCCGCTCCGCAAGGACGACGAAAAAGGTTTTCACGAATTGTTCCTCGGCATTCCCGAACCGGAACGGATGTTCATCAAGCATCGCGTGACGGAAATTTCCGTCATTCGCGACTGGTGCCACAATCTCGATTACGGCCGCAACCTGCCGCTCATCGGATTGCTCGGCGGAAAAATCACGGGCGTGGCGACGTTGCACCAGCAGTTGAGCGGCTGGAAACGGCAGATCGGGCGCGTGAGCGTCTCAGTGCATCCGGCGGCGCGCGGACGCGGGCTGGCGCGCGCGCTCATCGCCGAAACTCTTGATTTGGCGCGGCGCGTCGGGCTGGAACGAGTCGAGGCGGAATTCATCGGCGAACAGGCGACGGCCATGAAAATGTTCGCAATGCTCGGCTTCAGCGAACTCATGCGACAAGAAGATTACGTCAAGGACATGCAGGCGATCTCGCACGACTACATTTTGATGGGACTCGATTTGCGGACGGATGAGGAATATGTCAGCGCGGCGGGTTAAAATTTATTTGCAAAAATTCACTTGAGGAAAACCCTTTTTGAATATGCACAAAAAATCTTCGATTTCGTATGGAGCTAGACAACGCAATTCAATTGGCAACTGATCAAAATCAATGGTTTTGTTACGACAAGAAAGTTTGAGTCGTCTTGCACCATCCTTTGTTCCTGCGTGCAAATAAACTTTGACCGGCATCAATCCAAGTTTTGCTCCGATATGAAGAGCCGTGTCGTAATAATACAATTCACCCAAATCTGGAATCCTACTCACAGTTTTCTTCACGGAATTAAGCAGTTCTTCAAAAGAC
>DASXED010000177.1:0-7082 GCA_036490295.1 Verrucomicrobiia bacterium | reverse complement strand
GGAAATCTGCAAAAGGCATTGTTGCGAAATGCTTGTCCTCAAAGAAAAAATCGCGTGCGCTAAAAAACCACGCGGTGCGAAGATCGGTGAGAATCAGGTATTCGTGGTCGCGGAGATATTTTTTGACTTGGGCGACGTGATTCTTCGGTTTCGCATCGTCGCGCCAGACTGCGTCCATGCCGTCGCGTTGGAAAAGCGGTTTGAGTTCGAGTGGAACAAGTTGTCCGGTCGCTTCGGGCAAGACGAAATCCACGAAGCCTTCCATTACACCAACTTGCCGTGTCGGCTGAAAACCAAGAACGTCTTTGCAAAGCGCGGTGAAAAGGTCTTCTGCGGCGGATTCGGGCTTGGTTTTATTTTTCAGGTCGAGCAGATACTTTTCAATCGGGGCGTAAGCCGATGGCTTCCGAATGTCCGGCGCGAGCGGCAGAAATTCAATGCGCTCACATTCCGTGAGATTTTTAAGCGCAATGAGAATGTCGTCTGGTTTCACTCGAATGAATAACTTGCGGAGATTCTCGACAAGCTGGAGTTATTTTCAAGGACAGATTCAAAAAAGAGGCGCATTCGTTTCACGTCCTTGCGCTCATTTGCGTCGCTTCATTCGTTGACACGGCGATTTCCTTTGTTAGGATTCGCCGCTCGTTTCTGTCCCGCACGACGGGATTCCACGTTCGCAAAATAATAATTAATTTATGGCCAAAGCATCGAAATCGAACAAATACGTCTACACTTGGGGCAACAAAAAAGCGGACGGCGACGGCGGCATGAAGCCGCTCCTCGGCGGCAAGGGCGCGAACCTCGCCGAGATGACGCGCATCGGATTGCCCGTGCCTCCGGGTTTCACCATCACCACCGAGGTCTGCACTTATTTTTACGCGCACAAGAAGACTTACCCGAAGGAACTGCAATCGCAGATGGAAGCGGGCATCGCCAACATGGAAAAAATCATGGGCGTCAAATTCGGCGACGCGAAGGCGATGCCGTTGCTCGTGGCCGTGCGTTCCGGCGCGCGCGATTCGATGCCGGGCATGATGGACACGATTTTGAATCTCGGCCTCAATGACCAGACGGTTCTCTCGCTCGCCGCCGCGACGAAAAATGAGCGCTTCGCGTGGGATTGTTATCGTCGTTTCATCCAGATGTATGGCGACGTGGTCATCGGCGTGCAGAAACGCGCGAACGAGGATCACGAGCCGTTCGAGACGGTCATCCACGAATTCAAGCACAAGAAATATTACAAAGACATCGTGGACAGCGAACTCACCGCGAAAGATCAGCAGGAACTCGTGAAGCTGTTCAAGGCGCTCGTGCTCGAACGCACCGGCAAAGGTTTTCCGAACGATCCGTGGGAACAGTTGCGCGGCGCGGCGGGCGCGGTGTTCGGTTCGTGGATGAATGATCGCGCGATTGTTTATCGCCGCAAATATAATATCCCCGCCGAATGGGGCACGGCCGTCAATGTGCAGGCGATGGTTTACGGCAACACCGGCGAAACGTCCGGCTCCGGCGTGGCGTTCACGCGCAATCCGGCGAACGGCACGAACGAATTTTACGGCGAATTTCTCATCAACGCGCAGGGCGAAGACGTTGTCGCTGGCGTGCGCACGCCCGAACCGGTTTTGAAATTGAAAGACCAGATGCCGAAGTCCTACGCGGAACTTTTGGAAGTCCGCAAAACTTTGGAAAAACATTTCAAAGACGTGCAGGACATCGAGTTCACCGTGCAGGAAGGCAAATTGTTCATGCTCCAGACGCGCAACGGCAAGCGCACCGCGATGGCCGCGCTGAAATTCTCGATGGATATGGTGAAGGAAAAACTCATTGACTGGGAGACGGCGATTTTGCGAAATCCTGCCGATCAACTCGATCAATTGCTCGCGCCCGTTTTCGATTTAAGCGAAGTGAAAAAAGCGAAAGCGATTGCGACCGGTCTGCCCGCCGGCCCGGGCGCGGCCACTGGAAAAATTTATTTCAACGCCGACCGCGCGGTGCAAGCCGCCGAGAAGGGCGAAAAAGTTTTGCTCGTCCGTGTGGAGACGTCGCCGGAAGATTTGCGCGGCATGATCGCGGCGGAAGGCATTTTGACTGCGCGCGGCGGTGTGAGTTCGCACGCGGCGCTCGTCGCCCGGCAGATGGGCAAGGTCTGCGTCTGCGGCGCGAGCGCGTTGCAGGTGAACTACGATCACAAGACCGTCACGGTCGCCGGTCAAACTTTCAACGAAGGCGATTTTCTTTCGATTGATGGAACGGCGGGAACCGTTTACGCCGGACAAATCAAAACCGCGCCGTCGGAAATTATTGCCGGTTTGATTGGCGGCGACAAGGCGGCGCAGGCCACGGAAAAATTCAAGAGCTTCGCGCAATTGATGAAATGGTGCGCGAAGGCCACGCGCCTCTCGGTCCGCACGAACGCCGACACGCCGGAGCAGACCGCGAACGCTGTCGCGTTCGGCGCGGTGGGCATCGGTCTCACGCGCACGGAACATATGTTCTTCGAAGGCGATCGCATTGACGCGATGCGGGAAATGATTCTCGCGGATAATCTCGAAGCCCGCGAAGCCGCGCTTGCAAAATTGCTGCCGTATCAGCGCGACGACTTCTTCGGCATCTTCAAGGCGTTGAAAGGATTTCCGGCGACGATCCGTTTCCTCGATCCGCCGTTGCACGAATTTTTGCCGAACTCGAAGGAGTCGCAAATGGACTTGGCGAGAAAATTAAATATTCCCGTCGAGAAAATCATGCACCGCGTCCATGAATTGCATGAGTTCAATCCGATGCTCGGTTTTCGCGGCTGTCGTCTCGGCATCAAGTATCCCGAAATCACGCGGATGCAGGCGCGCGCGGTTCTCGAAGCCGCCGCCGATGCGACCAAGCAAGGTTTCAAGGCGAAACCAGAAATCATGATTCCGCTCGTCGGATTCAAACGCGAATTGGATTTGCAAGTCGCGATCGTTCACGAAGTCGCCGCGCAAGTGCAGAAGGAAAAGAAAGTAAAAATCAATTACAGCGTCGGGACGATGATCGAGATTCCGCGCGGCGCGTTGACCGCCGACGAAATCGCGCAGACGGCGGAATTTTTCAGCTTCGGCACGAACGACCTCACGCAAACCGCGCTTGGCATGAGCCGCGACGACTCCGGCAGTTTCCTCGGCGCGTATCAGGAAGCGGAGATCATGAAGAAAAATCCATTCGCCTCAATTGACCAGACCGGCGTCGGCCAGCTCATGGAAATCGCCATCGCGAAAGGCCGCAAGACGCGCCCGGACATCAAGCTCGGCATCTGCGGCGAACACGGCGGCGATCCCGACTCCGTAAAATTCTGCCATCGCATCGGGCTCACTTACGTTTCGTGCAGTCCGTTCCGCGTGCCCGTTGCGAGACTTGCTGCAGCGCAGGCCGCGATTGAAGAAAAGCGCAAGGCGAAGACTGTTGTGAAGAAAAAATAATTCTCGGGAGATGTCCACGGCCAAACAGTTTGATCCAAGGCGTCTTGCGGAAAAACTGGCGGCCATGGACGACGCCACGGCCGCGCGGTTGTTACGCCGCAGTTATTTCCGTCGGGAATGGCGAACGGTGCATTCGCTGGCCGCCGCATCAAGGGCCTACACGCCGGACGAAGACCGGCTCTTGGGCACCATGACCGATGCACGATTGGGAAAGTTGATTGGGCGAAGCAAATACTCCATTCGCAAACGCCGCCAACGCCTTGGCAAATCGCTCCTTCGCCGCCTACGCCGTGATTGGACGCCCGAAGAAGACTCGCTTCTGGGAAAGTTTTCCGACAAGGAAGTCGCCCGGCGTTTGAAGCGCACTTATGGCTCCGTCCAGTCACGTCGCCTGAAATTGAAGGTTGCTCCCTGCCATTCTCAATTCACGCCGTGGAGCGCGGAGCAAAACGGGTGGATTGGAGTGTTGCGCGTGGAAGAAATCGTCCGGCGCACCGGGCGCTCCATTCAAGCCGTCCGGCGGCGCGGGAGCATACTGCGGCCGGATTTGTTTCCGCGCGGGCTGCGTTGGAACGGACGTGCGTGGCTTGCGGATGAAGTGCAATTGTTGGGCACGATGCCCGATGCAGTGCTGGCGGCGCAACTCGGTCGCACCCGCAGTTCGGTTTCCCACAAGCGGGAAAAGCTGGGTGTTCCTGCCATTCCCACACCGCCGCGCCGGTATGAATGGACGCCCGAAAAGGATGTCCTGCTGCGCACGCATTCGGATCGCGCATTGGTTCGCTTGTGGTGTGTCAGCCCTAAAACGGTGCGGGATCGCCGCCGCGCGTTGAACATTCCGCCTTTGAAACGAGACAAACCTTGGACGGCGCGTGAAATCCGGTTGCTGTGGCAATGGAACAACCGGTCGGTGGCCGGGCGCACGGGACGCACCCTGGCCGCCATCAATGAACAGCGTCAAATCCGGCGTGCGCCCCATTCCTGTGATTTATCTGGCCTGCCGCGCCATCGTCGCCAGATTGAAGCCGCAACCGTCATTGCAGAGAAGCGCAAGGCGAAGAAGAAATAAACTGTGGCGTTCGGCCTGTGGCCGAACTGTCGAGTCGCAGACTCGACGCTATAACAAAAGCCGCCCCAATTTATTCGGAGCGGCTTTTCTCTTGATTAAAACAATCTGAAATTTTCCATGCAAAAAAACGCCGGGCGCGGGGATGTCAGGGTTGGGAGGCTTTAACATCGCCCGCACCCGGTTGGCGCCAAATGGTTGAAAGTTGAAGGTTCTGTGTCTTGATTCTCAACCCTCAACTTTTGCAGTTACGTCGCCATGAGCGTGGCCGGAACGCTCCACTCGCTGTAACCGGTGCTGCCGCCAATCGCCCGCACGCGCACGAAATAAACCGTGCCGGGCGTCAGCCCCATCAGCACGATCCGCCGCGCCTGCGTGTAGATGCCCGCCTCCTGCCACGGCTCGTTCACCGCCGTGGCAAGCTGCACCTGATACGACTTCGCGTTGAGGATGGACAGCAGGCGGATGAGGATTTGCGTCGTCGCCAGGTTGGAGATTTCAAGGATCCACCGGCTGGTCGAGCGGCACCTGCGCGCTGGTTGGTGCTGACCACATCATAACCCGATGAGAGCAATGTCTCAAGGTCGTTGTCCGACTGGATTTCAACATAGTTTGCGTCTTTGCGGAGCGCGTCCGTGACCGCCGCATACGCCTTGTTTTTTGCCGCCGTCTGCGTCGGCCCGCCCGCGTCCGCCGCCGTGATGGCCGTGCGCAACGTGGTGTTTAGCGTCGTTAAACCCGCGACCGGAATTGGTGGGGTGGGAAACGCCGGATTGCCTGTCATTCCGTCAACGACATCATCGGCCAAGTTGGCCACGTCATTGGCGGGAGCATTCATGAAGTCCCGGGAGACTCGTAAGTTAATGGTCATAACAATACTTTCTGCCTCCCTTCCTGAATTTCAAACCCGCTTAAGACATCACCCGATGCGGCCTGTGGGTTCTTGAAATTAAACTGGCACTGGAAATTAAATTGTCAATTTTTTTTTGGCAAAAAAAGTTTTTCAATGGGTTGCCAAACAAGTTTCGCGACGAACCAAACCTTTTCCGTCATGGAAAAGGGAACTTCCGTTACCGACGAAACATTTTCCGCGACGGAAAAGGAAATTTCCATCACCAATAAAACATTTTCCATGGCAGATAAAACAATTTCGGTGACGGAAAAGGGAACTTCCCTCACGGACAAAACAATTTCCGTGATCAACCAAACCTTTTCCATCACGGAAAAGTGAATTTCCATGACCGACAAACATTTTTTGTGATGGATAAAACTAATTCGCTGACGAAAAAGAGAATGTCCACACTCTAATATTTTCAGAAAAATCTCGACATGGCCCGGAAATGGGCGTATTCAGGCAAACATTTGGAAAATCCGGGCTTTCAGAAATCAAAATGAAATTTACATTCGGAACGGCAATTATTTTGTATGTCTTGTGCTTTGCGTTCAGCCCGGCACTGGCGCAAAAAGGCACAATGGCTCCGGCGGCGGTTTATGACAAATCTGACACTTACCAGAGCGATATTGCCGAAGTTTATGTTTCGATGATTGGAGTGCGGCCTCTGAACGCCGTAATTGACGAATTGCAGCCCAAATTTGACCTGACGGCGGAGCAAGCCTTGCAGGAAGCGGTTCCCGACACGTTGAACAGTTCAAAATCCACGCTTACCTCTTTCAAAACCGCATTAGCGATTGGAGTGATGTATGGACAGCAGAACTCCACCAATTCGTCGGGTGCAGCAGCTTCAGGTCAGTTATCCCCATTAAGCATCTTGACCAATTTTCCTGCTGCCTCGTTGAGTGTAAATCCGTGGTCAAAGTATCCGAACGCCGCAACAGGTTTTGAACAAGTGAAATTGTTGAATCGTTCCCTACAGGATATTCCCCATTTTAAGGGATATATTCCTTACATCGTCACCATTCAAATTTCTTTGATTCCGCACAAGCGGGATGCGCCTTTCGATGCCTACGCCAACATAGGCTTTTTTACTGACACCAATGATCCGCCAACGCCGCCCGGCAAAGAAAGCCAAACCATTCCTTTTATTTTTCCATTGTTGACCACCGATGCGCTGGAGGCGGCGAACGACCAGCAAAATTTGAATCAACTCCGCCAACTGACGGCTTCCATCTCTGCCGCAATTCATAGTGTCGGCGTTCAGGCTGGTGTTGACCAATTGAATCAAAATCTTGATGCGGTTAATGGCTTGAATTTGAACAGTCTTTTGACTGTTGGAAAACTTAACCAGAATTGTGTGGTCGTCCGGCTGGGTGCAAGAAATCAGCCGGGATCCAAAGAAAGATTCAGCCTTGTGCCTGAAACACATAATGTCTCCCTCCTTGTTCTGGCGCGGACAAATGCCAGTGAACTGGAAATGACGTCTCGCACCACTTTTCGCGATGCGCTAGAAGGAACGATCCCAAAAGATATGACGCATGAAAAACGGAACGAACTTTTTATTGATAATGTGATGGGGTCTTATCTTTTACATAAACCAGATGTAGATAAGTTTGAGAAAGCATTGATAGCCAGGCCAAATGAAGATATTGACGCTGCATTTTACCCTTAT
>DASXED010000158.1:0-28758 GCA_036490295.1 Verrucomicrobiia bacterium | reverse complement strand
ATTGGACGTTATGAAGAAGCAATTGTCTGTTACGAAAGGGCACTGGCGATTGATTTACGAAATGGAGTTGTGTGGTGCAATAAAGGCAATTCATTAAGCGATCTGGAAAGATATGAGGAAGCGGTCATCTGTTATGACAGGGCATTGGAAATAGACCTGCGCGATGCAACTGCACGGTATAAAAAAGGCAATGCACTTGATTCTCTTGGCAAATTTGAACTTGCGATAAACTGCTTCGATAAAGTGATAGCAATCGACCCATTAAATACGAAAGCTTGGAATGATAAGGGACTGATGTTTGCGAAACTAAATCGCCATCAAGAAAGAATCGCCTGTTATGACAAGGCGTCCGAAATAGATCCTAGTGCGGCCTATGTTTGGTTCAACAAGGGCAATGCGCTGGCTGGTCTTGTCCACGAAACCAAACCCATTCTGGATTGTTGGGTTCAGGATGTGTTGCTTCCCAGTCATCAACTATGTCTAGCAAATTACGGAGATTACTGATCGCACCTTCATCTTTATATTCCATAAAAGTTCATTGCATTATTATTTTGAATGAAATCATATTCGATTCAAAACTGGTTTGAAATTGAAAATTAAAAAGCGACCTCCGTTTCCGAAGGCCGCTTTGCGTTTCAAATTTTATTTTACGGATGCGGTGTTGCAGGATTTTCTTTGCGCGACAATTTTGGACAATCGCATTTTCATTTGTTAGCCTTCAAAAAATTTTATGATTCTCGAAAACAAAGAACCCGCGCCCGCGCCGTCTGATTTCATCCGCGACATCGTGGCCGCGCACGTCGCCGGGCAAAAATATCCGCGCATCCACACGCGCTTTCCGCCGGAGCCGAACGGTTATCTGCACATCGGTCATGCGAAAAGCATCTGTCTCAACTTCGGTATCGCGCGCGAGTTCGGCGGCGTCTGCAATCTGCGCATGGACGACACGAATCCCGCGAAGGAAGACGTCGAATATGTGGATTCGATCCAGGAAGACGTGAACTGGCTCATCGGCGACTGGGCAGACAAACAACTTGGCTTAAAAGAAAAAGGCAAGACGCCCGAAACCATTTCCGGCGACGGCAAACGGGATTTTTATTTAGCGGCAACTCAACGTGCTTCCGGCATCTTGCCGGAAGATTCTGCCGACAAGATGTCGGCAGCACATTTAGAACCATTTTACGCGAGCGACTACTTCGACCAGATCTACGATTACGCGGAGCAATTGATCGAGCGCGGCAAAGCCTTCGTCTGCGATCTGTCGCCCGCCGACATGGAATTTTATCGCGGTGCGCCGGATCGCCCGGGAAAAGATTCGCCGTTCCGCAACCGCACGCCGGAAGAAAATCTCGATCTGTTTCGCCGCATGAAAGACGGCGAATTTCCCGACGGCGCACGCACGCTCCGCGCGAAGATTGACATGGCGTCGTCCAACATCTGGCTGCGCGACCCGATTCTTTATCGCATCCGCCATGCCGGGCATCATCACACCGGCGCGAAGTGGAAAATTTATCCGATGTATGATTTCGCGCACGGCTTGAGCGATTACATCGAAGGCGTCACGCACAGCATCTGCACTTTGGAATTTGAAGTGCATCGCCCGCTTTACGATTGGATTCTCGAATCGCTCGGCTTGCCGCGTGCGTTGCCGAAACAATATGAATTCGCGCGGCTCAATTTAAGTTACACGCTTTTGAGCAAACGCAAATTGCTCCAGCTCGTCGAAGAAAAAATCGTCACCGGCTGGGACGATCCGCGCATGCCGACCATCAGCGGAATCAGGCGTCGTGGCGTAACAGCGGAAGCGTTGCGTAACTTCGCATATAACATTGGGATCACAAAATTCAATGGACTCACCGACGTTGCGGTTTTGGAACACGCCATTCGCGAAGACTTGAACAAGCGCGCGTTGCGACGGCTCGCCGTGTTGCGCCCGATCAAAGTCGTCATCACGAATTTTCCTGAAGGCAAAGTCGAGGAACTTGATGCGACGAACAATCCCGAAGACGAAAGCGCGGGCAAACGGAAAATTCCTTTCGCGCGAGAAATTATTATTGAGCGCGACGATTTTCAGGAAATTCCGCCGCCGAAATTTTTCCGGTTGAAACCCGGCGGTGAAGTGCGCTTGAAATACGCCTACATCATCAAGTGTGACGAAGTGGTGAAGGACGCCAGCGGCAACATCACCGAACTGCGCTGCACCGCAGACCTCGACAGCAAAACCGGCGGCGCGACTTCCGCGCGCAAGGTCAAGGGCACGATCCATTGGGTGAGCGCCGCGCACGCGGTGGACGCCGAGGTGCGCCTTTACGACCGGCTCTTCCCCGAAGCCGAGCCGGAAAAAGATGGATCCGCCTCCGCTGAAAGCTCCGGCGCGACAAAGCGCGATTTCAAATCCGTCCTCAACCCGCGCTCGCTCGAAGTCATCACCGCCAAGCTTGAACCAAGTTTGAAAGACACGAAGCCGGAATTGCGCTATCAATTCGAGCGCATCGGCTATTTTACTTTGGACAAAGACTCTCAACTTTCAACTCTCAACCATCAACTAATCTTCAATCGCACCATCACTTTGAAAGACACTTGGGCGAAGGAAGCGCAGAAAGGTTGAACGATGCTTGCCGGAAGACGGTTCGCGTGCCATTATCTCAATATGCAGACGGTGGAATTGACCGAAGCCAAGTCGCGGCTGGGCGAACTGGTGGAATCACTGACGCCCGGCGATGAAATTGTGATTGAAAAAAATCACAAGCCCGTCGCGCGATTGCTGCCGACCGAATCCCGCGCCGCTTCCCGCAGGCCGCGCCCGCTCCGCGAATTCGCCGGCAAGTATCAGCCGCTGCCTCAAACTGAACAAGACGCGCTGGCACTCCACGACAAAGTCTGGTGCGATCCGAATGCATGAAAACCGTGTTCGTGGACACGTCTGGTTTCTACGCTTGCCTCGACCGCACCGAGCCACCTAGCAAAACTTTGAATCGTTCGTAGTGCGGCTTTGCTTCGCCCGTTTGTTTGTGATGGAGATGCGCTTCAGCAACGTCCACCTGAAATTTCATAAAAGCCTTAATTACATCCTGCTTCCAGATGGGAACATAATTTCCAGCCAGTAGGGAATCTATAATTAGAGCCAAATGAAATGCCATTTGACGTGTCATCGGCCTTTGCGAAGTTAAATCCGCAAAGCTGGGTAATTCCGGGATAAAATCAAGAACCTTCAAGACGCGTATCGCTGCCGGGTCATTCGGTTTCAACTCAAGGTTCTCTATGTAGAACTCATTGATAGTTTTTCCTTTCAGATCAACGAAGTCTTCTCCTGACCGCTCTCGCACCATAATTGTCATTGCTAAACCAGCAAAAAATTTTCGGTTGTCAGCCAGCTTGTCCACATAACTATCACTATCACTATCATCATCAATTTGCAATTTTCTCCCGCGAGGAACTAACTCGAAAAATTGTTTTGGATTACTCATTTTATGTCTGGACTTGCCTGCGTGACGAATAACGAACAAACTAAAATCTCCCGGATACGCATCACGTTTTTGTTGTGCGGTCAAAGGTGTGCCTGACTGTAATCTGATAAACAAGTCACGCGCTTCATTTGGTGATTCCTCACGCATTTCGATAACTAGCAAATCGCGGTTCAGAAGCCGCTCTTGATCTAACCGATCTAATTCCTCGAATTTTTTCCCGTGCCATGAGCATTCGGTTTGCAGTAATGTCGGTATCACTGTTCCAGGAGTTTCGCTTTTTGGATCAATAAGTGGAAATTGGTTATCTAAATATTTGGCAATAGCATCCAGACGTTGTTGTCCATCCACCAGCGAAACAGTTGTATTTACGCCACCCGTAAATGTGTGTTCTGTTTCTTTTAGGTGAACATAAAAAAGCGGCAGTTGGTATCCCCGTAAAAGTGAATCAATCAACGATTGCTTTTGCGGCATACCCCAACTCGTGCCGCGCTGATATTCTGGATCAATGCCCAACTCATGCTTTGAATAAGAATCGGCAAGTTTTTTCAGATTGTGCGTTTTCAGTTCAGATTTCATGGCGTTAAATTTTAAGCGTTCAAAAGTTTTCAGCAATATGTATTGTTGAACTCATGCCTGACGACTCGTTCAAAGAATTTGTGCCCGACCAGTTGGGCGCGTTGCCGGAGTTGCGCCCCGCTTGGGCGAAGAAACGTAGAAAGAATAAAAAGCTTAAACCAGTATGAACAATAACCGCATCATCCTCGCAGGCATTTTGCTGCTGATTGGAATTCCCCTGTTCGCAGCCACCAATGCGCCGGCCACGGATCGTGTCATCACCGCCGATTTCCGGCAGGCGCAGGGACCATTGAACACGATGTTCAAGATGTGCGTCGGTGCCGGGCGGGCGAACGAAGGCTTGCGCGCCGACTGGCAGCGGCAATTGACTTACGCGCATCGCGAGTGCGGTTTTGAATACATCCGCATGCACGGTTTGTTCTGTGACGACATGGGCGTCTACAAGGAGGACAAGCAAGGCAATCCGCAATACAACTGGCAATACATTGACGAGCTTTACGATTTCCTCCAAAGCATCGGCATGAAGCCGTTTGTGGAATTGAGCTTCATGCCATCGGCATTGGCCAGCGGTTCCAAAACGATTTTCTGGTGGCACGGTAATGTGACGAAGCCGAAGGATTTCAAGAAGTGGGGCGATTTCATCCGCGCATTCGTCACGCATCTGCGCGAGCGTTACGGCGACGCCGAGGTGCGCACCTGGTATTTTGAAGTCTGGAACGAACCGAACTTGCGCGGCTTTTTTGACGGCACACAGCAGGATTATTTTGATCTCTACGCCGTCACGGCAAAGGCGATCAAGGATGTTTCGCCCGCCTACAAGGTCGGCGGCCCGGCGACGGCGGGTTGTGCGTGGGTGCCGGAGTTCATCCATTTTTGCGTAACGAATCATTCACCGGTGGATTTTATTTCGACGCACACTTATGCCGTCACGAGCGGCTATCTGGATGAGAATGGCAATTCCGGCACTGTGTTTTCTCTTAATCCGTCCAGCATCTATGGCGATGTCCGCCGGGTGCGGCGGCAGATCGCCGGGTCAGCCATGCCGGATTTGGAACTGCATTTCACCGAGTGGAGCGCGTCTTATACGCCGAGCGATCCGATTCACGACAGCTACCACAGCGCGGCGTTCATCCTCGACAAGCTCAAGAACGCCGGCAACGCTGCGCAATCCATGTCCTACTGGACGTTCACGGACATTTTCGAGGAAGCCGGTCCGCGCTGGACGCCATTTCACGGCGGCTTCGGCCTGATCAACTACGAGGACATCAACAAGCCGGCGTTCTACGCGTATCAATTTTTGAACCGGCTCGGCTCGACGGAATTGAAAAACAGCGACGCGGCGTCTTGGATTTGCACCGATAAATCCGGTGGTGTGCAGGCGTTGGTCTGGGATTTCACCATCACGAATCCCGGAACAAATGTCATCAATCAGGTTTTTTACAAACGCGACCTGCCGTCGCTGCCGAAAAACAAGGTCACACTCAATCTCGCCAACGTGCCAAAAGGGAAATACTTGCTGGAAATCTACAAGGTCGGCTACCGCGTCAACGACGCCTATGCGACTTACATGGATTTGGGTTCGCCCGCGCAACTGACCAGGGCGCAGGTTGCAAAAATAAAATCCGACAACAGCGGCGCACCCATCGCCAAGTCCACCATCACGGTCGGTCGGGATGGAAAAGTTCAACGGCAATTTGATCTGCGTGAAAACGATGTCTGTCTGTTCATGTTGAAAAAACTGTGACTCATGCAAAACAACCTGACGACACGTTCAACAAGTTCGTGCCCGGCTAATTCGACTGGCCATTTCTCTTTGCTCGGTTAATTTCCCGCCCGCATTTGGCGCATGAAAAAATATCTGCACGTCATCGGCATCGGGATACAGAACAACCTGACCTATCGCTTCAATTATTTGACGCGGACGCTGTTCAGCTTCATTCCGCTTTTCGCCATGCTCGCGCTCTGGCAGAAAATTTATTCCGGCTCCGGCGGCGCGGCGCATTCCGGCTGGACGAAGGCGGAAATGATTTTTTATTACCTGCTCGTCGCCGTCGTGGACGTGTTCACCGCCGTCAACGAGGACGACTGGCAGATCGCCGCCGACATCCGCGATGGCGCCATCAGCCAGTTCCTGCTCAAGCCGATTGATTATCTCCGGTATCGGCTGTGCCTGTTTTTTTCCGGGCGCGTCGCGTTTGTGATGATGGCTGGAATTCCGCTGGCGGTTTTCATCTTCTGTTTCCGAAATTATTTCCTGCTTCCGGCAAACGCGGTTGTGACGGTTGTTTTTCCAATTTCGCTGCTGCTCACGGCTCTGCTGCAATTCTTCATCTCCTACGCGATGGCCATGCTGGCGTTCTGGCTGCTGGAAATTTCAACGCTTATCTTCATTTTGTTTTCATTCGAATATATCGCCAGCGGCCATATGTTTCCGCTGAACCTGTTTCCGCCGTCGCTCGAGCACGCGGGATTGTCGCCCGCGCTGGCGCAGGGATTTTATCACGCGCTCATGTTCACGCCCTTTCCGTATCAGATGTATTTTCCCGTGGCGATTTACATGGGGAAAATTTCCGGCGCGGACTTGTGGAGCGGCCTGCTCGCGCAATTCCTCTGGGTGCTGCTCGCATACTCGTTCGCGCGATTCATGTGGCGGCGCGGCGTGAAAAAATACTCGGCGTTCGGCGGATGAAAACGGGTTGGGATTTTTGCTTTAACCACGGCACCGGTTGGCACCGTGCCATTCGAGCCTGAAAATTCTGGACACGGTTCGGAAATGGGCGTATTTCATCGAACAGTTGTTTGGCGAATCCCGGCTTCAGAAATGCCGATGCTGTTTCGGCGGTTTTGACGCACGGATTATCCGTCAGCGGAAAAAATCCTGAATCAAGCAATTATGAAAACACGCATTCAAAATCTGTTCGTCGTGCTGGTGGTTTTCGCCGGCATCAACTCCCAACTCTCAACCGCCCGCGCCCAGGGCACGGCGTTCACCTATCAAGGCCGCGTGACGGACAACGGCACGAACTTCACCGGCGCGGGCCAGTTCGAGTTCGCGCTCGTCACCAGCACCAATACCAGCAGCACGGCCACGGCCACGGCCAATGCGCCGAGCGGCGGCTTTATCACCGGCTACACCGTCACTTATGGCGGCGGCGGGTATGTCACCCCGCCAAACGTGACCGTTTCGGGCGGCGGCGGTTCGGGCGCGACGGCCACTGCCAATATCAGCGGCGGCATGGTGACGAGCCTTACCGTTGGCAGCACTGGAAACGGCAATTACGGCAGCGCGCCGACTGTGACCATTGATCCGCCGCCGATAAATATTTCCTACACGACCTATTGGAGCAACGACGGCACGAGCGTCAACGGCAACGAGCCATCCGCCGCCGTGAGCGTCGCCGTGACGAACGGATTGTTCACTGCGGCTTTGGGTGACACGACGCTGGCAAACATGACGGCCATTCCCGCCGCTTTGTTTTCCGCGCAATCCAGCCTGCAATTGCAGATTTGGTTCAATGACGGCGTGAATGGATTTGCCGCGTTAAGTCCGGTGCAAAATCTCACGGCCACGCCGTATGCGGCCAACGCGGTGTTTGCGAACACGGCGAGCAATGTGAGCGGGACGATTTCTGCATCACAATTGAATTCGGGTGTTGTATCCGTGCCAATGGCCTTCGTTAATTCTGACAGCTCTTTTGTCGGCGATGGCAGCGGCCTGAAAAATCTTAATCCAGCAAATTTTGCCTCGGGTGTTGTAACTGTCCCAATGGCTTTTGCTAGTGAAAACGACAGTTTTTCCGGCGCGTTCACCGGCAATGGCGCGAATCTGACCAGTCTTAATGCGTCGAAATTGACCAGCATCGGTCTCGGCTCTGGCAACTTTTTCCTCGGTTCCGCAGGCAATGCGACAACGACAGGCTCTTTTAACACGGGCAGCGGTCTCAATGCGCTGGCCTCCAACACGAGCGGCAGTGACAACACGACCACTGGTTCGGGCGCGCTTCACGCCAACACCACCGGCAATGACAATACGGGCTACGGTTATAACGCGCTTCATGTCAATGGCGTTGGCTCTCAAAACACAGCCATCGGTTCCGGCGCGCTTTTCAACAACGCGAGCGGCTCGAATGACATCGCGCTGGGTTTTAATGCCGGTGAAAACATCACGACGAGCAGCAGCAACATTGACATCGGCAATGAAGGCCTTGCCACCGATACCAACATTATCCGCATCGGCAGCGGGCAAAGCCAGACGTTCATCGCGGGCACGATTAACGGCGACGGCGGCGGCTTGACCAATCTCGATGCCTCGCAATTGGCCAGTGGCGTCATTCCGACCAATGTGTTGCCCAGTTTTCAGGGACCAAATTACAACACCATCGGCGGCGGCCACTTCAACACCGCCAGCGGCTCTGGAACAACGGTGGGCGGCGGCTCTGACAACGCCGCCAACAGCTTTTACTCAACAGTAGGCGGCGGCAATAATAACATCGCCAGCGGCGAGTATAGCACCATTGGCGGCGGCGTTGACAATCAAGCCATCAATTTCTATGCCACCGTGCCGGGCGGTGAGAACAATACCGCCAGCGGCGAATACAGCTTTGCCGCTGGTTACGGGGCAAATGCCACCAACACCGGCGCATTTGTCTGGAGCGATGGAACTGGCACGTTCACAACTTCAACAAATAATAATTCCGTGACGATGCGAGCGAGCGGCGGGTATCGGTTTTTCACCGGCACGGCAAATACCACTTATGCTTATCTTGCGCCCGGCAGCGGCTCGTGGACGAGCATGAGTGATCGCAACGTCAAGGAAAATTTTCAATCCATCAACCCGCTGGACGTGCTGGATCGCGTGGCCGCGCTGCCGGTGGATACATGGAATTACAAGACGCAACCGGCGGCCATCCGGCACATCGGCCCGACAGCGCAGGATTTCAAAGCGGCTTTTTCCGTGGGTGAAACGGATACCGGCATTTCCGTAGTGGACGAAGGCGGCGTGGCGCTGGCGGCAATCCAGGGGTTGAACCAGAAGTTGCAGGACGAATTGAACCGCCAAGGCGCGGAGAACGCGAAGTTGAAACAACAAAACGATTCGCTTGCCAGACAATTGAATGAACTGGAAACGGAGGTCAAAGCAATAGAACAAAAGAAATGAGGCGCACGATGAAAACACGGGAATTGAAAATCGGCGATGGAAGAATGGCGCGAACATTTTGGAGCGTGGCGGACATGGCCGCGCATTCCAAAACAAAATTGCGGCTGATTTCATTGTTGACAGGAATCCGGCATTGGACGTAAAACCAGTTTTGTCGGAAAGGCAGTCCACAAAATAAAGAGCAATTATGAAAACTTGCATTCACTTGATTCTCGCGGCGGCAATTCTTTCAACATTCAACTCTCAACTCTCAACCGCCCGCGCCCAGGGCACGGCGTTCACCTATCAAGGCCGCGTGACGGACAACGGCACGAATTTCACCGGCATCGGCCAGTTCAAATTCGCCCTCGTCACCGGCACGAATTTCAGCAGCCAGGCGACTGCCACGGCGACTGTGGACACCGTCAACGAAGAGGTAACGGCTATCACGGTCGTTAATGGTGGCAGCGGCAATACGACGGCGCCGACGCTGACGTTTATCGGCACCATCGCGTCCTTCCCGACATATTACGTCACGCTCACTAATGGCACTGTCGCCAGTATCACTGTGACCAGCGGTGGTGCAGGTGTTATTGACATAACATCAGTCATCGTTACCCCGCCACCGCTACCGGCGAACACTTATGCTTATTGGAGCAACGACGGCACGAGCGTGAGTGGCGGTGAACCTTCCGCCGCCGTGAACGTGGCGGTGAACAACGGGCTGTTCACCGTGGTTTTGGGCGACACGAACGTGGCGAACATGACGGCGATTGACACCTCGCTGTTCGCGCAGCCGGATTTGAAATTGCGGATTTGGTTTAATGACGGCGTCAACGGCTTTGCCGCGTTGGACCCGCCGCAAAATCTCACGCCCGCGCCGTATGCGGTCAACGCCATTACCGCAAGTAATTTGAGCGGGACGGTTTCAGCGGCGCAAATCAGCGGCGACGTTTCCTCGGCCAACTTTTCTGGCGCTTATGGCAATGCCGTCACATTGAACAATGCCAACAATAATTTTAACGGCTCGTTCAGCGGCAATGGCGCAAGCTTGGCATCGCTCAATGCCAATAACATTTCCAGCGGCACGGTTGCCGACGCGCGACTTTCGGGCAATGTGGCCTTGCTTAACGGCGATCAAAAGTTCACCGGCATCAATACTTTTGCCGATAATATGCTTGTCGGCGCGACGAATGCCGCCGGCCAGTTGACGCTGGGCAATTATCAAGGCGGCACTCTGGGCAGCGCGGTTTCCAATTTCACCAAACAAGTCGTGCTCGGCGGCGATTACAACACCGGCTATAATTTTGGCAATTCCGTCAAACTTCTGATCTCGGATTATGACAATGACCCGCCATCAGACATTTATCCCATTTATGTCGAGGATGAAAATAACGGCGTGGATTTTTATCTCCACGAAACCAACGGCGTCAGGACGGCTTACTTCGGCGGCTCCGTCACGGCGGCTGGCGTCATTTCCGGCGACGGCGGCGGATTGACGAATTTGAATGTTTCAGTCAAAGACAATCAGGAAAACGTGCGCATCGTGCGGGGAATCATTGACCCGAACGGAAACATTTTTGCCGGAAGCGGATTCACCGTCGTATCCAACAGCGTCGGAAACTTCAACATAAACTTCACAACGCCATTTTCAGTTTCTTCTTTTCCAGCGGTGACAGTTTCGGGTTTCTTCGGGACGGTCGGGGGCCTTATTAGTGAAAACGCGAGTGAGTTCGCAGTGCAATTCTACAACGTCGGCAGCACAACCCCCGCCGAGAACTATTGGTCATTCATCGCCATCGGTGCGCCGTGAAAACGAAAACAAATCTATGAAAAAAATCATTTTACTTTTGACTGTTCTGATTCCCGCAATCAGCTTCGCGCAAACCTACTCCATTGACTGGTATAAAATCTCCGGCGGCGGCGGAACGAGCAGCAACGGAAATTATTCCGTCAGCGGCACCATCGGCCAATACGACGCCAGCGGCACTATGACCGGCGGCAATTATTCCCTGACCGGCGGATTCTGGAGCTTGATTTCCGTGGTGCAAACTGCGGGCGCGCCGACTTTGACCATCACGCATTCCGGCAACAGTGTGACAATTTCCTGGCCGTCGTCATCGGGCGGTTTTGTGTTGCAGCAAAATTCGGCTCTGGCAAACGGCAGTTGGACGACGAGCGGTTACGCCGTTTCCACGAACGGAGCGATTGAGAGCATTACCATCACATCACCGGCGGGAAATTTATTCTTCCGGCTGTCGCATCCGTAAAATCCCACCGCGCTCAAGCCGGGACTGCTTTGTTCGCCTTCACGCAAAAAGAGGCAACGCGGAATCTTTGCGGTTTTTCGCGCAGTCCGGGCTGATCAAATTTCAAGCACTTTCTCAAACCGCGTCAGGTTGCGCGCGCCGTTGCCGGTGACGAGCGCGACGTCTTCCAGCCGCACGCCGCCGGTTTCCGGGTAATAAAGTCCCGGCTCGACGGTCACGACGTGGCCGGCCCGCAACATTTCCGTGGAACTCGCGCCCATGCGCGGCGCTTCGTGGATTTCCAATCCAAGCCCGTGTCCCGTGCCGTGAAAAAATCCTTCCATGCGCCCGTTGAATTTTCCGGTTTTGCAGCCTTGCTGCACAAAAAATTTCTGGACGGCCTTGTGGACATCCGCCGTCTTCACCTTCGAGCGGATTTTTTCAAAGCCGATTTTTTGTCCCTGCAAAACCGTGTCGTAAAGTTTTTTCACGGCCTCGCTTGCGCGCCCGCGAACGACGGTGCGCGTGATGTCGCCAAAATAGCCGGTCTTTTGCGAGCGCGGAAAAATGTCAATGATGATCGGCTCGTTCGCGCGCAATCGTCCGTGGCCGCGCTCATGCGGATCGCAGGCCTGAATGCCGCCGGCGACGATTGTATTTGCCGCAAGGCCGCAGACTTGAAGAATCGCGCAGTCAATCACGGCGCGCAGCCGTTCGGAAGTCAGCGGCGAGCCGCGATAAATGAGTTGCCGCCGCCGGTCAATTTTCGAGAGCCGCAATGCCTGCATTCCCTCGGCCATGCCGACCTCGGCCATCATCAGCGCGGCGGAGATTTTTTTAATCTCATCGGCGGTCTTGATTTCGCGCTTCGGGAAAAAACCGGCGATGGGCTTTAACTTGATTCCAAGCTTCCGCAATTCGCGCGCGAGGCCGAGCGGAAAATTGTCCGGCACGACGGCGCGGCGGATTTTTTTCTCTCGCAGAATTTCGCGGATGACTTTGGCGAAGCCGATTTTTTTAATTCCGTCCGCGCGCAATTTCCTTTGATAGCAGCTCAACGAAACGGCGCGGCAATGCGGCGCTTGAGCACGCGCGCGGTCAATCTCCAGATCGCTCATCACGATGAGCGGGCGGCGTTCGGCGGTCTGGAGAAAAATAAACGGGTCGGGCACGAATAGGCCGGTGGCGTAAAGCATATTCGCGTCGCGCTCGCTGTCGGCGACAATCAACAAGTTTTCAGGACGATTCATTTGAACAGCATCCGCAGATTACGCAGATGGACGCAGATTTTTCAAAATGTTTGTTTCAAATCTGCGCTAATCTGTGAAATCTGCGGATAGATTCAAGTTCCAAAAAGCCGGTCGCCCGCGTCGCCGAGGCCGGGAATGATGAAACCGCGCTCGTTTAATTTTTTGTCCACGGCGGCGGTGAAAATCGGCAGACGCGGATAATTTGTTTGCACGGTGCGGATGCCTTCGGGCGCGGCGACGAGATTTACGAGGCGAATGTGCTTCGCGCCCTGCTCAATGAGCAAATCCAGCGCGGCGACGGCGCTGCCGCCGGTCGCGAGCATCGGGTCAATTAAAATAATTTCAAAGTCACCGAGATTTTTCGGCAGGCTTTTGTGATAAAATTGCGCGCGCAAAGTTGTTTCCTCGCGTTTGAGTCCGATAAAGCCGACGCGCGCGTGCGGAATCAATTGCAAAATGGAATCCAACATTCCGAGTCCGGCGCGCAAGACGGGGACGAGCACGACTTCGCGTTCGAGTTGAAAACCATTTGCCGTCGCCAGCGGCGTTTCCACGGAAACTTTTTTCACGCCAAAATTTCGCGTCGCCTCGTAAATCATCAGCGAGGCGATCTCATCGAGCAGGCGGCGGAATTCCTGCGGTTGCGTCCGCTTGTCGCGCAGTCGCGCAAGATTGTGCTGCACCAGCGGATGCGCGATGACGGTGACGCCCTTCATTTAATTCCCCGGCATCTGCCAAAGAAAATAAAGCGCGCCGGCCTGCAGCTTCGGCATATCCACGCCAAGGTCGAGCTTGATGTCGTGCGATTTGCTGCTCTGGCCGAACATCGAGAGAAAATCCGAAATGTCGTAACGCTCGCGGTATTCGACCAGATTGGCGTTGTGGATGTGCGCGATTTTTTCCGCTCGGCTCACGGCGTCGTCGAAATCACCGAGTCCGTCCACGAGGCCGAGTTGCAGCGCCTGTTCGCCGGAAACGACGCGGCCGTCGGCGTAATTTTCCCAGTCGGGCGCGAGAGCTTTTCCTTCGCCGCCGTTTTTCTGATGCGCGGCGTTGCGACCGTCGCGCACGACGCCTTTGAATTTTTTGTAAGTATCGTCAATGAGGCTTTGGACCATCGCGTGTTCGCCGGCGGGAATTTCATTCGTCTCGCGCATTCCGCTCAACATATCCTTGTATTTTCCGCTTTTGAAGACATAGGGTTCCACGCCGATTTTGTCCATCAGCCCTCGATAATTCACAGTTTCCATGATGACGCCGATGCTGGCGGTGAGCGTCAGGTCATTCGCTTCAATCCAGCGGCACGGCGCGGAAATATAATAGCCGCCGCTCGCCGCGAGGCTGCCCATCGAGCAGATCACCGGCTTGCCGTCGGCGCCGTTTTCAAATTTGGAAATCAATTTGTTGATTTGGTCCGACGCCATGACTTCGCCGCCGGGGGAATCCACCTTGAGGATCACCGCCTTGACGCGGTCGTCATTCGCCGCGTTGTCCAACTGCGCCTTGATGACGTCCACCATGTTGTTGCCGGATTGGTCGGCAGTGTGGCCGGTGATGATGCCGTCCACGGTGACGACGGCGATTTTATTGTGAGAATCGTTGTTTTCGAGGATGCACTCTTCCAGTTTTGGCCCGACATCGCGCGCGGCGCTGTTTTTGAATCCGCGGTTAAAACCGCCGCCAAACGCGTGCGAAACGAACTGCGTGAAATTTCCGAACAGGCTGAACGCCAGCAGCGGCATCAAAATAATCGCAACAATCATCCAGCCGCGACTCTTGCGCGGCCTGGCGGACGGCGGCGGCGTGATGACTGGCGGCGGCGTCAGCGGCGGCTCGCCGGGCGAAGAAAATGAATTGTCCATAGTCCGCGCAAGCTAACGCAAGTCGGGCAGGGGAGCAAGGCACTTTGGTAGGGCGCGTCACTCCGTGTGCGCCGTCTTTTTTGTGCGAATCTGCGGCGCGCACGGAGTGAGGCATCCTGCCTTGAAATTTACCAATAATAATGCACCAGCGGACGGATTTTCTTTTCGTAAATCGCCGCAATTTTTTTCATCGTCGCTTCCGGCAAAGGTTTCAAGTCCGACGCCGCGATGTTTTCCGCGACCTGCGCCGGACGTTTTGCGCCGGGAATCGCGCACGTCACGGCGGGAAATTCCAGAATCCAGCGCAAGGCCAGTTGCGCGGGTGGAACATTTTTTGGCGCGAGCAATTTCAATTCCTCCACCGCGCGCAAGCCCGTTTCAAAATCCACGCCCGAAAAAGTTTCACCACGGTCAAACTCTTCACCGTGACGGTTGAAATTCCGGTGGTCGTCTTTCGCGAATTTGCTCTCTCTCGTGATTTTGCCGGACAACATTCCCGACGCCAGCGGCACGCGCGCGAGAATTCCCACTTTGCGTTTTTGCGCTTCCTTGAAAAATAATTCCGCCGGGCGCTGGCGAAAAATGTTAAAAATGATTTGCACCGACTGGACATTTAGAAATTCAATCGCCTTCAACGCCTCCTCGACCTTTTGCACGCTCACGCCGTAATGCCGGAGTTTTCCCGCTTTCACAAAGTCATCGAGGATGCCGAAGACTTCCGGCATATAATAAACCTCGGTCGGCGGGCAATGCAGTTGCAGCAGATCAATCGTGTCTGTCTCCAGGTTTCGCAAACTCCGCTCGATGAACGCCGTGAGGTTCGCGCGGCTGTAACCTTCCGGCGTCTGTTGCGGCAAGCGGCGTCCGGCTTTCGTGGCGATGTAAAATTTCTCCTTTCGCTCCTTTTTCAATTTCGCCAGCAGGCGTTCGCTGCGGCCGTCGCCATAAACGTCCGCCGTGTCAAAAAAATTCACGCCGCCGTCGAGCGCGGTGTGTAGCGCGGCGAGCGAATCCTTGTCGCTCACGCCGCCCCACGAGCCGCCGATGGCCCACGCGCCGAAACTGATTTCCGAAACTTTCCAGCCGGTTCGTCCAAGGGTGCGGTAATTCATGCGCGCAGGTTAAATGAAAAAAAATTCCGCGCAAAGCGGGATTATGTCTTTGACAAACAATGAGGCAAAACTGGCCTGCCGCGACGGGCGCGAGCACGGCGGGTAGGGCTGGCAGTCCTCTGCCCGCCGAACGCGTGGATTGACAAGCATCGGCGCGCACGGAGTGACGCGCCCTACCCGGATTGTATAATCCCATCTTTCCAAACAAGAAACGTCCCTTCTCTAACAAGAAATGCTCCATCTCTAAACTGAAATGCAGCTTTCCAAATAAGAAGTGCTCCATGTCTAACTTGGAATGCTCCATCTCTAACCTGACATTGGCCTTGCCTCGAAATGGTGGACAGTGTTGGGGTGACACATGAGGCATGGGTATGTTTTCAATTCCTCCCAGCGCGCGCGGATTTGTTCCGCCTCGGCAGGCGTGATCTGATTGTCAGCGGCGGCGGTGGCGATGACGGCGAGCAGGTCGGCGAATTCCTGCACGATTTGGTTCGTCGCCGGAATCAGTTGATGCGGATGCGGCGTGTGCTTCGGGTTTTGGATGAAAAATCCGCCCGCGCGCGCAGGCAAGCATCAATTACCGTTTGGAATAAATCTTAAAAGCAGGGTTCAACCACCAAGACACAAACTAAAATCCAAAACTTGGCGTCTTCGTGTCTTCCGCCTTCCGTTCCCGCTCTCAACTTTCAATCTTTAACTTTGCCCCGCCACAAGCTCCTCCACCGTCACCACCGTGGCCTGCGCCGGGAAAATTTTCTCGACCAGCACACGATGGACTTCCTCATCGCGGTCGAAACAAGCATCCTTGAGCACGACACAGCGGTAATCCAGATCGAACGCGCGCCGCAACGTCGAGAGCACGATGCCGCTCGTCGTGATGCCGAAGAACACCAGATTCGCGATGCTCCGAGCGCGCAGGATCAAGTGCAGTTCGTTCTCCGAAAACGCGCCGACCCGCTGCTTGTGCACCACCAGCTCGCCGGGCCGCGCGATGGCGCTGTGAAATTCTGCGGACGGCATGCCTTTGACGAAGAGATTATTTTGCTTCACCATCTTGAATGGCGACTCCACCTGCGAAATTTCGGGATGACCGGCGGCAAAACCCAGCCCCACGTGGATGATTTGAAACCGCTGCTGCCGGGCAAACTCCACGGCCTTGGCCGCAATGGGAATGACCGCCTCCGCGCCGGGGACAAATCCAAAAATCCCCATCTGGCAATCCAGCGTCAGCAACGCTGTTTTTTTCGGATCAAGTTTCATGTGCGTTAGTTTAACGGCAATTTTATCGAAACCAAACGCGAAATCTCCGAACGCAATTTGTCTTCCGTCACATATTCGCGATGATGTTGTCGCCGAACTGCGAGCATTTGATTTCCGTCGCGCCGTCCATCAGGCGCGCGAAGTCGTAGGTGACGCGTTTGCTGCCAATCGCGCCATTCAAGCCTTTGAGTATCAAATCCGCCGCTTCGGTCCAGCCCATGTAACGCAACATCATTTCGCCGCTCAACACGACTGAGCCGGGATTCACGACGTCTTTGTTCGCGTATTTTGGCGCGGTGCCGTGCGTGGCTTCAAAAATCGCGTGGCCGGTGATGTAATTGATATTTCCGCCGGGCGCGATGCCAATGCCGCCGACCTGCGCGGCGAGCGCGTCGCTCAAATAATCGCCGTTAAGATTCAGCGTGGCGATGACGTCGAAGTCCGTCGGACGTGTCAGCACTTGTTGCAAGGTGATGTCGGCGATGCTGTCCTTGATGACGATGCCCGCGCCGGGTTTGCCATCGGGAATCTTGCACCACGGGCCTTTTTCAATCTCCACCGCGCCAAATTCCGTCTTCGCCAGTTCGTAGCTCCAATCGCGGAAGCCGCCCTCGGTGAATTTCATGATGTTGCCCTTGTGGACAATCGTGACGGATTTTTTCTTTTCGGCGATGGCGTAAAGCATCGCGGCGCGGAACAGCCGTTGCGTGCCGGTTTTGGAAACGGGCTTAATGCCGATGCCGACGACTTCGGGCGTTTCACCGAAACGAATTTTTTTGAAATCCTTCGGGAAATTAGTTTTGAGAAATTCAATCGTCTTGAGTGCGGCTTCCTTGCCCGCTTCAAAATCAATGCCCGCGTAAATATCTTCCGTGTTTTCGCGGAAGATGGTCATGTTCACTTTTTCGGGATGCTTCACGGGCGACGGCACGCCGGTGAACCATTGCACGGGACGCAGGCAGACGTAGAGATCGAGCATCTGGCGCAGCGCGACATTGAGCGAGCGGATGCCGCCACCGACGGGCGTGGTGAGCGGGCCTTTGATGCCGACGAGAAATTCCCGGAACGCGTCCACGGTGTCGTCCGGCAGCCAGTTGTTGAACTTCTTGAAACTTTCTTCACCGGCGAAAACCTCGAACCATGAAATTTTCCGTTTGCCGCCATAAGCCTTTTGCACCGCCGCGTCGAACACGCGCACGGACGACGCCCAGATGTCCGGGCCCGTGCCGTCGCCGCGAATGAACGGCAGGATGGGATTTTCAGGAACGGTGAGCTTGCCATTCGTGATGGAAATTTTCCCGCCGGCGGGCGGTGTGCAAGTTGTGTAAGCCATAATGTCGGTTCAATTTTAATTCCTTCTGCA
Organism: Verrucomicrobiia bacterium; assembly: GCA_036490295.1. Lineage (GTDB taxonomy): Bacteria > Verrucomicrobiota > Verrucomicrobiia > Limisphaerales > UBA11358 > UBA11358. The sequence continues at coordinate 10,482 of DASXED010000158.1, read as the reverse complement.
AAATGAAACGGCGGAACGCAAAAAAAATCAATCAAACAATTCGGGAATATCACGCGCGCCGTGAAGAACCCGGACGACTGCAATGCCATCGTTCGTTGGTTGATAAAAGATGACGTAGTTGCCGACTGGAAAACCTCGAAGCCCGGATAAAACATCGGAACGGTCTCTTCCAATGCCAGGTTGTTGGGAAAGCAGCCCGCATTTTTCGCGAATGAGCAGAATCAACCGGACGGCGGCATCGGGATTGTCTTGGGAAATGTAATCCTTGATTTCTTCGAGGTCGCGGCTCGCCTCGAGCGAAAATTGAACGCTCATTTCTTTTTTAAGAGACGATCAAAGACCACTTCGCCGTCAAGAATTTCGCCGCGATTGATCTGGTCAATGCCGATTTGAATTTCCCGGCGCAACTCGACGAGCCGTCCTTGATATTCTTCCTTTGCCCGGATTAATTTCAATCCCTCATCCACGATTTTCTCCGGCGACGAGTAGCCGCCACGATTCATCTGTTCTGCGATGAACTGTTCCTGCTCGGCTGTGAGTGTGACCGTCATGGCTTAAATAAACGTCAATCTTCTTGTGCCGTCAAGCGCGACAGTTGGCAATTTGAAATTATGGAACCAAGCGTTCGCGGTGGGGTTGGTGGTCGCGGTTCCAGCGGCTCAAGGCGGCGTCACTGGTGTCGGTGAAAAGAAATGGCAGCGTCGGCGATTCAACGTGGCCGTCGCAAAAAACCACGTTGGCTTTGTGATTCTAAAGTCGCCACTTCTCAACCGCTCTCTCGACTTTCTTCAAGTCCTCATCTGAGCCAGAAAAAATCGCCTGTCCGCTCCGATCAATTTTTGCGGTAACGTTATGAAATCCATCTCTACGAAGACAGTCAGCTAGTTTTTTCTCGACCTCTTTGCGAATCTGGTCTTCAAAGTTGGCAGGAATATCAAGTTTGAGTTTGAACATAAATGGTCTGGTGTTAAGTGTTAATTTAGATTGTTCGTTTTAATTGCCTTCATAATAGCAGGAACAGTCAGTCAGGTGATTCCAAAACAAGAATTTATTGCTTCGTCGTGGGTGCGTTTGTGGATGAACTTTGATTCATTTTTGAAAGCTCATCGGCAGCGTCCGTTTCACCGGCTGCAATGGCTTTCGTGAAATAATCGCGGGCTTTGGCCAAATTTTTTGGCACGCCATCGCCATCACGATACCGCTCGCCCATGCGAATCAATCCAAAGGGATCACCTTTGTCGGCTTGTTCTTGGTTGTATTTGAGTGCTCTTTCATTTGCGATTTTTTCCACTGCGTCAGCTTTTGCTTTTGCAGCAGCAATTTCTTCTGGCGTCGGAGGCCGGTTCGCCTGCATTTGGATCCAAAAAGCGTTAGTTGAAAGTTCACCTTTGATTTCAGTTATTTTTGAATCAAGCAATTCCATTGAAGGCTGCACTTCGGTTCCGCAGTCAAATTTATTTATGGTTAATGTGGCACCGGCAATACTCTGGTAAGAATAGGCTCCGATCTTCTTCGCTTTGCAAAAAAGCCGGTCTTCATCAACGACGCTGTGACCATAATTCAAGAGCAAGATTTGCGGGCCGGAATAGACCGAATTCCACATTGAAACGTCCAACGAGTAATCCGCACTCGAATGGGTTGTGACCAGTATTCCGTCAGGCAAAACCTGCAAGACTTTGCCGTTAATCTCCCACAGTTCGTCCAAATAATTCGTTTCACCATCTATGAGCCGGAAAAAACCTTGAGGATTTCGTTGTAAATCTTGTATGTTTTTTTGAAGGGTATTGCACTGTGCTTCGGCGTCTCCAAGTTCATCTGCGAAGCAGCATTGAAACGCAGCAAAAAATAAAATTATCGCCAGCATCAGCTTCATATTCATGCCTTTCTAATTATATTTGCCGCGCATAATGATGTTCGTTACTAACATTGCACAGAACGTTCAAGCCACTTCAACCAGCCTCGTCACTTTCGCCGGCGCTTCGCTGAATTGCGCCTTCACTTTGGCGACGGTGTTCTCGAGGTTCATGCGGGAATTTTAGAAGATTCGCGGGGAACCGGCAAGCGAATGGTCATCGTGGCCGTGTCCTAATTTTAATCCTGCTCTTAATCGTAATCCGTTCCAAGCCGATTAAGATTACGATTACGAATTAAGATTAGGACGCTGCCGTCATCGTGCAGATTCATCCGTGGCGGCAAAATTTGCGAACCACGTTTCCGGCTCGCAGGAAAATTCAAACGGCCTGCTGCGCCAGTTGAACCGCACGGCGCGGGCGTGCAGGGCGTGATGCGCGAAAATCAATCGTGCGCGTTGCGCGGCGGTCAAGCGGTTTTGGACTAGCGCGAGATACAAATCCTCGTCGCCGCCGTAAAGTTTGTCGCCGACGATGGCGTGGCCGATGTGCGCGAGGTGGATGCGGATTTGATGCTTGCGTCCGGTGCGGGGCAAAATGCGGAGCAAAGAAAAAGTTGAGAGTTGAGGGTTGAGAGTTAAAAGCCGGACAAATCTGCGCTCGACAAAAAATTCCGTTTGCGACGGCGCGCCGTCGGCGCGCACGCAATCTTTGACGGCGACGATACTGTGTTCGTCCTTGCCAAGCGGCGCGTCAATCAAACCGGAATTTTCGCGGACGTGGCCGTGGACAATCGCCAGATATTCTTTTTCAATGGCGCGGCTTTCGAGAATTTTTCCGAGTTCGCCCGCGACTTCGGAATTTTTTGCAATTAAAACAACGCCGCTGGTTTCACGGTCGAGGCGGTTGATCAGGTGTGGTTGAGAGTTGAGAGTTGATGGTTGAGAGTTCAAATAAAGACGCGCGCGGCCAATCAGGCTGGACATCTCGCCATTTTTCGTCGGATGGCAGACGAGTCCGGCGGGTTTGTTGACGACGACCAATTCGCCGTCTTCAAAAATGATTTCAAAAAGTTTTTCCACAACTTGTCTTTGAACCAAGCTGGCGTATCATTTGCGGCGGTGAAAGAAAAATGGAACAAATTGCTGCCGCTGGTTTTCGCGGCGGTGTTTGCCGTGTCGCGGATTCCCGGCTTGCTGCCGCAGAATTTCAGCGCGGCCTACGCGTTCGCATTTTGCGCGGGCGTTTATTTTTCCAGAAAGATTTCATGGTGGCTGCCAATTCTCGTTTTGTTCGCGACGGACATCGGGCTGAATTTTTATTATCAGCACAAATATCCTGACGACAATGTTTGGAGCGCGGCGAATGTGGCGAACCTTGCGTTCAATTACGTCGCCTATGCAATTTTGATTTTCCTCGGTCGTTGTTTCAAACCGCAGTCGTCCTTCGTCTCGCTGCTCGGCGGCGGAATTCTCGGAACAATTCTATTTTACATCATCACAAACACGACGTCGTGGTTCTTCAATCCATTTCAAAATCTTGAATACACGAAAACTTTTTCCGGCTGGCTGCTGGCGTTGACCAAAGGCATCGGCGGTTATCCTTCAACCTGGGAATTTTTCCGCAACACGCTTTTGAGCGGCGGCATTTTCACCGCATTATTTGTGGGCGCGGCGAAACTGGCCGCGCCTGCGGAATCGCCCGTTGAAAAAAGCGCGGGCGCGCGCGAAGAAAAATCCGAAGCGGAAGAAACGCCGGAGGAAGCGAAGGCTTAATTAATTGCCGCAGGTTAAAAGTTGAACATGACAAGTTCGCTCAATCGCTCAACCTGCAATCTTCAACTGCAACATGAAATTGGGAATCATTTCCGACACACATGGATTTCTCGACCCGAAAGTTTTTGAACTCTTCGCGGGCGTTCAACACATTTTGCACGCGGGCGACATCGGCTTTGCCTCGATCATTCTGGAACTGGAAGAAATCGCGCCCGTCACCGCCGTTTTGGGAAACACGGACGGCGGAATTCCTTTCCGCGAAACGGAAACCATCGAACTGGCCGCGCGAAAATTTCTCGTCCACCACATCATCAATCCGCACGCGCCGTCGGACAAATTGCAGGCGCGAATCGCGCGCGAACGGCCGGACGCGGTCATTTTCGGCCACACGCACAAACGGTTTTGCGAGACGATTGGCGGGATTTTGTTTTTCAATCCCGGCTATTCCGGCAAGCCGAAATCCGGCGCGGAACGCAGCGTCGCCATTTTGCATTGCGACGAGAAGGAAATCCGCGCGGAGTTTTTGGCGCTGTGATTTTCAACCACGAATGAACACGAATTGACACGAATCAAAACTGTTGCAGCCCGCGCGTCTTGAAATTCGCGTTCATTCGCGTTCATTCGTGGTTAAAAGTTTTTCCACGGCGGCGTGGATTTCTTCGGTCGTGACCGTCGGCGGCAGCGCTTTTCCAAAGCGCACGGTGACGGGATAGAATATGTGGCGCGGCCATTTCCAGAAAAATTTCCCGCGCTCGAAGCTGAAAATGCTGCCCCAGACGCCGACGAGCGCAACCGGAACAACCGGCGCGTCCACGTTTTTCATGATGCGTTCGGAGCCGCGTTGAAATTCGTCCAGCTCGCCCGTGCGCGTGATTTTTCCCTCGGCAAAAATGCAGACGACTTTGCCGGCGCGGATCGCGTCGCTCGCCGTTTGCAGGGATTTTATCAATTCGCGCGGGCCAAGATTCGAGGCAATCGGAATCAGCCCAAGAATTTTAGTGAACGGTTTGATCCACCACAGTTCGTAATAATTTTTTTCGATGATGAAATGAATTTTACGGTCGGTCGCGGCCATGAGCAGCGGCGCGTCCACGAACGAAACGTGGTTGCAGACGAACAGCGCGCCGCCTTTTTCGGGGATATTGTCGCGGCCTTCGACGCGGATGCGGTAAATTGTTTTTGTCAAAAGCCAGAGCAAAAGCCGGACGAGCGAATCGGGCATGAGCTTGACGCAATAAATCGCGCCGGCCAATGAAAGCGCCGCGCCCGCGAGAAACATTTGCGGCGGTTTCAAATGCAAAACGACTGCGAGCAGATAATAAATTCCCGACGCCAGCAAAATCCCGATCCACGACAAAAGCGCGGATGTGGCGATGACGCCGCCTTTGTTCCCCGCGTCGGGCCGATGCTGGATGATTGCGTTGACGGGCACGTTGTAAAATCCGCCGAAGAAACCGAGCAATCCCAAATTCATCGTCACCGCATCGAAAGTAAGTCCGGCGCGCGCCAGCAGCGCGGCAAAAATTGTCAGCCCAGCCATGCCGAGCGGAATCAAACCGTATTCGATTTTTCCGCCGGACAAAAATCCCGCGATCAAACTGCCGACGCCGATGCCGATGGCCAGCGCGGCCTGCAAGTAACCGCTGTGCGTGTCGTCCAGATGCAAAATATCCTTGCCGTAAAAAAGAATCGTCGGCTGCAGCAACGCGGCGAGAAACCAAAGAAAGGTGTTGCCGACGACGCCGAGGAACAAAACGCGATCCGCATGGATCATTTTCATTTGCGAGAAAAAATCGCCGAGAAAATTCACGCGGAATTTTTTTTGCGGATCGGCGGCGGGAATTTTTACGAGGCCAAGACACAATGACAAGCCCAACAATGCAAGCGCGATGAGAATTGCGCCGGACCAAGCCTGGTTTTTTCCGAACGTGTCCGAAAGTGTTCCGGCGAAAACCGTTCCCGCGATGACGGCGGCAAAAGTGCCGAGGCTGAAAATGCCGTTGCCCCACGACAATTTTTTCTCCGGCAGCAATTCCGGCAGCATCCCGTATTTCGTCGGGCCAAAAATCGCGCTGTGCGTGCTCATCAAAAAAATCGCCGCGAGCAGCACTGGAATGTTGTGTCGCCACAAACCGAGCAACGCGACGGACATGATGCCGATTTCCGCGCATTTGACGGCGACGGCGACGCTGCGCTTGCTGAAACGGTCGGCGAAAAACCCGCCGGCCATGGAAAACAAAATGAACGGCAGCGCAAAAACCGCGCCCACAAGTGGCACGAGCGAATCGCGTTTTTCCTGCTGAAAACCCAAACCGATGATGAGAAACGTGACGAGAAATTTCAGCGTGTTGTCGCTGAAGGCATTTTGAAATTCGACGACGAACATCAACCAGAAGCTGCGAAGTCTGGCGCGGTTAAAATTGGCGGCGGCTGGATCGGGTAAATTCATCGTGCGGTGCCGGACGGGATTTTGCGCGTTTGGAACCGGGACACAAGTTTGTTTGCGCGCGGGAACGGTGAAATTGGAAGACCGCCGGAATGTCCTTCAATTATTTTTGAAAAGCTGCTTGCAATTCAAAATCGGAATGTTTATTAAAGACGCACATGGATTGGCCATTTTTTAACGGCGCTACCAAGAAGAAGCGAAATCAGATGATGGCGGTGGATTTGGGTAGTCGCACGACGAAGGCTGTTCTTTTAGAACGGCACGGCGAAGTCCTTGCCTTGACCCGCTACGCGCTGCTTGACGCGCCGATCTACGACAAGAAGCTTTCGGTTGATTTGCTGGCCGATCATTTGCGAACTGTTTCCGAGGCGCTGGGTGGCGCGACCAAATTTGTGACGCTGGCCATCGGGCTGGAAGACACGGTGGTGCGGCAGGTGGAGTTGCCGCAGATTCCGGTGGATGAAATGCGGCTGGTGTTGCGAAACAACCCGAAGGGTTATTTGCAGCAGGATTTGCCGAATTACGTTTTTGACTGCTACATTTTCGCGCCGAAGCTGCCAATCGGCAAGGCCGCCGAATCGCCCAAGATGATAGGCATGCCCAAGTTCAAGGTTCTCGTGGCGGGCGCGAAACAGCAACTGGTGAATGATTTTCAGGCGGCGGTTCGAGGCGCCGGGTTAATGCCGGATAACATCGTGCCCGGCTTGATCGGCCCGGTGAACGCTTTTGAACTGGCGCTGCCGCAGGTCTTCGCCAACGATTGCGTCGCGCTGGTGGACATCGGCTTCAAACATTCTTCTATTTGCGTGCTGGATCACGGCGATTTGGTTTTGTCCCGCGTCGTCAACATCGGCGGCGACAAATTGACGACAGGGTTGGCCGAGGCGATGAACATCACCTACGCCGAGGCCGAAGGCGTCAAAGTGGGCGGGGCGCCGGAAGCACAGTCCGCGCTGGAGATGCAGGTGTTGCCGCTGGGGCGCGAACTGCGCGCGTCGCTTGATTTCTATGAACACCAGCAGGACCGGACCGTGTCGCAAATTTATGTCAGCGGCGGCGCGGCGCGGTCGGAAATGATTTTGCAGATGTTGCACGCGGAAATGATCGCGGAATGCAAGACGTGGAATCCCGCCGGATTCCTGCAACTGGCGTTGCCCGGCCAGCAGGCGGTTGAAATTGACCATATCGGCTCGCAATTGACCGTGGCGGTCGGCGCGGCGCTGGCGGCTTTTTAATTTAACAGGTTATGCCCATTCATATCAATTTGCTTGCCGAGGCCCAGGCCGCCGAAGAAATGCGGCGGCGTGATCCGGTCAAGCGCGTGGTTTTTTTTGGAGCGTCCTTCGTGATTCTGGCGTTGATTTGGAGCGGCATGGTTGAAATCAACGCCGTGCTGTCGAATCAACGTCTCACCGGGGTGCAGGTGGCGATTGACACCCGCACCAACGAATATGACCGGGCGCTGGCAAATCAAACAAAGGCCGCCGCCGCCAAAAGCAAACTGGAGGCGTTGCAAAAACTGCAAAGCTCCCGTTTTCTACAGGGCAACCTGTTGAATGCACTCCAGCAAACAGTCGTCAACGGAGTTCAATTGACCCGCCTGCGGGTGGATCAGTCCTATGTTCAAACCGGCGGAACCGATCCTCAAACTAATGGCGACCGTGTAATCATGGGTCGTCCGCCCATCGTCAGGGAAAGAATTATTTTATCGCTCGACGCGCGGGATTTCAGCGCAAATCCCGGCGATCAAGTCAACAAATTCAAGGACGCCATCGCCAGCCAGTCTTACTTCAAAGCCATGCTGGACAAAACAAACGGCATTGAATTGACTGCCTTGTCCGCGCCGCAAAATGGTCCTGACGGAAAACCGTTTGTGCTGTTCACTGTGGAATGTCATTATCCTGATCAAATTCGATGAACTGGCTGCCTAAAGACAAAGAAAAGCGGAAGCAACTCGTCCTCGCGCTGTTGAGCACGGTGGTGTTGCTGGTGGTTATTCTCCTGGGCTTGATACGTCCTCAATATGAGGCCATTTCAAAAACCAATGTAAAAATCGCCGCCGCCCGCGCCAAATTGCAATCCGTTGAAGACACCATCAAAAAAGCCGACACCCTGTCGCTTGAACTGGCTGACGCAAATTTGACCCTTTCACATTTCGAGGCGGACATGGCGTCCGGCGATGTCTATTCATGGACTTACGACACCATCCGCAGTTTCAAAGCCGACTACAAGGTGGAAATTCCAACCATCGGCCAGCCGGCGATGAGTGATGTGGACTTGCTGCCGCGTTTCCCATACAAGCAGCTCAAAGTCACGGTCAACGGCACGGCTTATTACCATGACCTCGGCAAGTTCATAGCGGACTTTGAAAATAAATTTCCTCACATTCGCGTGGTCAACCTCACCCTCGAGCCGGCTTCCGACGCGGGTGCAAACAATGAAAAACTGGCGTTTAGCATGGACATCATCGCCCTGATAAAACCAAACGCATCGTGACCTGAATCCGAATGAAAAAAACGCGCGTCAATTTATTTCAAGGAGGCCTGATGGCAGTCCTGTTGTCAATGGCGGCAGGGGTCGGATTGTTGCCGCTGGCTGCCCAACCCATCGCTTCGACCCCGAAGCCGGATGTTTCCCAATCCGTTTTTATCTTTCCCGAAAACGCAAAACAAGGGCGCGATCCGTTTTTTCCAAATTCCCTGCGTCCGTATCAGGATTTTAACTCTCAACCCGGGCACGCTGGCGCTCAATTGACCTCGCTCCGGTTTGTGGGCGTTTCCGGCCCGCCGAATCACCGGCTGGTCATCATCAACAACCATACTTTCGCCGAAGGCGACGAAGAGGAAGTCACCACGCCGCAGGGCAAAATTCTTGTCCTCTGCGTGGAAATCGGAGACCATTCCGTGGTGGTTGAAGCCAATGGCCAGCGCATTGAGCTGACTCTCTCGGACAACAAATGAGGCCATTGCCGGCGTATTTTATTTTTTAATCATGTCACAATGTCATTTAACAAACTGGATGCTTCGGGCTTGCCTCTCTGCCAAACGCGGCGTGGTTGGAATGATTTTCTGTTTAGGCCAAAGACTGGCGGAAGAACAGTTTTTTAAAAAATGGCTTGGCATTTATAAACATTTAGGTTCATTATCTCCCTCACGGGAACAAATTGGAGTCAAATCATGAAGAAAACAAAATTGTTAGCCATCGTCCTGCTCGGAGGGTTCGCCCTGCAACAGGCGGCTTTGTCCCAAACCAACGCCGCCGGCACAAACCAAGGCGCCGCCAGTGATGTCGCCGCCACGAACCAAGCCATCGTCACCGCTGTCAGCAATGTAATTGCCGGCTCCGCCGCGACCAATCCGCCGGCGGTGACTGACACCAACAGCCAGTCCGTTGCGGCAGCCTCCACCAATGGGACATCCATGGAAGCCGCCAATATACCTCTCATCTCATTTCAAGACGTGCCGATCACCACCGCCATTGAGAATCTGACCCGCCAGGCCGGCATCAATTACCTGCTGGATCCAAAGGTTGGTTATGGGCAGCCTGACGCAAATGGACAGATCAAGCCCGAACCCACCCTTTCCATCCGCTGGGAAAATATCACCGCCGAACACGCCCTCGTGGCATTGCTGGACAATTACGGGCTGCAACTCGTAAAAGATCCGAAGACAGGCATTGCCCGGATCAGCGTCAAGGAACCCGGCGCGCTGCCGCCGCTGATCACCCGTGTCATTCAACTCAAATACGCCAGCACGTCGAACATGGTGGAATCGGTTCAAGCTGCGCTGTCTGACAAACGCAGCCATGTCTTGCCCGACGCCCGCACCAGCCAGTTGGTCATTGTCGCCACCGACCCGGAGCAGGCTACCGTGGATACGCTTATCAACGAACTCGACAAGCCCACCCGGCAGGTGTTGATTGAAACCCGCCTGGTTGAGCTGTCCAGCAACCCCAGCACCACCAAGGGAGTTGACTGGTCCGGCACGCTTCAAAACCAGAATGTTGCTTTCGGAAACGGTGTGCTTTCCGGCACGGTATCCACAACGAGTCCCGGCACGCCTGTGACCACTCCAGCCGTAACCGCGCCGGGTGGAGCTGTCATAACTCCGGCCACCACTACTGCCTCGGCTTCGAGCACTGTCAGTTCATTGATAAATACAATTACAAGCGCCGGCTCAACTGGCAGCGGGGGTTTGGTCGCAAGCACCGCCGGTGGCTTTTTGCCGGACACCGGCTTCCTTACGGCCAACGGACTGAATGCCGTCATTTCCTTCCTGAACCAGGATTCCGACGCGCAGGTCATCTCCACACCGCGCGTTGTGACATTGGACAATGAAGCCGCGACTATTTCCGTCACGACCGCGTTTCCCGTTATCAACACCACTGCCGGCACGCAAGGTTCGCCCGGCGG
>DASXED010000144.1:0-4339 GCA_036490295.1 Verrucomicrobiia bacterium | reverse complement strand
GGATCGCTGAACGTGTCCACATGGCCGCTGGCTTTCCAGATTTGCGGCGACATGATGATGGTCGCTTCGAGGCCGGCGACGTCGTCGCGCTGGCGGGTCATGGCGTGCCACCAGAGTTCCTTGACGTTGCGCTTGAGTTCCGCGCCGAGCGGGCCGTAATCCCAAAAACCGTTGAGGCCGCCGTAAATCTCGGAGGACTGAAACACAAACCCGCGCCGCTTGCACAGCGACACGATTTTTTCCATGAGCGGATTTTCTTTTGGCTCGGCCATAAAATGAGTCTGACAGTGTTCGTCAATTGCGCGCCGGTGTAAATCAGATTTTCACCGGCAGGGAACCGTTGCCGCCGGATTTTTTTATCAAATTGACCTGCGGCAGACGGCGTGGTTCGCTTTGATCAAAGTGTGTCTCCACAAAAGTTGAACCATCCGTTTAAGGGTGCATTGGCCAATGCCATTTTTTTTTTGGCGTGGCGGCAAAACGCGAAACCATCTGGCGTGCATTTGTCGCGGGTTTGGTGGCGATGGTTTTGATCTACCGGCTGGAACTGGGCGCAGCCATCTATTCCCAGGCTTCACAAATTGCCAGACTTCAGCCAGCGGCCGTGCCGTTGGGAAAATTTTTAAAGGCGACTTTCAATGATTTCACTTTTGTCTGCCTTTTGGGCTTTTGCTATCTGGGTTTGAAAATCTGGGCACACCGGCGAATGCCGCGGCTGGCGGCCAATATTTTTCCGAAAATCGGCGAAGGGATATTTGTAGTTTTGCTGCTCTTGTTGCTGGCGTTCGTTGAACGCACGCATTATCAACTGCTGCTTCAACTGGACACCGGCCTGACGCTTGACTTCGTGAAGACAGCGCCCGCGATGGTGGGGGCGGACGATTTTTTTGCGATGCTGACATGGCAGGATGTTGCTTTTATCCTGGCTCTGGCGCTGGTTTTTGTTTTGGCGTGTTTATTTGCCCGGACATGGCGGCGGATTGATAAATATGTTTTCCTCTTTTTGTTGTGCTTCGTTTTGTGCGCGCAAATGGCCGGCCCGCAGACATTGCCTTCTGAAATCACTTCAAACCCGGTCGTCTACTTTGTGAACGACGCCGTTGACGACTGGGTGAACGAACTGCTTCAAGAAAACGAGCATTACGCGCACCTCAAGGATTTGCCGGGAAATGAACAAACCAATTCGATACAACTCGTGGATGAAGCCTTTGTCAATCCGCAGCCTCGACGGCCTGCTCCGCGACGCGAGATGGCTTTAACCGCCGACGGCAAGCCATGGAACATATTGTTTTTCGTGCTGGAAAGCAGCGGCGCCGATTACGTTTTCGACACTTCCTTGGGCAACCCGACCCCGATGCCGTTTTTGCAGAAAATGACCGGCGAGGGTTTATATTTAAGCAACCATCATGCGTCCGCCAACAACAGCACCAAGGCGGCATTTTCCCTGTTCACCGGCTTGTATCCCGACACCGGGCGCAAAGTTTTTTCCATGGAAAAAGACGCCGCCATACCGACGTTGAACCGTTATCTTCCGGCGGAATACGACTATTTTTTAATCCACCCCACCGCCCCTGGATTCACGTTTCCGCAATATCTGCTTCTCAACAATGGACTGCATGATTTTTACAACTAGGAAACCATGCCGCCCGGCCGGCGGCCCGCGCCCAACGGCCTGGCGCGCAATGAAATTGACTGCTTTGATTTTTTAATCACGCGCCTGGACAGCGCCCGCGAACCGTTCCTGGGTGTCTACTGGTCGTTCATTCCACATTATCCTTATGCCGACTATGGGCCGGAATTTCGAATTTTGCCCGGCGTCACCAAGCGGCAGGTCTACTATAATAATCTGCGCACACTCGACACGCAGCTTCAGCGCGTCTACGAACACCTCATGAAAACCGGCATGGCTGACCGCACACTGTTTGTTTTTGTCGGCGACCACGGCGAGGCCTTTGGACAGCATCCCGAAGTTTGGGCGCACACCTTCGGCTTCAACGCCGAAATGTTTCGCGTCTCCATGTTATTCTGGCAGCCCAAGCTGATTTCGCCGCAAGTCATAAAATTTCCCACTTCCCACGTGGACGTCACGCCGACGCTGCTCGATATTTTGGGATTTCCGTATGACGAATCCCGATTTCAGGGGGAATCCGTCCTGCGCGGCACGCCGCGTCGAAAATACATTTTCACCATGGACGCACACGGCGAATACATTTCAGCCATCAGCCTGCAAATGGACAAGGTCATCATCGGTTTCGACAAGAACTATTTCGGCGCCTTCAACCTGGCCAAGGATCCCGGCGAAAAATTTCCCCTTGACGAAAAGCGCCTTCAGCCGCAAGCCGAAGCCATCATCAAATTCCGCAACTACCAGTCCCTCATGATTGACCGCTACAACCAAGCCATCCTTGCCGGCCATCCATTCCCGCCAAAAGGTCATTTGGATTCCAGTGGGCAACAGGAACCCGCGACGCCCTGACCGCTTTGTTGAATAATTCCTGCCTTCACTTCTCCAAATCACATCCGAATTTTCGCGGCTAATTTTCTTCCGTTGCGGTCGCAGTAATTGCGAAGCGAATGTCGGTGTAAATCAGATTTTCATGACGCAAGGTCATTTAGTGCGTGAAATTCACGCACACTGCGTGAAATTTTCACGCATTTGGGTTCGGAGCGCAAAATCATTTTGCAATTTTGTTGGGATTTGAGCAAAAAATGCGGCTGGCACCGGATGTGCTAAAGAAAATTCAGAAATCCGATTGACAGAAAGCGGGATTCTAGTAAAGTTCGCCGACTGTCCCCGGACGAAAACAAAAAAACAACAAACCATTAGTCAACGTATGAAAAGCATCAAACAGAAAAAAGCTTTCACGCTCATCGAATTGCTGGTCGTGATCGCCATCATCGCCATTCTGGCGGCCATGCTGCTGCCGGCGCTCGCCGCCGCCAAGCGCAAGGCGCAGCGCATCAGTTGCGTCAACAACCTCCATGAAATCGGTCTCGCCTTCCGCGTCTGGGAAGGGGACAACAACGACCGGTTTCCCATGGCCGTCAGCTCGACCGCCGGCGGCGCACAAGAGAGACTCTACAGTTCAGTAAACACCACCGGGGTGGCCAACGGTGTGACCAACGTGTGGGCGTGCATGTCCAACGAATTGAGCACGGCCAAGGTTCTGTATTGCCCCTCGGACTCCGCCCGCAATTTCACCACCAATTTTACGACATTAGTCATTGGAACAACTGCCACCAACTACAGCTACATGGTTGGCGCTGATGCATCCGAAGCCAATCCGCAGATGATTCTGACCGGCGACCGCAACATAGCCTCTAGCTCCTCGGCGACGGCCTATATTTCCACATCAGTAGCTCCATCAAGCCACTATCTGGGCACCGCTGCACAAGGTCTTGGCTGGGCATGGACACAGAACGACATACATCAAAAGAACGGCAACCTCGGAATAAGCGACGGCAGTGTTGACCAGGCGTCCATTTCCGCGCTGCAAACCGCGCTGCTCAATTCCACCAATGGCGTGCCCCAACCATGGTATGATCCTTGAGCAACTGTCTTAATTTCATCCGTCACACAACGGGGCATCCGCAGGGATGCCCTGTTTTTTTATGGCAGTTCATGTTGACGTGGGCATATTCCAAGACGCTCTGCCGATTCGGAAACCTCCCGAAAATCCGCCAGGTTTTGGACTGCGGTGGCAAGCGCAGCGCGACACCGCTTTGGAAAGTGGCAAATCAGCAGGACGCGCCACGCCGGTTTCACGAAAGGCCGCCGCCATTTTTATTTTCCAACTTTTGCGACTGCCGCTGTTCCGAGAAAAAATCTTTCAGCAAAACGCGGCATTCCGCCTCGCGCACGCCGCCCGTGATTTCGCAACGGTGGTTGAGCGTCGGGAATTGCAACAAATTCATCGCGCCGCCCGCCGCGCCGCCTTTTGGATCGCCCGCGCCAAACACCACGCGCGCCAGCCGCGTATGCACAATCGCGCCCGCGCACATCGGACACGGCTCTTTGGTGACGTAAAGCGTGCAATCGGTCAGCCGCCAGTCGCCAACGGCATTTTCCGCTTGCGTGAGGGCGAGCATCTCCGCGTGCGCCGTCGCGTCCTTCAGCAATTCGACCTGGTTGAACGCGCGCGCGATGATTTTTCCCTCGCGCACGATGACCGCGCCGACGGGGACTTCGTCTTTTTCATAAGCCTTCGCCGCCTGTCGCAACGCCTCGCCCATGAAATAATCGTCGCTGTGCAAATCAATGATCGGTTCGTCCATACAAAAATCCTTCAAGTATCCAATCATTTTGGCCATCGGGATGACAATGGCAATGTGCGGCGAA
>DASXED010000123.1:0-12709 GCA_036490295.1 Verrucomicrobiia bacterium | reverse complement strand
AACAAGCACCGGCAACAGAACGGCATGAATGCGTTTCATGGTTTGCCTTTGGATGAAGAAGGATTGGGTTTGCAACTTTTTACTATATGACAAAAAAAATGCAAGCAAAATCCGGCAATGCCATTCGCAAATTCGTTTTTCTGGGATTATGCAGTTAACAAACCAATGGGACAAAACTGGCCTGCCGCGACGGGCGCGAGCACGGCGGGTAGGGCGGGCAGTCCTCTGCCCGCCGAACGCGTGGATTGACAAAAAAACGGCGCGCACGGAGTGACGCGCCCTACCCGGATTGTCTGTCATGTGCATAATCCCAAAATTGAACCTGTGTCCATCCGTGGCTGAATAAATTGTCCATGTTTTTGACAGCACTGTCTAAAAACGGGATATTGCCGGATCGCGGCGGCGGATTTTTGCTTCCGAAAGCCATTTTCAAGCATCGCGAAATGTTTTTCCGGCCTGCCGTAGCGATTTTCCAACCTTGGATGATGATTTTTCCGCATCACGAAAACATTTCCCGACATGGCCGGATGTTCCGCGATTTCGGGAACTGGTTTCCTGACTTGCCGGAACCGTTTCCGCATATCAGGAAATGATTTCCAGCCATGCCGGAGAGTTTTCGAGACATGAGGAACGGTTGGCGAAACTGACGGAATCTTCTCCCGGCTTCTGGAAACGGTTTTCCGACCTGCCGGACGGGTTTCGTGATGCCTGCAACCGCCTTCCTGACCCTGAAAATCTGCAAAATGCACCGGACATTTTCCTGAAAGATATTGGCAGGAGTTTTGCTTTTCCAAACCGTTCCCGCAGTCAAACAAAACATAAACCAACAGGCATGGAAGCATGGTTTGGGTTGAAGTGGTGCCGGCGGCCTTTGTTGTCCAGGGGTTCACAGGATGCTGCTTCAGGCAAATCATGCTTCTGTCCGACAAAACAGAAAGAGAAATCATATGATCGTGAAACCATCCATATCGTTCCTGAACGACGACTCCGACGCGCAATTGATAGCCGATGTCGGCAGCATCATCACAGGGTTGACCGGCAATGCGAGTTACACCACGCCGGCACCCGCGCTGGCGGCGGTGACGACGGCGTTGAACGCATTCACCACGGCGCTGGCGGACATTGATTCCGCCGGCGGCGGCGTGACGTTGACGGCCACGAAGAACGACCGTCGCGCAGACCTCGTGGCGTTGATGCGCGAGCTGGCGAGTTATGTGCAGGTCACTTGCAAGGGCGACCTGACGGTGTTGTTGAGCAGCGGTTTTCCCATCCAGAAACCGCAGCGCAATCCCATCGGCGTGCTGCCGCCGCCGTCGAACCTCACGGTCACGCTCGGCTCGCATTCGGGCGAACTGGACGCGGCTGCGAGTCCGGTGTTCGGCGCGGCGGTCTATAACTGGCGCATCAGCACGGCGGCAAATCCGTCGGCGGTGGTGCAGTCCGCGCAAACGACGGCTGCAAGCAACAGCTTCACCGGGTTGACGCCCGGTGTGGTGTATAACGTGGAGGCCAACGCGGTGGGCGCGGCAGGCCCAAGCGATTGGAGCGCGCCCGTGCCGCAGATGGCGGTGTGAAGCAGTCGAGGGCAAAGCCGGAACGGAGAGATTCGTTCCGGCTGTTTTTTATTTTGAAACAAAGAGGCTGGCTAATGCGAATCATGTTAACATAGGCACACAGGGCAATAAGGTGGGGCGCGTCACTCCGTGCGCGCCACCGCTTTGAAACGTGCAACTCCCTTGGTTTTTTGAAAGCGGTGTCATGGCAAGTGCAGCTTGAATCACTTCGCCGGTTCCAGCGAGCAATTCACCAGCTTGACATCGGCGTCCACGACCACGTCCGGCTCTTTGATTTGCTTGAAAGTCGAATTGTAAATCCGCACGCCGCTGATTTCGGCGCCGGGGAATCCGCGCACGTTCAGCACGCGCGGCGTGTGTGCGACGGTGATGTTTTCCATCACCACATTTTTTGCGACCGGCTTGAAATCACCCTTCGCGCCTTCTTCGTAAAGAAAATCTATCTGCAAGACCGAGTCTTTCACCAGCCCCACGTTCACATCGCGCATGAAAATGTTTTGAATCACGCCGCCGCGAACCGCGTTGGATTTCAACCGCAGCGCGCAGACCAGGTTCGGGCTGCTCATCTCGCAATTTTCCACGAACACATTGCTGCAACCTCCGGAAATTTCGCTGCCGATGGCCACGCCCGCGTGCCCGTCGCGCATCGTGCAATTGCGAATGATCAAATTCACGGACGGCACGCCGATGCGCCGGCCATCGTTGTTGCGGCCTGACTTTATCGCGATGCAATCGTCGCCCGTGTCAAAAATACATTTTTCAATCAGCACGTCGCGGCAGCTTTCGGGATCGCAACCGTCATTGTTCGCTCCGTGCGAAAAAATGTCCACGCCGCGAACGGTGACGTTCGTGCAAAGCAGCGGATGCAGCTCCCACATCGGCGAGCGGCGGATGTGAACGCCCTCGATCAAAACATTTTTGCAGCGGTTGAACTCGATGAAATCCGGGCGCAGGTTGCCGCCCTCGCCGAATCGCCGCTGTTCCACCGGCACATTTTCATCCGCCATCTGCACCAGTTTTTTGCGCGCGGAAATGTTTTTCCAGGCCAGCCAGTTTGATTCATCGGCCTGTCCGTCCAGCGTGCCGTCGCCCGTCACGGCG
The DNA here is from genome assembly GCA_036490295.1 of Verrucomicrobiia bacterium. Taxonomy (GTDB): domain Bacteria; phylum Verrucomicrobiota; class Verrucomicrobiia; order Limisphaerales; family UBA11358; genus UBA11358. Next base: position 10,034 of record DASXED010000123.1, on the reverse strand, counting down.
ACATTTTTCTGGCCGAGCGCATAAATGAGCGGCGAGTAATTGTAACATTCCGTGCCTTCAAACCGCGTGAAAACGACGGGCAGATACGCCTTGGGATCGGTGCTGAATTTCAAAACCGCATTTTTTTCCAGATGCAAATTCACGTTGCTCTGCAAATGAATCGCGCCAGTCAGGAATTCCCCGGCGGGAACCAGCACGCGCCCACCGCTCTTTTCCGCGCAGGCTGAAATCGCATTGGCAATCGCCTCCGTGCAATCCGTCTTGCCGCCGGGCACCGCGCCGAAATCTGTGATGACGAAATCGCGCTTTGGAAATTTCGGCGCGACGATGCGCTTCAAAATCTTCGGCACCTGTTTCCATTCCGGCTGGTCGGCGCGAATGGATGTTGAAAAAAACGCGATGAGAAAAAGCGAAAGAATGATTTTCATATCAAGACTGATTGCGATGACAGTTTTTGTTCATCAATTTTTCACGGTGATAATTGAATACGATAAAATCGCCGGCTGAAACTGCCGGCGGCGGAGTCGCTCCAGACAAATGGCGGAGTCGGCGCATGGTTTGTAAAAATGTTTTCCCAGACCGTCAGGTTCGTGGACGCCTGCACGATGTAATCCGGCCCGGAATTTCCGTTGACGGTCATGCTGAAAATTCCGTTGTTGAATGTAAAAGCCGACAGTTGCGGCGAATTGGACGCAACTGTCGCGGCAAGAATCGCGTTGGTGCTGGCGGTTGAACCGGCGATGTTGGTCACGACGACGGAATAAACACCGGCATTAGTCGCTTGAACACTGTTGATGGTGAAAGCGGAATTGGTCGCGCCGGAGAGCGGCGTGTTGGTGTTGAAATACCATTGGTAATTCAAGTTCGCGCTGCCGCCGGCCACGATGGCGAACGTGGCGCTTTCGCCAGCCGCAACGGTCAGGCTTTGCGGTTGCGCGACGATGAACGGAGCCGTGGGCGCGTAGGTGGTCATCAGCCAATTGGTCTTGTCCCAAGTCAGCACGCCCGCGCCAGCGCCAGCGGTCGGGCTGGTGACGATGGCTTGAAGCTGCGCCGGATCATCCGTTGTGTAAGTGTAGGGCAACTCGCCGTCGGGTGTGCTTGAATTGGTGTTCCAGGAAAATGGAATGATCGGCGCCTGCTTCGGCCCCATCGGGTTGCCGGGGTCGGTGCTGTTGCCGCGCACGGTCGCGCCGTCAAATTGATAAATGCTGTCGAGCGACTCAATTTTTCCGGTGTAAGCCGGTTTTGAAGGATCGGTCTGATTATTGCGCAACGGCCAGAGGCAGTCAATATAGACCGACTTTTCCACCAGAAGAGCGCCGCCTTCGGTGGAAATCGCGCCGTTGACAGGTGGATCAAAATCGTATGTGTTGTTCAGCGTGTTTTGATCGGCTGTGCTCATCGTGGCCGCAATCGAATCGCGCAGGCGCTTGGCGGCCAGCACCGAAGTGTCGTCCACATAGATGTTGTAATCATGCACGTTGCCGGCGCGCAGACGCGGCACGCAACGGTCCCAAACACCGTTCAACCAAAGATGGTGGAAGGTCATCGAGATGGTCGCGTTGTTCGCGTCGAGATCATTTTGGCCGGCCAAGTGGGTTTTGTCATGCGCTTGCATGATGGTGACGATGTTGGTGGTGCTGAAACCGTGGGTGCGCAGGAAATCATACATCGGATAACTTGACGGACTTTCCTCGAGATAATTGATCTGCTGCCAGAGCCAACTGTTGGTGTTTGTCGCGCCATCGTCACCAATATATTTGCACCATGAAATGGTGATGTCCGAGCAGCCGGCCTTGGTGTCGAGAATGCCATCGTAGGATTTCGTGAATGTGCAGTGATCCACCCAGAGGTTGTTCACCGCGCCGCCATTGCCGACCGTGATGAAATCCCAGTCGTTCCGGTCGTATTGTCCCTTGGTGCTTTCGTCCCATTCAAAATTCTCGTCGAATTTCAGATTGCGAATGATGATGTTGCTGCAGCTTTTGATGTTGAAGTTGCAATGTTTCATTGTCGCGCCGTTGGCGGAGAAAATGGTCAGCCCGCTCTTGGGCTTGATGTCAATCAAGCTCTCGCCAACAGCCAGAAGAACCGGGTGCAGCAATGGCGCGGTGTTCTCGCGGAACGGGCCGACGACCTGCACCGCCGCGCCAACCTCGTTCCAGCCCAAACTCAAATCGTTCATAATCTCAATGACTTTGACCGAACCGGCGGTCTTGTAGGCGGACTGTAGGGCATTGGCCAAATCAAGCGGAGTATAGACCTGCACATACGCGGGATCGTTCGTGGCAATCACACCGCCGCCAGTGGTGCTTTGTGCAAAGCCGGTCAAATTATACTCGGAATTGGCCACCGGCACCATTGTGGTCACAGTGAGCACGGCGACGCTGCTGGTGACACTATTGACGCTGTTGGACGCCGTGACCGTGTAACTGCTCCCACTGTCGGTGACTTGCACGTTCGTCACGTTCAATGTGGATGAAGTCGCGCCTGAAATCGGAACCCCGTTTTTATTCCACTGATAAGTGATGGTCGCAGTGCCGTTTGCCAGCGCGCTAAAACTTGCCGTGCCGCCGACCAATACAACCTGTGAAGCTGGCTGTGAACTGAAAACCGGCGCCACGGGATTTGTGTTGACCGTCAAAAACGCGTTTGTGCTGGTGACGCTGCCGGCAAGGTTGCTGACAGTAACGGAGTAACTGCCTGCATTACCCGATTGAACATTCGTGATGGTCAAAGTGAGATCAGTCGCATTTGTCAGCACCGTATTGGTATTGTAATACCATTGATAACTCAAAGGCTCCGAGCCGCCGGCATCCACAGTAAAAGTAGCGCTTCCGCCGGGCGAAATGTCCTGGTCTTGCGGCTGGGTGATGATCGAGGGAGCCACCGGAATACTGACGGTCAAGGCGGCGACTGCGCTCGTCACAGAACCAGAAGAATTGGTCACAATGACGAAATAATTATCCGCATTCGTCGTCTGGACATTGGTCAGTGTGAGCGTGGAATTGGTCGCGTCAGCAATCAGCGCCAGCGTGTTGGTGTTAAAATACCACTGATAACTCAACGGCGCAGTCCCGGCGGCGAGCACGTCGAACGTCGCGTTTTGGCTGACCAGAACCGACTGATCCTGCGGATCAATTGTGATTGAAGGCGGTGTATTTGCCGTGATGGCTTCCACCTTGAAGAGGCTTGTGTCCCATTGCGCGGCGGTATTGGCTGAACCAGTTGGCCGGAGGGCAAATGTATCGAATAAGAAACTGTTGGGAGTTGCGTCGGTGAAGGAAACCGTGCCGGTTCCAGAATTATTGTAGGTTCCACCCGACATCGTGGCCGTGATGTCCAATCCGCTGGAAGCATTGCGCGTGAACGTCATCGTGAATGTATATTGCGTGCCGCTATCAAAGCCATGAACACCGCTCGCAACGCCATTTGCCAGTGCGTTCGTCCAACTGGTGGAGGAACTTAAAAGATTGCCGCTGGCCACGCTCCATTTCTTCAGTTGGAACGGCGTGCTGCCGCCCAAGGTCTGGCTCATATTTATAAACATTGCGTAGCCGGCATAGGCTGCACTCGGCGGACTGGTGTCGGAAGAAATCCGCGAGCCGCTGGGCGTATTAACGATCGCCAGCGGAAGTCCCTGGCTGGTGTTGGCGCTGCTGACGGTGGTGGGCGTGAAAATCCAGGTGATGATGAGTTCATCTCCAGTAGTGGCGAGATTCACTTCGCTTCCTTCGGGCGCGAAATAAGTGGTCAACGAAAGTGAAGTGGTCGGTTGAACCGCCCGCAAATCACCGGCGGCAGGAACCGTCAACGCCGCGCTGGATGACGAAAACCATGCCGATTCCGTCGGCAGATTTTGGATATTCCGCACGCCATCAGCAAATGTGTCGTTGAGCAAAACCGTGGCATGGCCGCGCGCAACGATTCCGAGCATGAGCGCGACGATGGAAATTCGCTTTGAAAAATAAAACATAATGAGTGTCTGCGAAACTAACAGGGAACACGCGGCAAGCAATGCCTTTTGAAAGATATGTTCTGCAAATGACTTTGAAAATTGAGCACCGACGCCTTGGAAATCATTTCTGGTTCACGCCCGTCAAACCGTTCACTTCGGCATTCTCCAAAATGACCGCTGCGCCGCCGGCCGCCATAATTTTGGAGTTTTTGAATTGAATGCCTTTGGCGTTGCGGATCGTCATTCCCTTCGGCGCGGAAATTTGCACGTTCTCAAAAACCACGTTCGAGATGCAATTTTCCGGCAGGCCGAGAATGACTCCCGCCGATTTCTGGCAGGTGGCCGTGAGATTGCTGATGCGGATGTTGCGGTAGATTGGAATTTTTTCACCGGCTGGCGGCGCGGCATTTTCTCCGGTCGCGGCCGATCGCGCGGCGTCCTTTGAAGAATCATTCGCGTAATAAGAGGTGAACGTGATGGCCGGGGCGACATTCGACATGGTGATGTCGCTGTAAGAAATGTTTTCAACGATGCCGCCGCGCCGGACATCGGACTTGATGCGGATGCCGTTCTCGGTGTTCTCAAATGTGCAATTTTTCACGATGACATTGCGCACGCCGCCAACAGTCTCGCTGCCGATGGACATTCCGTGTCCATGCAAAAAAACGCAATCGGTCACCGTGATGTCCTCGCTCTCAAATTCGTGGCTGGGAATCTTTTTTCCGGCCTTGATCGCAATGTTGTCGTCGCCCACGTCAATTTTGCATTTCGTAAAAAGCATCCGCCGCCCGCTCGGATCAATCGCGTCCGTGTTCGCCGCGTGTTCCGGCGCGAGAATCGTCACGTTCGACACGACCACGTCCTCGCAGTCCGCCGGGACAAAATGAAACTTCGGCGAGTTTTGCAGCGTGATGTTTTCCAGCCGCAAATTTTTGGATTTTTCGATCTCAATCAGATTTGGCCGCGGCAACGTGTAGCCGGATTTTATTTGCCTCGCCTTTTCGGCCTCGCCCCACCAGGCCGAACCGCTGCCGTCAATCACGCCGCCGCCGGTGAACGTCACGTCCGTCAAATTCCTGCCGCCGATGAACGGAACAAAGTCGCCATTGCCTTTGGCCTTCAACCAGTCGCCGGGAATTTTCATGAAATCAACCTGGTTCGTGCTCGCCTGCAACGTCGCGCCCGCGTCAAGTTTCACCGTCGTCTTGGAATGCAGCGTGAGCGGCTTGCTCAAATAAATTCCCTTCGGAAATTCCACCGTGCCGCCAGAATTCGTGCAGGCGTCGAGCGCGGCCTGGATTGCGGCGGTGTCAAAATTCATTCCGTCGCCCTTCGCGCCGAATTCGCGGACGTTGAAAATTTTTGCAGCCGGCGTTGAGGATTCGGTGGCGCAACAGGTCATTGCAAATGTCAGGACGAACACAGGCAACAGCCGCAGGATTGCCGCCAGCGCGGATTTTGGATTCATTTTTTTCACAGATTAGATTTTCATTCCATGGCCCTCGGATTCCAAGTGTCGTGATTCGACAATACTTTGGCCGGGTCGGACAATTCAACCGCCTCTTTTTTTGTGAGTTGGCGGGAAGCCGGAAGACGCCGGCTCACGTCTACAAGTTTTTCCTGCGCGTCGGTGCTGCGGAATTCCACGAATTGCAGATGACTGACATTCGTGCCTTTCGCTTCCCAGCCGGCCGGCGGAACTTGCGCGCCCATCTGGCAATGGATGAACGCCGCGCCGCTGTATGGAAAACGATTAACGTCAATCCGCGCGAGCAGGCACTTCGTGACATTCGTTGTCGCGGTCAGTTTACATTTGTAAAAAATGTAACCCGGACCTGCCGGATTGCGCGCCTGCAGATAATAGCCGTTGTGGACCGCCTTGATTTCGCACTGGTCGAAAAAAACCGTGCCTTGCCCCCAGATGAAATCCACGTCGCCTTCAATGTAGCAATTCGTCGCATAGACGCGCCCGCTTAACAGCAGCGTATCCTGAAAACTGTAAAAGTCGTCGTTCCGCAAAATGCAGCGGTCGCTTTTGACGCGCAATGCCTCGGCTTGCGAGCCGCCATAAGGCGTCATGTTGCGCAGCGTCATGTTCTCCAGCGTGAAATCATTCGCGTCCACGCTCACGAGCGAGCGCCCGATGCGGCCGGAGTTGAAACGGTCGTTGTTGAGTCCGGTGATGATCGTGCTCTTGCGGTCTTCGCCGATGAAATGGATGCGCGCCTTGTCGGGCGGAATGTAAATCATCCCGTCATAAACGCCCTTGCGGAAAAAAATCTCGACCGTCAACTGGTTGTCGTCAGAAACATAATCCACCGCGCCCTGTGCCGTGCAGAAATCGCCCGTGCCGTCGGCGGCCACGACGATGTTTGTGCGGCCTCGCGGCGGCGCGGCGCGCGTGGAAAATTTCCACGCGGAATTGTTCGTCAGCCCGGCAAACCCGTCGCCGTTCGTTCCCGTGAAAACATCCGGGCTGATGCTGACGTAATAACTTTCGCTTGAGTCCAGCGAGTGTGAATGCAATTCGATTGTTGCGACGTTGCCAATGATTTGAAATGGATCGTAGCGCAGCGTTTTGCCGCCAAAATCATTCGTGAAACCGGCGTCGCCCAAATCAAGCTCGTCCGCCAGCTTGTTGTCCGTGGCGCGATAGACCGCAATTTTACCACGGCTTCCCAAAACAACCGGCTCGTTGAAAGTCAATCGCAGCGGCGTGTCGGCGCAGACATTCGCGGACTGGCTGGCCGGCCATGATTCCGTGACGGCCAGTTCCGCGCGGCACAGGTTTGAGATCAAAATGGAAAAAAACAAACTGGCGAAAACGGATTTGGCGGAATAGAGGCTCATGTTGAATTTCAGGATACTTGCCGCCGCGAAGCTGTCAACCAACGGACGAAACCGGCAGTGTCCTGATCTTAATCCTGCCCGTAATCGCAATCCGTTCCAAGCCGATTACGATTACGATTGCGAATTAAGACAATGCCACGAAACCGGCGGCGGCAGGATTTGTTTTTTTCAAGAACTAACGGCTGACAAGCCAGACAATCAAGATTGTCGTCAGAAAAATGACGACAAAGCAAATCACGGTAAAAAAACGGACTTGTTTTTCCAGCGGCGAAAGATTTTTATTTCCATTTTTATTTCCACGAAAGCCCATAATAGTTCAAAGCAAACCAGCGATTTCATCCAAAGTCCAGACGTAATTTGCAATTCCCGCTTCCAAGAGCCGGGGCGTCCGCAATGGACTGGCCAAATCCCCAAAACTTTAGCAGTCTTGCGGCGTTTAACTTGGGGTTCTGTTATTTGCATGAAATTTATTTTCAATTTCAAAATGCTGGCGGTGCTTCTGGCCATGATAATCATCGCTGGCGCAAAGGCTGAAGGTCAAACGGCCTTTGGCCTTTCCGTCACCACGCCCGCGGATTCCATTCTGGTCAGCAATTCCCTGACTTACACCATCACCGTGACCAACCTGGCCGGCGTTTCGCTGCCGGACATGGTTGTGACGAATGCGCTGCCGGCGTCAGTTCAATTTGTGAGCGCCAGCCCCGCAGGTTTTTACACGACCTTTGGCAGCACCGTGGTTTTTGATCTCGGCGAATTTGCCAATGGCGAAATTGAACAATTGAGCCTGACCGTCCAGCCAACGGCGGCCGGATTCATCACCAACATGGTTGTCGTTGCAGCCGACACCATCACCAACACCGCCACGACGAACATCGTGACGCAAGTCACCAATCTGGTGATTCAAACGGATCTCGGCGTGACGATGACCGGCCCCGCGCAAGCCGTCGTCACCAACGACTGGATGACTTACGGAGTGACTGTAACGAACTCGGGACCAAGTGACGCGCCCGGCGTCGTCCTGACCAACACTTCGCCGCCCGGCGTGATATTGAAAGGCGTTTCTCCGGCGAATCAAACTTACACAATCGCCAGCAGCAATTTGATTTTCAACCTCGGCACGCTGGCGAATGGCGGCTCGGTGAATTTACAATTCACGGTTCAGCCCACCAATGCGGGCGTGCTGTCTTTTTCCGCATCCATCGGTGCGCCGAATTTGCTGGATGCCAACACCAACAACAATCTGGACGTCACCAACATCACCGTCATCAATTATCCCGCCGGCACGCTGGTGGCCGTCACCAATTCCGCGCAAAGCATCAATCCGCAGGACGGATTGACGGAACAATCCATTTTGCTGTCGAACACCGGCGCGGGCGACGTTGCCGCCGCACGGATCGTCGTGATTGGCTTGACCAACCAATTGTTCAACGCCGCCGGCACGAACAACGGCAATCCGTTTGTGGACTACAGCGCAACCCTTGCGGCGGGGCACAGCGTGAATTTGCTCCTGCAATTTTATCCGCGAGGTTCTTTTCCGTTCACCAACGGCCAGTTGCAGGCGTTCGCGCTGCCGTTGCCCGCGTGGCCCGCGCCGGTCGCAACGGCGACCAGCACAAACATAAACATCACGCGCATCGTCCAGTTGACCAATGGCAATATGCTGGTTGAATTTCCATCCACGCCGGGGCTGACTTACACGATGGTCTACAGCGACAATGTTTTGTTTTCCAACGCCATGATTGCGCCGCCGTCCATCGTGGCTCCGGCAAATGAAGTGCAATGGATTGATTACGGCCCGCCCGCAACCGTGAGCGCGCCGACCAACGCCGGTTCGCGGTTTTATCGCGTGCTGCTCAATCAGTGAGGCCAATGAAAAAAATCCCCATTTTGTCCTGCGGCTTGAGTTTTGCGCTGGCCGCTTCCGCTCAACAGCAGCCGCAGCAATCGCAACAACCGCAGTCACAGCCGCAGCCACAATCACAACCGCCGTCTGAAAATTCCATCAATCACCTGTGGCGGTTTGAGTCCATCAATCCCGACAATGATTGGACGCGGCATTTTCGCATCGGCGGACTGGTCGGAATGAACATCCGCGCCGATTTCAAAATGAGCGGGACGTTCAACATTTCCGGCAGCGATCCATCAAGCGGAATTTATGACGACGGTTATGTGCGCGTGGACAACACCGGCAACGCGGGCGGCCAGACTTCTTATTGGGGCTACGACAGCGCGTCGCAATTGAGCGGCTCGACGCTGACCATGCACAGCACAAAATCATTTTCCACCAGCGGCGGCGCCAGCGACGATGCTTCGCCGTATTTGGGACTCGATCTGGCCTACGGCGACAGTTACTGGTATTGGGGCGGCGCAAAAATCGGCTGGGAATTTGGATTTGGACTGCTGCCGGTTCACATCGCGGACAATCAACCGATGGCGGCGACCGTCAATCGCTCCGTTTTTTCATTCAACACCGGCGACATTATTGTGCCGACCGCGCCTTACAACGGCGGGCCAAGCGGAACCGGCCCGACCATTTCCGACGCGCCCACGCAATTGCCGGATGACACGGTTCCCGGAACGGTCACCGGCACGCGCGCGCTGGATGTGATGCTTTTTACAGCGCGGCTTGGGCCGTCGCTGTATTGGGACTTTGGCCAGCACATCGGTTTGTATGCGAGCGCCGGTCCGGCAATCGGATTTGTTTCGGGCGAACTCGATTATGATGAAACGATTCTGGCAGCCGACGGCGGCAGCGCGCACAACGCCGGGCACGTCAGCGGCGGCGGCCTGACGTTCGGCGGTTATGTGAACGCGACGCTGGTGTATCACTTCGTGGACGAGGCCGCCGCTGACATTTATATCGGCGCGCAATATATGCCGATGACCGGCGCGAGCATCAGCGGCGGCGGCCGCGAAGGGCGATTGGATCTGGGCGGCCAGCTTTATCTCAGCTTCGGCATCAACTGGCCGTTTTAAGTTTGGGCTGTCCCGGACAACGCGAAAATATGAGACCTCTGCAAAAGAAACGTAGCGGCTTTCGGCAGAAAGCCGGAAATTTTCAGCGGAATGGAAAATGCGGCGCTCTGCCGGGACGCCGCTACGATGGTAGGGCGCGTCAGTCCCCTGCGCGCCGTTCGTCCACAAAACAAAGACCGGCGCGCAGCGGAGTGACGCACCCTATCTTGCGAAAACGGAAACAACATTGTGCCGCGCAAAGTAAATT
>DASXED010000068.1:0-13235 GCA_036490295.1 Verrucomicrobiia bacterium | reverse complement strand
TTCCAAGATTCCGCCCAATCTTCGCGCCGCACTTTGGCGACTTTGATTCTGCCCGCACCAATTTTCAGCCCGCAGTTTTTGATTTGTCGCAATCCAGCCGAGATTTCTTCGCGGACTTCGCGCGATAAAAATCTTTTTTTTGAAAGATAAATTGAAACGACGCTTGTTTGCCTTTCAACGTCAAAGTAAGCCGAAGCGCTGCAATTAATAATTTCGCCGAGCAATTCCGCGACGGCGTCCTCGGCTTCAATTGTCGTGCCGATGGAAATTCGCCAGAGCGGTTTATTTTTCATGGAACCAGATCGCGCCAGGGCGTGAAATTGAGCAGTTCAATTTCCGCATGGTTCGGACGCAACGCGATTTGCGTGACGCCGGCGTATTCGATTTCAAAGATGTTTGTTTGAGGCAGCGGCATTTTGAGGACGATTGAAAGAATCATGCGGATCACTCCGCCGTGACAAAAAATTCCGACGGTTTCGCCGGGATGATTTTTTATGATTTCGCGCAGGCATGGCTCGATGCGCGCGCGGAATTGCGGGCCGCTCTCGCCGTTGGGCGCGACGCCGCGTTCGATATGGTCAAGCCATTCGTGCGTGAGCAAATTGAATTTTTCGCAGACCTGCTCCCAATTCAAACCCGTCCAATCGCCAAAATGAACTTCGCGCAAATCCTGTGAAATGGTTTGCTGCGGGGCGCCATTTTTCAAAAACGGCGCAAGAGTCTGCTGCACGCGCTTCATCGGGCTGGCGTAAATGGCGTCAATTTTTCTGCCCTGTAAAAATTTTGCAAGCGTCGCGGCCTGTTCGTGGCCGTGCGGCGAGATGTTCATGTCAATCGTCCCGCCGAAAATTTTGTGATAACGCGCTTCGACTTCGGCGTGGCGGACGAGCAGCAGGCGCGTGGGGTTTGCGGTGGGCATTTGTAAAAATTATGCGAGCGCGATTTTTTGTGCGGCGAGCAGTTCTTTGATTCCCAATTTGCCAAGCGTGAGCAAATCGGCGAGCTGCGATTCCGTGAATGTCGCTTCCTCGCCGCTGCCTTGCAGTTCGATGAATTCTCCGGCGGAATTCATCACGAGATTCATGTCAACGGTCGCGGCGACATCTTCGACATAATTCAAATCCAAAAGCGGCTGGCCATTGACAATTCCGACGCTCACGGCGGCGACGGATTTGAGAATTGGATTTTCGGCAATTTTTTTCTCGGTGATCAATTTTTTCACCGCGAGCGAGAGTGCGGCAAATGCACCGGTGATTGCGGCGGTGCGCGTTCCGCCATCGGCCTGCAAAACGTCGCAGTCCACGCAAATCGTCCGCGCGCCGACCTTTTCCAGGTCAATTGCGGCGCGAATCGAACGGCCGATCAATCTTTGGATTTCAGACGAGCGTCCGTCGAGTTTTCCTTTTGAGATGTCGCGCGGTTTGCGTTCCAAAGTGGAGTAGGGGAGCATCGAGTATTCCGCCGTGAGCCAGCCGCCGGTGACTTTTTGTTCCTTCATCCAGCGCGGCACGGATTCTTCGACGGTCACGGCGCAGATGACGCGCGTTCTGCCCCATTCGATGAGCGTCGAGCCGGTCGCGTGCGGCGCGATATGGTTTTGAAAACGCAGCGGGCGAATTTGATTTGCGGAACGACCGTCGGCGCGCGTGGAATCAGGCATAATTCGGTGGCGATGCTAAACGCGAATCGCTTCAAGGAAAAGCAAAACCACCGGCCTAACGATCCAAAGCTGAGCCACGGCGCGAATAACTGCAAGCGTGAATTTGCTGCAAACTTCCAAATGAAGGAGCAGCCGCCGTTGGCTCCAGCGCGGTGTTAGGCATCATCCTCATGGTTTAAGTTTAGGTGTCAAGGCAAAGCAAATATCGCCAACTGAAACAGAGATGCTCTTATCAGGATGCGTGACAACCTGTGGTGCTGTAAACTGCAACGTCTTGCCTTTAGGGTCATTCTCCTCAACAACTACATCAAACTGAATATCTCCGCTCGGAAGCACAGTGGGCGTAAGAACGCATCCCTTACCAGAACCGAGGTCTAGTCGGGTCGGGGACTGATTTGTAAGTTCGACAGTTCCTAATTGTGTAATGCTATCTGGTGCGTGGACAATCCTCCCATCTAGGGTGTGCGTCCAATGATAAGACGGTATGGGAACACGCCTCCCATCTGCTGTGAGCATATACAAGCGATGGCGTGGCCATAATACTATGCCAATGATAACGACCAAGACGATGATGACTGAAGCAATGATGGTCTTTTTCATGGCGCTCGATGACGCCTAACATTTAAGTAGGCCGCAGTGCGTGCAAAGTTGCTTGCACGGTTGTTTTCGCTTTGGCCTTTGTTAGCATGGCTTTATGAAAGCAGACTTGCGAATTTCCATCAAGGATTATTGCGCGGCAATTGCTTCGGCTGCTCCGCCTCAATTTCAGCAAACAACCGTTCCAGCCTGTTCAAGCGCGCGCCGCGTTCCGGCTTGTTTCAAAAAATTGCTTGAACAAATGGCCGGATCGCGTATCTAATTCTTTAATCAGTTGCAAGACTGATTGTTTCTGGCGCGCAAATGGTTTTGCGCATGGATGCCGGAATAAACCCAAATCAAACGAAACATTATGAGCAGAACACAAAGAACACTTCTTGTTGCGGCGGCCGTCACCGGATTGATGACTGGCTTCGCCGTGAAAACCCTCGCGCAAGACAGCACGAACGCGCCGGGCACCAACGCGCCGAGTGGCGACACCGGCAAGCATGATTGCCAGGGCAAGAACAGTTGCAAAGGCCAGGGCGGCTGCGGCGCGGACAAAGGCAAGAACAGTTGCTCCGGCAAGGGCGGTTGCAATACCAAGGGCAGTTGCAAATCCGTCTGAACCTCAGGCAAAATTATTTGCTCAGTAAAATTCATTTTCAAAGAGTGAAACTCTAAAAGTTTCACTCTTTGATTTTTAATCATGCCGGCCAACGCGTTCAATAATTTCACCGATTACGGCATCGGTATCGGACTGCGCGTGCCGCATTACGATCATATTCTTTCCGAAAAGCCGACGGTGGACTGGTTTGAGATCATCTCGGAAAACTTCATGTGCGACGGCGGACGTCCGCTGAAAGTGCTCGATCAAATCCTCGAACAATACCGCGTTGTGCAGCACGGCGTCTCGATGTATTTCGGCTCGTCCGAAAAATTGAACCGCGAGCATTTGAAAAAGCTCAAGCGCCTCGTCAAACGCACGAACACGCCGTGGCTTTCCGACCATCTTTGCTGGGGCAGCGTGGACGGACGTTACACGCACGATTTGCTGCCGATGCCTTACACTTTTGCCGCCGCGAAAGTCACCGCGCAACGCATCCGCGAGGCGCGCGATTTTCTGGAAGTGCCGATTTGCGTGGAAAACGTCAGCAGCTATGCGGAATTTCACGTTTCGGAAATGACCGAGTGGGAATTTCTCAACGAAGTCGTCGAGCGCGCCGATTGCGGAATTCTTTTGGACGTGAACAATATTTACGTCTCATCAAAAAATCACAGCTTCAATCCATTCGATTATGTGAACGGAATTCCCGCGCACCGCGTCGCGCAAATCCACATCGCCGGGCACAGCAAATTTGAGAAATATATTTTGGACACGCACGACCATCCGGTGATTGATCCCGTCTGGAAACTTTATGAGCGCGCCATTCAGCGCACCGGCAAAACCGCGACGCTGCTCGAATGGGACGACCGGATTCCAAGTTTCGACGAAGTGCACGATGAAGCTTTGAAGGCCGGGAAATTTTTGAAACGACTTGAAAACGAAATTGCCAGCGCGTGATTCGCAGACTAAAAGCGAATTTAGCAAATTGCAAAAACTCATGGCAACCGCCGTGATGCGTCCGCTTGCGCGTGACGATTCAATGCAGCGCAAATGGCTTGATGGCCGCCCGACAAAAAAAATCGCAGAAAGTTTCATCAGGCCGAACGACCGGCTGACTTCATTTGAGCGATTGGAAATTTATAACCGCCAATACTGGTTTCGCGTCCGTAATTGTTTTTACGAGGATTATCCCGGCCTGCGCGCGATTCTCGGCGGCAAAAAATTTGAGCAATTGGCCGACGATTATCTCGCAAAATTTCCATCGCAATCTTACACGTTGAGGAATCTGGGTTCACGGCTGGTGAAATTTTTGGAGGCGAACCCGAAATTGACCGCGCCGCACAAACAACTCGCGCTCGACATGGCGAGTCTTGAATGGGCGCACACGGAAGCCTTTGACAACGAGGCGAAGTCGCCGCTCAAGACCAAAGATTTGGCCGGACTGGATGCCGCGAAAATCCGCCTGCAATTGCAGCCGCATTTGACGTTGCTGAAATTGGAAAACGAAGTGAGCGATTTTCTGATCCAGTTGAAAAAAAATTCCGGCCTGCGCAGCGAGGCGAGCAATGCGATGGAACAAAATCAGCGCACAAAGAAAACAAAAGTTACACGCGGCTTGAAGCGCAAAACCAATTTTCTGGCCGTGCATCGCTGGCAGGATTTGGTTTATTACAAGCGGCTTGAACCGGGGCAATTCCGCCTTTTGTCCGCGCTGCAAGGCGGCGCGACTTTGGAAAAAGCCTGCGCGGAGCTTGTCGGGTTGGAAATTCCCGGCAATCTAGGCGGGACGATTCAAAATTGGTTTTCAAGCTGGGCGGCGCTCTGCTGGTTTTGCGGTTTGGAACAATCAATCAAAAGGAAAAAATCATGACAGGCAACGAACCCAAAAATTCCGGCAAAAACATTTTTGAAAAATGCTGTTGCGGATTTGTTTGCGCCGCCAAGCTTTTGCAGTCGCCATTTCTTTTGGCAATCCGGCTTTACTGGGGCTGGCAGTTTTTTGAAACCGGCAAGGGCAAATTGGAAAACATCCAGCACGTCGTCCAATTTTTTCAGAGCCTCAACATTCCGATGCCGGAGGCGAACGCGTGGATCGTCGCCATCATGGAATGTTTTGGCGGGCTGCTGCTGATGGCCGGACTCGGTTCGCGGCTCGTCGCGTTCGCGCTCGCGTTCGACATGGTCATCGCCTATGTCACCGCCGATTCCGAGGCGTTGAAATCAATCTTTTCCGATTCGGACAAATTTGTGCAGGCGGCGCCGTTTCCGTTTCTGATGATGACGCTGACGGTTCTGGCATTTGGCGCGGGCGTTATTTCGCTCGACTGGCTGATCGGAAGGAAATGCCGCCGAAAAAAGGAGAACGCTCAAATTCAGCCGGAAAAATAAGCCGGCTTATTTTTTCCGGCTTCGATGCCGGCAAAAGATTTTCCAGGCTGTTGAGCCGCGTTCGTTTAGACGGCTTTCAGCGGCGCGGAGCTTTTGCGTTCGACCAGTTCGGCGGGCAGGCGCCTGGATTGCACGCTTTCGCCGCGAATCAAACCCATCATCATTTCCATGGCGGCGATTCCCAGGCGGAATTTCGGCTGGCGAACGGTCGTCAGCGGCACGCGGAAATGTTCCGTCAGCAAAATGTTCCCGAAGCCGGTGATGGAAATGTCATCGGGAATTTTCAATCCCTGCGAAAGCAATGCGTCCGCGCAGCCGATGGCGACGAGGTCGTTGACGGCCTGGATCGCGGTCGCGTCGCATGATTCGTTGAGCATTTGCAGCGCGGTGCTTGTGCCGTCTTCAATGGTGCTGCCGGATTGAAAAACGAGCCGGTCGTCCACGTCCAGCCCGGCCTCGCGCAGCGCGCGGCGGTAGCCGTTGAAGCGCTCGTGCGCCCACGGTGCGACCTGCGGGCCGGTGAAATAGGCGATGCGTTTGTGGCCGAGATTCAACAGATGCCGCGTCACGTCGTAGCTGGCGATGAGTTCATCAATTTCGACGCTGTGAAAATTTTTGCAGAACGGCGCAGGCGAGCCGAGCAAAACCACCGGCGTTTTTCGCGCGAGAATTTCCTGGTAAATCCGCGCCTCGGCCTCGAAACGATAAACCGGCGAAATGAAAAGTCCGTCCACGCGCCGCGAAAGGAAATGGCGGATGCAAATTTCCTCGCGCTCGGGCTGGTTGAGCGAATGCCCGAGCAGGACGTCGTAGCCGAGTTCGTGCGTGCGTTCTTCAATCGCAAAAATAATCCGCGCGAAAACCGGATTTGTGATGGACGGGATGACGACGCCGAAAAGTTTCGTCGTCTTTGTCCGCAATCCTTGCGCGCTGGAATCGGGCACATAACCCATCTGCGCGGCGAGCGATTTTATTTTGGCCTTCGTCGCGGCGGAAACGTCCGGCGCATCGCGCAACGCCTTCGAGACGGTCATCACGGAAACGCCGATGTGCTTGGCAATGTCTTTGAGCCGGACCATTTTTAGAATGAAGAATGAAGAATGAAGAATGAAGAATGGATGAGATTCGTCGCGCGCAAATTTATTGTTTCTTCATTCTTCATTCTTCCTTTTTCATTTACAGATAAGCTCCGCGCCATTGCAGTTTACGGCGCAACGCTTCCAAAAATGAATTGTCCGCCAAGTGCATCAGGCGGATTGCGCGGCGGCTGCGGCGAATCGTGACTTCGTCATTTGCGTCAAGTTCCGCGACGACTTGGCCGTCCACGCTCAAAACCGTCGCGGGATGCGGACTGATTGCCTTCACGGAAATTTTTGAATTGAGCGGCAAAATGATGGAGCGGTTTGAAAGCGCGTGCGGGCAGATCGGCGTGAGCGCAAAAACTTCTGCCGTCGGCAAAACCACTGCGCCGCCCGCCGCGAGAGAATATGCCGTCGAGCCGGTCGGCGAACTGATGACAAGCCCGTCGCAGCGGTAGCGCGTGATGAGTTCGCCGTCCACGCTCACGTCAAGCGTGATGAGCCGAGCGCCGGTGCCGCGGCTGGCGACGATGTCGTTGAGCGCGGTTTCGCGGATTTGTTTTCCGTTGCAAGTTCCCGTGGCTTCGATCAGCGCGCGCGATTCAAATTTGAAATTGCCGCTCCAGATTTCTTTCAGCGCGTGCGGCAACTGGTCGGAAGGAACGGCGGTGAGAAATCCAAGTCCGCCGATGTTGATGCCGAGGATGGGCGTGGGCGAACCGGCGATGTCGCGCGCGGCGCGGAGCATCGTGCCGTCGCCGCCGAAGACGAGGAGCAAATCCGACTCGCGCGCGAGCGTCGCGATGTCGCCGTCAATCACGGCCTTGCGCCCGGCGGCCTCGATGAGCCGCGCGGCTTTGCGGATGATCGCGGCGCACGCGGCCTTGTCGGAATTTCCGATGAGGCCGATGCGTTTTATTTTGTCAGCTTGTTTTTTCAATCAGCACCAAAAATTCCTTGTTGCCCGCCGGGCCGAGCAGCGGCGATTCCGTCACGCCGCGCCAGTTCAAATTATTTTTCGCGGCGACAAATGTTTTCAATTCTTCAATCACGCGCTCATGCACGGCGGAATCCGTGATGACACCTCGGCCTTTGTCCGCCTCGGCCTTGCCCGCCTCGAACTGCGGTTTGACGAGCGCGACAATTTTGCCGTTTGGTTTCAATAAAGCAACCGCAGGCGGCAAAATTTTTCGCAGCGAAATAAACGAGCAGTCAATCACGGCCATGTCGGCGGGCGAAAATGATTTCGGCATCTGCTCCAGTTTCAAATGCCGCGCGTTGGTTTTTTCCATGACGACGACGCGTTTGTCCTTTCGCAATTTCCACGCAAGCTGCCCTTGCCCGACGTCAACGGCAAAAATTTTCGCCACGCCGTTCTGCAAAAGACAGTCGGTGAATCCGCCGGTTGAAGCTCCGAGATCAACTGCAATTGTCCCGGCAACGTCCAGTTGAAAATGTTTGAGCGCGTGTTCGAGCTTGTGTCCGCCGCGACTGACGTATTTTTCCGGCGCGTCCAGGGAAATTTCGTCCTCGGCTTTCACGGAATCGCTCGCCTTGCGCGCGGTCTGGGAATTGACGCGGACTTGCCCGGCGAGGATGGCGCGCTTGGCACGTTCGCGGCTTTCACAAAGTCCGCGTTCAACCAGCGCCTGGTCAAGGCGAGTCATTGGCCCGCGAACTTCACAGCGAGGCAATGCGCTTTTGGACGTCGCGGAAGCTGAAGAGGAAAAGGTCGTTGTCGGCCACGGCTTTTTCGACGAGCTGCTTGAGCAGGGAGATTTCCGCGCCGTTGATGACGGCGTGGACGCTTTTCTGAAAGGCCTGCATCGGCTCGAAAGTCTTGAACGAGTTGCCGATCAAAATGATGGTGGCGTGACGCCGCTGGCCGACGGGCATCATTTGCAGAGATTTGAGCGTGAGGTTTTCCCCGGGATTGCCGGCGGCAAAAAGTTCCTCGGTGATGACAACCTGATAGCGGACCTGGCTGAAACGCATCGTAAATTCAGGATGCGTCGCGACGACATGGGCTTTGTAGCCGAGGCTTCTCAAGACATTTTTTGCCGCTTCAAGCCATTCGGGATTTGACAGAGCGACCAGCGCCGGTTTGTCGGCGGCGGTGATGAATTGCGTTTCAAAGGCGTCGGACATTTTTATTTGAGTTTGAGGCCGGAGCCGGGAGCGGAAGGTTCGCCAGAGGGCTGGCCGCCGCGCATCTTCAGCGACCCGACGGTCGAGGTGATTTCGCCGCGCTCCTTTTTGATGTTGTCAATGCTGCGCGAGGTGACGCCGCGCTTGCTGCAATAGAGCAGTGCCGTCTCCTCGGTGATGATGCCTTTTTCAAAAGCCTCGACGCAGGCCTGGTCAAAAGTGCGCCAGCCAAAAGTGTAGCTCGACTCGATGATTTCGTAAAAGGTCTTGCCCTCGCTTTCGCCCATGCGGACGGTTTCCTCGGTGCGGAGATTGTGCCCCATGATTTCAAGCAGCGCGTGGCGTCCGCCGCCGATTTTCGGCGCGAGCCGCTGGCTGACGATCCAGCGCAACGAATCGGCGAGGCGGATCCGGATTTGTTCCTGATCCTCGGACTCGAACATGCCGAGAATGCGGTTGACGGTTTCGCCCGCGTTGACGGTGTGCAGCGTGCTCAAGACCAGGTGCCCCGTTTCCGCCGCGCTCAACGCGATTCTCACCGTCTCCTGGTCGCGCATTTCGCCGACGAGGATCACCTTGGGCGCCTGGCGCAGCGCGGCGCGCAGGCCGTTGGCGAACGAATCAAAATCAATGCCCTGCTCGCGCTGGTTGAAAGTGGCCTTCTTGTGCGGGTGCGCGAATTCCACCGGGTCTTCGAGCGTGACGATGTGAACCGCCTTGACCAGGTTGATCTCGTTCAGAACCGCCGCCAGAGTGGTGGATTTGCCGGAGCCGGTCGCGCCGGTGACGAGAATCAGCCCGGTTTTTTCCTTCGGAAGCTCCTTGAAAATATCCGGCAGCCCCAGTTTTTCAAGCGTCGGGATGGCCGTGGTCAACTGGCGGCAGACGGCGGAATAATTTCCGCGCTGCGAAAAAACATTGACGCGGAAACGCGCCTTGTCCGTAAGCGCGTAGGCCGAATCGCAGGAGCCGTGCTTCAGCAGATGCTCGACCAGGTGAAGATTGTCGCCGATGAGATTGAGCGCGATCATTTCGGTCTGGAACGGCGTGAGATTTTCAATCGGCGGATTGAACGCGACCGGTTTGAGTTCGCCGTAGGATTCGACCTGCAACGGGCGACCCACGGTGAACAGCGAATCCGACACTTCCTTCTGCGAGGCAAGCATCGTGCTTAAAATTTGATCCAGTTCCGGGCGGCGCATAATCAGGCGTCATCGTCTTCCGGCGGATGCGCGAGGAACGGGCGGAATTTTTTCTTGTCAAGCGCCTTGTCGTAGGCGTCCTCCGGCGCGATGCGTTTCATCCGCAAATGTTCCATGATGTGGTCGTCGAGCGGCTGGTTGCCGATCTTTTTGCCGACCTGGATCATGCCGGGAATCTGGTGCGTCTTGCCTTCGCGCACGAGGTTGGCGATGGCGGTGGTGAAAACCAGGATTTCAAACGCGGCCACGCGGCCTTTCTTGTCCGTGCGCTTGAACAACGTTTGCGCCACGATGCCTTTCAACGACTCGGAAAGGGTCTGGCGGATTTTGTTCTGCTGATCCGCCGGAAAAACGTCAATGATGCGGTCCACCGTCTTTGCCGCGCTTTGCGTGTGCAAGGTTCCAAAGACCAAATGGCCGGTGCTCGCGGCGGTCAGCGCCAGCTCGATGGTTTCCAGATCGCGCATTTCACCGATGAGGATGATGTCCGGGTCTTCGCGCAACGATCCGCGCAAGGCGGCGGCAAACGACTTGGTGTGAATGCCGACTTCGCGGTGGTTCACGAGGCAGTTTTTGCTCTCATGCACGAACTCAATCGGGTCTTCGACCGTGATGATGTGGTCTTTGCGGTTTTTATTGCAGTAATCCACCATCGCCGCCAGCGTCGTGGATTTGCCGGAACCCGTCGGCCCGGTGACGACGACCAGCCCCTTGTGCAGCATGGCGAATTTTTTGAGCACGGCGGGCAGCGGCGCGTCGAATTTTTCAAAGTCCTCGAACGACAGCACGCGGCTGGGAATCTGGCGGAACACGGAGGCCACGCCAAGCCTCTGGTTGAAAAAGTTCACGCGAAAGCGCGAGATGTTCGGAATTTCGTAGCCGAAATCCACGTCGCCCGTTTCCTCGAACAGTTTGATTTTGTAATCCGGCGCGATTTCGTAGAGCATCGCCTTGAGCGAGTCGTTTTCCAGCGGCGGATAATCCACGCGCTGAAGCTCGCCATTGATGCGCAAGATCGGCGGGTTGCCGGAGGACATGTGCAAGTCAGACGCCCGCTGCTCGAACATCAAGTTGAAAAACGCATCTATTTTAGCCATAAAGCCTCATCTGTTGCGCGCATTTTACCGAAAGCCGCGCCAAACGCAAGCAATGAAAATTTTATTTGAACTCATCCGCCGCGAGGCCGCCAAAACCGGCGTTCTGCCCTTTGCCCGCTTCATGGAACTTGCGCTCTACTGCCCCGGCCTCGGCTATTATGAAACGCAAAAGGACAATGTCGGCCGCCACGGCGATTTTTACACCAGCGTCGGCGTTGGAAATTTATTCGGGCAACTGCTCGCGTTCCAATTCGCCCGCTGGCTCGAAGAAGTTAAAACCATCAACCCCCGACTTTCAACCCTCAACTTGATTGAAGCCGGCGCGCACGACGGAAAACTCGCCGCTGACATTTTGAACTGGCTGCAATTGAACCGCCCCGAACTTTTCGGGCAAATCGAATACGGCATCATCGAGCCGTCCGCGCGCCGCCGGGAATGGCAGAAGAAAACCCTCAAGGATTTTTCAAATGTCCGCTGGCTGCACTCTCAACCCTCAACCTTCAACCCTCAACTGAACGGAGTGATCTTCAGCAACGAACTTCTCGACGCATTTCCCGTCCACCGCCTCGGCTGGGACGCCAAAAACAAAAAGTGGTTCGAGTGGGGCGTCGCCGTCGAAGGCGAAAAATTCGTCTGGGCGAAAATTCAGAAGCCAGAAGCCAGAAGCCAGAAGCCGGAATTGGATTCGTTGTCTGCCATCTGCCATCTGCCATCTGCGCTTCTGGCGGTTTTGCCCGACAATTACACCGTCGAAATTTCCCCCGCCGCCGAAAACTGGTGGCGCGAAGCTGCGAACATTTTGAATTGCGGAAAACTTCTGACCATTGATTACGGCCTGACCGCCGACGAAATGTTTTCCCCCGCGCGCACGCGCGGCACATTGCGCGCCTATTTTCGCCATCATGTGACGGACGACATTCTGGCCAACGCCGGCGAACAGGATTTGACCGCGCACGTCAATTTTTCCGCCATTCAAAAAGCCGGGGAAGCAGCCGGATTGAAAACCGAAATGTTTTCCACGCAAACAAAATTCCTGACGCAGATTCTGGAAAAAACCTTGCAGGAAAAATCTTTTGAATGGAACGCAAACCGCACGCGGCAATTTCAAACCCTCACGCACCCGGAACATCTTGGCCGCGCCTTCCGCGTTTTGGTGCAATCGCGGTAGGGCGGGTAGTCCTCTGCCCGCCGCGAACGGGGTGAACTTTTCACACATCAAGCAACCATCCGAACGGCGCGCACGGAGCGACGCGCCCTGCCAAATTGCTATGGCTGCTGGACAAGCCGGTAAAATTGTTGTGTTCCTGAAATGGGATTGGTCACGCTGTTCTGTCCGTTGACGACGACTGGTGAAGGCAAATTCGTGCTCCAAATCGCTGATGAAACAAGATTCGTGGTGGATTGCAAAATGAACCCGATGGCATTCGTTGGCCACGTCAAAATAATTTTGATTCCAGAAAAAATAATTGCCAGTTGTGGTGGCGCCGGCAACGAAAGACTAAACACCGTGCCAACACCTGAACTGCCACCTCGACTCGTAGTCCCATACAATGTGTTACCCGATAAAATCAATCCGGCATCTGGAATGACCCCGTCGCTGCCAGTAAAAATATGCAGATTCGTAAAACCTGAACCATCAATGTGGATCGAGAACACAGTGCCATCGTCCGAACTGCCGCCTTGAGATGTAGTCCCATACAATGTGTTACCCGATAAAATCAATCCGGCAACAGGTTCTAGCCCATCGCCGCCAGTAAAACTATGCAGGTTCGTAAAACTTGAGCCATCAGTGTTGACCGCGAATACAGTGCCACTGTCCGAACTGCCGCCATCCTCTGCTGTCCCATATAATGTGTTGCCCGATAAAATCAATCCGGCTTGCGGATTGGCTCCATCGCTGTTGGTAGGATAATAAGAAGGGAAACCATGCAAGTTTGTAAAATCCAAGCCATCGGTATTGACCCTGAACACGTTGCCATAGCCCGAACTGCCGCCAGCAAATGTCGTCCCATACAGTGTGTTGCCAGACACAATCAAGCCGGCTTCCGGATTACTTCCGCCAGTGCCAATAAAACTATAAAGGTTCGTAAAACCGGTGCCGTCGGTGTTAATAGCAAACACCGCGCCTCTGCCTGAACTGCTGCCAAACTTCGTTGTCCCATACAAGGTGTTGTCCGATAAAACCAATCCGCCTAATGGTGAACCTCCATCGCTGTTGGTATATGGAAAACCAGGATAAGAAGTTGCTGTGAAAGAATACAAATTCGTAAAACTCATGCCATTGGTGTTGATGGAAAATATCGTGCCGTCACCATACATACCGCCACTATCCGTCGTCCCATACAGGGTGTTGCCTGATAAAATCAATCCATCAAGAGGATTAGCTCCATCGTTATTGGCATAAAAAGGATAAGAACCAAAGGATGCCGTAAAACTATGCAGATTCGTAAAACCCGTGCCATCGGTGTTGATGGCGAA
>DASXED010000056.1:0-14564 GCA_036490295.1 Verrucomicrobiia bacterium | reverse complement strand
GCACGTCACTGTCACTTCTAAGTTGCGCCAGCGCGGCGTCCGTCGCGTCCGCGTCGGCGAATTGCAAAAGATAAATGCCCAGCTTGTCCATGCGGCCCACGATTTTCGCGCCAAGCAGTTTCGCCAGCGCGTCAATGTCCGTGCCCGGTTTGACGCGGATCAATAATTCATTCGGGACGTGTTTGGCGGATTTTCCCGAAGCCACCAGGCGCGTGGCATTTTGTATTTTGGTTGTAAAAACATAAAGTCGCGCAATCGCGTTGGTTTGCGGCACAAGCGCAAAATTCAAATCGCCCAGCAACATTTTCAGCGCGTCGCCGGACGGAAGATTTTTGAATTTCGCCGAAATCGTTCGTGCCGTTCCCGGCTCGACATACACGCGCCAGCCGGCGTCAATCGCAATCGTTTCGAGCAAGGGCAATAATGTTTCCCCGCGAATATCGGCATCCACGCGGTCAACGGTTTTGTGCCAGACGAGCGAATTCGTCTGCGCCGCATTCGCGCTAAAACAAAATGCCAACGCGAGCAGGAGACATAAAATTGATTGGCGCAGAGCAAACATGAATTGATAGACGCTTTGAAAGCGCAAAGAGTTAAGACGTTCAGCCAATTATTTTTGCAAAACAGTTTTGACCCACGCCTGATTTTCCAGATACCAGCGAATCGTTTTGCGAATGCCTTGCTCGAATTTGTGCGCGGGCGTCCAGCCAAGTTCGCGCTGAATCTTCGTCGCGTCAATCGCATAACGCCGGTCATGGCCGAGCCGGTCTTTCACGAACGAAATCAATTTCCGCGAATTGCCGCCGAGTTGCGGCGCGAATTCGTCAATCGTGTCGCAAATCAATTCCACGATTTTGATGTTCGTCCATTCGTTGTGGCCGCCGATGTTGTAAGTCTCGCCAAGTTTTCCTTTTTGCAAAACCGTCCACAGCGCCTCGGCGTGATCGCGGACGTAAAGCCAGTCGCGCACGTTCATTCCGTCGCCATAGACCGGAATCGCTTTTTTCGCGAGCACGTTCTGGATGATGACGGGAATCAGTTTTTCGGGAAATTGAAACGGGCCGTAATTGTTCGAGCAGTTCGTGATGACCGTCGGCAATCCGTAAGTGTGATGATACGCGCGCACCAGAAAATCGCTGGATGCCTTGCTCGCGGAATACGGCGAGTTCGGCGCGTAAGGCGTTGTCTCGGTGAAAAGTCCCGTCGCGCCAAGCGAGCCGTAAACTTCATCGGTCGAGACGTGATGAAATTTTTTATCGGAAAAATTTCCATTCCAAAATCCACGACAGGCTTCGAGCAAATTGAATGTGCCGATGATGTTCGTGGAAATGAAATCACCCGGCCCGGTGATGGAACGGTCCACGTGCGATTCCGCCGCGAGGTGCATGACGTGCGTGATGGTATATTTCTCCACCACTTGCAACGTCGCCGCCTTGTCACGCAAATCCACTTTCTCAAAAACGCATTTCGGATGTTTGGAAACATTTTCAAGATTCGCCAGATGCCCGGCGTAAGTTAAACAATCAACATTGACCAGTTTGACGATGCGCGCATCGTCAATGACATGCTGGATCAAGTTCGAGCCGATAAACCCCGCGCCGCCTGTGATGAGTAGATTCATTTTTCTTTAGCCACAGATTTTCACAAATGAAACACAGATAAAGAAAAAAACATGCCTGAAACAAATCTGTGTTTCATCTGTGTCCATCTGTGGCTCAATTTTCCGGCTTCCAGTTTTTGAGCGAATCTTCGAGCGCTTCCTCGACGCCGCGAATTTTTACGCCCACAGCCAGCAGCTTGGAAACGTCCATCACGCAATTTGAGCGCGGCGTTTTGGCGGCGACTTTGTAAAATTCCTCGTCGCTCGCCCAGAATTCAAACTTCCGTTTCGGCTTCAAAAATTTTTCGATCAATCCAACAACTTGCCGCGTCGTGACAAAACCCGAATTTGTCACGTTGTAAGCGCCAAACGGAGCGCGCAATTCCCAAGTATCAAGACAAGCCTTCACAAAATCTGCGCGGTGGGAAATTGAATTTACGTTGTCATAAACCTTCTGGTAACGCTGCACTTTGCTCAAATAATTTCGAGTGTTGTCAAATTCGTCGAATGGAATCCGCAATCGCCAGACGTAACTGTGACCAATGTTTGCAATGGCTTCCTCGCCCAGCGCCTTTGTGCCGCTGTAAAAGCTGCATGGGCCGTCGCGGAAGGAAAAATTCGGAGTGTCGGTTTCCGTGAAGCCGCGAATTTTGGCCGGCGAATTTTTGACCATCTCACGGGGTTCCGGTTTGGTGAAATCTTTTTCAGTGCGCGTTTTTCCGTTCTCAACAATTTTCGCGCCGGAAAAAATGCAGCCGCTGGAAACGTGGCCCCACGGAATTTTTTCCGCCGCGCATGCGTGCGCGATGGTTTGCGGCAAAAGCGTGTTGCCCAAAAGTGTGTCGGCCTTGTGCAATTCGCAGGCATCCACGTTGGGCTTGCCGGTGTAGCCTGCGGCGTTGATCACGAATTCCGGCTTTTTTGATTTGAGAAATTCCAGCAGCAAATCGAATCGCGTGTAATCCGCCTGCCTGCGCGCGAGCGGCAAAAAATCAATTTTCCGCCGCTGCAATTCGCGTGCGAACGCTTCGCCGATATAGCCGGATGCACCTAAAAGTAAAATCATATTTTTAGCCACAGATGAAACACGGATAAGAATTGTGATGTAAAGTTTTCAGAAATAAATCTGTGAAAATCTGTGTTCATCTGTGGTTTTTTATTTCTGCAACCGTTTTGCCTCCGCCACAACTTCATTTTCCAGATACGCGCGGTATTCGCAATTCGGCATCGCGCCGACAATTTTTTCCAGTTGCGCGAGCGAGACAAAATTTTGCCGAAACGCCGCTTCTTCGGGACAGCCGATTTTTATGCCAGCGCGTTTTTCAATCGTCTGCACATACGCGCTGGCCTCGTGCAGGCTGCTGCTCGTGCCGGCGTCCAGCCACGCGAACCCGCGCGCCAGCCGTTGCACGCGCAATGCGCCGCGTTTGAGATATTCCACGTTCACGGCGGTGATTTCCAGTTCGCCGCGCGCGGACGGCTTCAAGTTTTTTGCGATGTCCACGACTTGATTGTCGCAAATGTAAAGTCCCGGCACGGCGTAATTGCTTTTTGGCGATTTCGGTTTTTCCTCAATTGAAACTGCCTTGCCATCAGCGTCAAACTCGACGACGCCGTAGCGTTCCGGGTCGTTGACGTGATAACCGTAAATGGTCTCGCCGCTTTTGAATTCGGCAAACGCCTTGTAAAATGAATCGCCGCCGTAAAAAATGTTGTCACCCAAAATCAGCGTCACGTTGTCCTTGCCGATGAAACTTTCGGCGATGAGAAACGCCTGCGCGATGCCCGCCGGTTTCGGCTGCTCACGATATTCGATGCTCAAGCCCCACGCGCCGCCGTCGCCGAGCAACTGCTTGAAGCGCGGCAGATCGTGCGGCGTGGAGATCAGGCAAATCTCGCGGATGCCGCCCTCGATGAGCGTCGTGAGCGGATAATAAACCATCGGCTTGTCAAAAACCGGCTGGAGCTGTTTGCTCGCGACGAGCGTGAGCGGATACAGCCGCGAACCGGCGCCGCCGGCAAGGATGATGCCTTTCATTTGCCGGCAGCGTAAAGATTCCGCGCGGAAATGGAAATGCGAAAACTAACGGAGAAAATTCCAACCGCCAGGCACAAAGAAAAACAATTTGGTGTTCTTTGTGTCTCGGCGGTTGTCAAAATGGCATTTACAGCCTCACTTCGGTCTTCGTAGTTCATCTCAACTTTTGTAAGTTGCCTTTTCATCACTCTAAAATCAATCTTCCGCCTTGAACGCGCGCGAAATCAAATCGCGCACCGCCTGTTTGGGGTTTTTATTTTCATAAAGCATCGCGTGAACTTCATCAATGATCGGCACGGGAATTTTTTTCTCCCGCGCCAGCCGGTGCGCCGAACGCGCCGTCGGATAACCTTCGGCCAATTTCGGATGCGACGCCTGAATCGCTTCCATTTTTTCACCGCAACCAAGCCGTTCGCCCAAATCGCGGTTGCGGCTTTGTCTTGAAAAACACGTCAGCATCAAATCGCCGAGGCCGCTCAAGCCTGAAAAAGTCTTCGCCTGCGCGCCGCACGCGACGCCGAGCCGCCGGATTTCCGACAACGCACGCGTGACGAGACCGGCCTTTGTGTTGTCACCAAAACCGAGTCCGTCGCTCACACCGGCGGCGATGGCGATGATATTTTTCAGCGCGCCGCCGTATTCCACGCCAAGAATATCCGTGCTGCGGTAAATGCGAAATTCCGGGCGATGAAAAAGTCCCTGTACGGTTTTCGCCGTCGCGTCGCTTTCGCTCGCGCAAACGACAGTCGTTGGAATTCCCAACGCAACCTCGCGCGCGAAGCTTGGACCCGAAAGCGCGGCGACGCGATTTGCCGGAGCGTGTTCACGCAAAATGCGGCTCATCGTTTCGCCGGTCTCAAATTCAATTCCTTTCGTGACGCTGACTAAAGTTCCAGGATGGCCTTTCAATTTTGCCGCGACCGAACGAAATGCCTCCGACGGAATCGCCAGCACGAGACATTCCGCGCCGCCGATTGCTTTTGAAAAATCCGATTCTGTTTTCCAATTCGCCGGCAATTCCACCTTGGGCAAATACTTTTCGTTGTGGCCGCGCAAAAGTTGTTCGAGCAAACCCGCGTCTTTGTCCCAAAGCGTCACGGCATTGCCGTTATCGTGCATCACTTTGGCCAGCGCCGTTCCCCACGCGCCCGCACCGAGGACAGTAATTTTCATTTCACAGCCTCCGTTGAAGTTTTTTTGCCGAGGCGGCTTTCTGTTCCAGCCATGAGCCGTTGCATATTTTTTCTATGTTTCAAAATAGCCATCGCGCCGAGCGCAATCGTGACAATCCTCAAAAATAAATTTTCATTCGTGAACCAAACTGCAATTGGCAGCGCGACTGCCGCGACAATTGAACCGACTGAAACGTAGCGCGTGATCAAAATGGCCAAGATGAAAACCGCCAGCGCGATGCCCAGCGCGACCGGCGCGAGCGCGAGATAAACCCCCGCCGTCGTCGCGACGCCTTTGCCGCCCTTGAATTTTAGCCAGCAAGTGTAATTGTGACCAAGCACGGCGAAAATTCCGGCAAGAATTAAATGAGGTTCTGCAAATTGGTTAAAGGCGGCTTCGTAATTTGCATGAGAGTAATTTATTTCTACATTATGATTTGGGGAAAAACAATAAACACAAACTAACATTCCACAAAAACAAGCCATCCAGCCTTTGAGCGCATCCATAAACAACACAAAAATTCCCGCCGGTTTTCCCAGCACGCGCATGGCGTTCGTCGCGCCGATGTTGCCGCTGCCGGCGGCGCGGATATCAATGCCTTTGGCCTTTGCCACAAGAAAGCCTGTCGGTATCGAGCCGAGCAGATACGCCACGACCGCGACGATGATGTAAGCAAGAACTGGCACGGCGACAGTCTAACGGTTGAAAGTTGAAAGTTGAAAGTTGAAAGTTACGACCCCACACTGGACGCATGGCTTCAAAGATTAAAGTCGCCGTTCTTGGCACCGGCTCACTCGGACAACATCACGCCCGCATTTATTCCGAACTTGCCGCCGTCGGTGAAGTCGAACTCACCGGCATTTACGACGCGCACGCCGACACCGCAAAAAAAATTGCCGCGAAATATAATGCGCGCGTCTTCCATTCCATCGCCGAAGCCGCTGAAAATTCCGACGCGCTCAACATCGTCACACCGACCGTCACACATTTTGACATTGCCAAACAATTGCTCGCGCAAGGCAAACACGTCCTCGTCGAAAAACCGATGACCGACAATTCCGAGCAGGCTGCCGAACTTTGCGAACTCACGCAGCAAAAAAACTGTGTCCTGCAAGTCGGTCACGTTGAGCGGTTCAATCCCGTTTTCACATTTCTCCAGACCGTCGCCACCGAGCCGAAGTTCATCGAGTGCCATCGCCTGTCGCCCTTCCCTGCCCGCTCGACCGACATCGGCGTCGTGCTGGATTTGATGATTCACGATCTTGATGTCATTCTCGCGTTCGTGAAATCACCCGTGACCAGCGTGGACGGCGTGGGCATTCCCGTGTTGAGCAAGAGCGAGGACATAGCCAACGTGCGCTTGCGCTTCGCCAACGGCTGCGTCGCCAACCTCACTGCCAGCCGCGTCAGTCCGGAACGGATGCGCAAGATCCGCGTCTTCAGTGGCCCGACCAATCCTTGCTACATCTCGCTGGATTACCGCGTGCAGGAAGGATTCATCTATCGCGTCGCCCGCGATGGTGAGGAAGAAAGTTCGCTGCTGAAAAAAGTTCTCGCCGCCAAGCTCGGCATCGGCAAGGACTCGACCATCGTCAGCCAGTTTGCCGGAAAAAAAATCGTGCGCGAACCTGTGCCGATTGCGAAGGACGAACCGCTCAAGCTCGAACTGCAACATTTCGTCGAATGCGTCCGCGCGCAGCAAACCCCGATGGTCAGCGGCGAATCCGCCAAACGCGCGCTGGACTTGGCGTTTGAAATCACGCGGCAGATTCAGCAGATAAAATAAAAAAGTTTTAACGCCAAGACGCAAAGGCGCGAAGCCATGAATCAAAAACAACATCCCGGTTCATCAGCCAACTGTCCCCGACCTGTCTGGTCGCGCCGCAATCCATTCAGACATTCCCCCGAATTTGAAGGTCGCTGCCCCGGTTTCAAAAGCCGCCGCCCCGAATCTAAAACCTTCCGCCCCGATTTCGGGAAGTATTCCCCCGGTTTTGAAAGCTCCTCCCCCGATTATTTGGACGGTTCCCCCGACTTTTTCCCAAGCTGCCCCGAATTTGTGAACGGTTGCCCACGTTTTTTTTGGGTTTGCCCCGATTTTTTAAGCCTTCCCCCGAATTTGAAAGCCGTTCCCCCGATTTTTTTTGGCTCAACTCTGATTTATAAATCCCTAGAAACAGGCACTTTAGCTCGATTCCAATCATCAAAGCCGGAAAAACTGCCAAAAGACGGTGGTTTGCCATCTCCAGCCGATAGCAGCGGCGAATCCGCCGAACACGCGCTGGATCTGGCGTTTGAAATCACGCGGCAGATTCAAAACTAAAAATCTTAACGCAATGAATTCACCTCGACGAACGCACCCAACGCTTTTTACTCAACGCAATAAGGATGCAGGATGGTGTATAATTCAGGCTCATTCATTACTTCAAGAAGCAATTAAGAATGGAAAGAACTCATCATTTCTAATGTATGCAGCATTTGAAATGCGCACCGGAATTGAGCAATTGATGTTCACAATAATTGCGGCGTGCTTGACCACTAAACTTACGCGAGAAGTTGTAGATAGATGTCGAAAAAAGGATGGTCTGTTTACAGTATTGTCCGACGTTGAATCGAATTACACGCTGATGTGTAAATTTGCAAATGCACTTCGGGCTGAAGAACCGCGTATTCCAAAAATTGCCGAGTGGGACATTAAGATTCTAAAGAGACGATGGAATGATCTTTCGTCATACTGCCATAGTCCTCTAGTCATAAAGGATATTGAGCAGCCAAAATGGTTTGAAGATGGGCAAAAACTGATTGAAGAGACATACGATTATTTCGTGAACACTCTGTCTGGCACTGCCGGAACTGGGGCGATAAGTTCTTCTGGTGGCCCACCGATTATTTGCCAGCTTCAAGAGGATTTTCTTGCCAAGAAAATTACAATCGAGCAGGTAATTACACGACTTCGCATAATTACGCCGATGCTTTCAAGTGATTCTCTTACCTTGAAATCAGGAAGATTTAAAAAGTGAAACCAAAAACCTTCATGCTCATCGCCGGTGAAGCGAGCGGAGATTTGCTCGCGGCAGAACTAGCTTCCGCGCTGCGCGGGAAATTGCCGGACGCAACATTCTTCGGCGCGGGCGGCGCGAAGATGTCCGCCGCCGGAGTCGAACTGGCGTTTGACCTGACGCAGCATTCGGTCATCGGCATTTCCGACGTGCTGAAAAATTATTTCAAGTTCCGGCGGCTGTTCAATCAACTGCTCGCGCTCGCCATCGAACGCAAACCGGACGTCGTCATCGGTGTGGATTACGGCGGGTTCAACCTGCGCTTCGGCCACGCGGTCAAGGAATACGTCCGCAACAATCCGTTCTCAAAATGGAATCCGAAGATCGTCCAGTTCGTCTCGCCGCAAGTCTGGGCGTCGCGTCCGGGCCGCGCGAATCTGCTGGCGGCGGATTACGATCTGCTCTTAAGTATTTTTCCATTCGAGAAGGATTGGTATGCACAGCGCGTGCCGCAGTTGCGCGTGGAATTTGTCGGGCATCCGATGGTGGAAAGGTTGAAGTCAGAATTAAGAAGTCAGAAGTCAGAAGTTTCAGCGGCTTCACCAAAAATTCTTTTGCTTCCCGGCAGCCGCAAAAGCGAATTGCAACGGCATTTGCCGGTGATGTTTGACGCGCTTAAAATGATTCGGGGAAAATTGCCGGCGGCGAAAGTAAAAATGGTTTTGCCAAATCAAACGCTGTTGCAACTGGCAAAATCGCTCGGAGCAAATGTGGAGATTCAAATCGGTGAATTGCCTTGGGCATTGGCCGAAACGGATGTCGCCATCGCCTCGACGGGCACGGTGACGATGGAATGCGCGTTCTTCGGCGTGCCGACTGTGACGCTCTACAAAACCTCGTGGCTCACTTACGAAATCGCCAAGCGCATCGTGACCGTGAAATCGCTGACGATGCCGAACATTCTGGCTGGCGAGGAAATTTATCCTGAATTCGTCCAAGGCGATGCGAGGCCGGAAAATATTTCGCGCGCGGCGTTGGAATTGTTGCAGGGCGAATCGCGTCGGACGAAAATCAAATCGCAACTCGCAAAAATCATTTCCTCGCTCGGCGAACCCGGTGCGGCGGGACGCGCGGCAGCGGCGATTTTAAGTTTGTTCAAATGAAGTGGCCACATGATAAAAAGGATTTTACGCCGCACTGATGCCGGAGTATTATATTCAACAATGAGCACGGTGGCTGAAATTGAAAAGGCGATTCAAGCGTTGCCTTCGGCAGAACGCGAACGGCTTGTCGAAGATTTGCCCTCCATTTTGCCGGAACTCAACGGCGATTTGAAATGGGAACGCATCATTGCCAACGCCAGCCCACGTCCGGCGCTCACAGTTTTGGGCGACGAAATCGCGGCGCAGTTCAAAAATAATCCCGCCGCGTTTTCTGAATTGCGCGATGCAGATTTTGACAAATAATCGTGAAATCGCTCGGCGCGGCGCAATTCTGGAAAGCTTACCGCGCGCTGCCGCCGGAAATCAAATCAGCCGCACGCGCCGCTTATCGAAAATTTTTGGACAATCCCGCGCATCCGTCGTTGCAACTGGAACGGCTGCGTTCTGACGCGCGCTTTTGGTCGGTGCGCGTCACCCGCGATTACCGCGCCGTCGCCCAAAGATTTGACGGCGACGTTTGGATTTGGGTCTGGGTTGGCAGCCACAAAGATTTTGACCGGCAATTTCCAAAATAAAATTGTCGCGCGAAGTTTTTTGACGCGAATTTCACGAATTAACACGAATCGAAAAATCCCGAAGGGATTTCATCAATCAGCCCGGCGTTGGCCGATTGAAAATCGGACTACGCCGGGTCAACGAACAAAATGGCGACAACCCTGAAAGGGTTGAATTGGTTCGCGGCAAATGATAAAACCCTTTCAGGGTTGTAAAATTTTGCGATGATGACCCAGCGTAGCCGCTACGCGTCAACGCTGGGCTGAAGGATTGAATCCCGTTGAGATTCAAAAATGTCGCGCGAAGGGCGCGAAGGCGGCGAAGGATTTTTTATGGACAAAATTTTTGACAACGGCAAAATCAATTTATGAATGGGCGTTGGATTATGCAGCATTGAATTCTAAAACTTTATGAGAAAAAAAGACCTCAAGAAGGACGTTGCAAAACTTAAAAAGCGCGTAAGAAAATTAGAGCGCGAAAAATTGCCAACGAAACGACAACAGAAACAAGCGCCAAACGAAATTGAGCAGGAAAAATTTCAAAGAAATCTTGAATCATTCAATCGAGATAAATAT
Organism: Verrucomicrobiia bacterium; assembly: GCA_036490295.1. GTDB lineage: Bacteria > Verrucomicrobiota > Verrucomicrobiia > Limisphaerales > UBA11358 > UBA11358. Next base: position 4,461 of record DASXED010000056.1, on the reverse strand, counting down.
GGTATGTCGTTCAATTCTCACCCAGACGCGAAGATTGATGATTTGTAAAATGAATCCATCGCCACAGGAATTAAAGGGCACTTGTCAGTCGTGTCGACAACCTTTTTTGTTTCCAAAAGAAATGACTGGCGAGAAATATCATTGTCCGCATTGCGAAGAAGAAACCATATTGTTGCCAATCATCACGATTTCTCAATCAATAAATTCAAAAAAACCTTTTCCCAAAAAGCAATTCCCTCGTGACGAAAAATGGATCCAAAATATCAAGAATGACAACCTTCGTCATGCGGCTAAAATATTTCACGACCTGTTTAGCGTTTTTGTCTGGTTGCTTCTGATGGCGATTGGAATACCGCTGGCTATTTTTGCCTTTATTGAATTTATGCGCTTCCTTCATTTCTCCTGGGGCTACAACTGAAAACATTGCTGTTTCGCATCCTTCGCGCGACAATTTCATTTCGGCAAACGCACAAAATCATTTCCTTTATTCGCCGCGCGTTTTAACTTTGATTACGATTAAGATTACGAGGATTTTTCAATTTGAGTCTCGTCACCTCGACTCCTACACTTAATTCATGGACACACTCCACGCGCCGTGGCGCATCGAATATATTTTGTCGCCCAAGCCGGAACTCAAGGAAGGCTTGTTCACGCGTATCGCGCAATCGTCCGACGACGAGGAAAATCTGGTCATCGCGCGCGACCGCACCTGTTTCGCGCTGTTGAACCGTTTTCCCTACGTCGGCGGGCATTTGATGACCGTGCCTTACAAGGAAGTCGCCGACCTGCACGGCCTGACGGACGAGGAACTCGCGGATTTGTGGAAGCTCACGCGCCGCTGCCTCGCCGCGCTTACCGCCGTGATGAAGCCGAACGGATTCAACGTGGGCATCAACCTCGGCAAAGTCGCGGGCGCGGGCATCGCGGAACATCTGCACATCCACGTCGTGCCGCGCTGGAACGGCGACACGAACTTCATGCCGGTGCTGGCGAACACAACGGTCTTGCCGGAGGCGTTGAAGGAAATCGCGGCGAAGTTGCGGGCGGAATTGGGGAAATGAATTTTTGTGGCAACTGAAACTCTTCATTTCGAGAACGCGAGGTTCGCGCAACAGCTTTTCAACCACGAGCCGCGTAATCTGCAAACATTGGAAACCGAACTTGGCGTCAAGGCCACGTCGCGCGATGGCTGGATTAAACTGGAAGGCGCGGCGGACGACGTTGAACGCGCGAAACAACTTTTTTCGTCGCTGGAAAATATGTTGAAGGCTGGTTCGCCGGTGAAAAACCGCGAGTTCACGCACGCGTTGAACGTGGTGAAACATGACGGCGCGGAAACCTTGAAAGATTTGGTCAACGACCGCGTTAACACTCACGAGAAAAAGCCCGGCGTCACCGCCAAAACCGTCGGGCAGAAAAAATATCTCGACGCGATCCGCAAGCACGACATCACGTTCGGCATCGGTCCGGCGGGAACGGGAAAAACTTATCTGGCGGTGGCGACAGCGTTGGCGGCTTTGCGCGAAGGAAAAGTTTCCCGAATCATTTTGACGCGACCGGCGGTTGAAGCCGGCGAAGCGCTGGGATTTTTGCCGGGCGACCTTTACGAAAAAATCACGCCGTATCTGCGTCCGCTGCACGACGCGTTACACGACATGCTCCCCGCCGAGGAAATCGCGAAACACATGGAGCGCGCGACGATTGAGATTGCGCCGCTGGCTTATATGCGCGGTCGCACACTGAACAATGCCTTCATCATTCTGGACGAGGCGCAAAATTCCACGACGGAACAGATGCTGATGTTTCTCACGCGACTCGGCCACGGCTCGAAAGCCGTCATCACCGGCGATGAAACGCAAGTGGATTTGCCGCCGCACAAAAATTCCGGCTTGATTGAAGCGCATCGCGCGCTCAAAAATACCGAGGATATCGCGATTGTGGAATTTTCCAAGCGCGACGTGGTGCGCCATCCGCTCGTGCAGCGGATCATCGCGGCTTACGAGGATCATCGCGGACAGAAATGAAAGCTCCAACAGCCAACAGCCAAGTTCCAGGGAAACTTCAAATTTCAAACATCACAATTTTGAACCGCCAGCAGACGAGGAAAATCAACTTGCGGCTGCTGAAAAAAATTATTGCCATGGCTTTGGACGAATTGAAAATTGAAAACGCTGAATTGGAAATCAATCTCGTCTGCGCGATGGACATGGCAAGGCTCAATGAAAAATTCCTCCAGCACGAAGGTTCGACGGACGTGATCACGTTTGATTATGTTGGACGGGTGGCAGGAGCGCAGGCGGCTCGCCCGCGTGATGCTAAAAATGGAACTCGCGGGCGAGCCGCCCGCGCTCCTATGCACGGAGAAATTTTCATTTGCGTGGACGAAGCAATCGTTCACGCAAAAAAATTCAAGACGGTCTGGCAGGCGGAAATTGTCCGCTACATCATCCACGGAATTTTGCATTTGCTCGGCCACAACGATTTGAAACCGGATTTGAGGCGCAAAATGAAGCGCGAGGAGAATCGTTTGCTGCGCCATCTTTCCAAAAAGATTTCACTCGCGCAAATCGCTGGGCGTTCTAAAATTTCCGCGTGAAGAAATCTTTTTTTGCCCGCTGGCGCGCGAGTTTTTTTACCGGACTTTTGATCGTTCTGCCCGGCGTCATCACGCTGGCGGTCGTCAAATGGTTTTTCGGCACGGTTTCCAGTTTCACCGATTCGCTGCTATTTTTTCTGCCGACAACCATCACGCATGAAAACGCGGGTGCCGGCCCGATGCGCTGGTATTGGAGCCTGCTGGCGCTGACGGTGGCGGTCGGAATCGTGTCGGTCATCGGCGGGATGACGCGGTATTATTTCGGCAAGCGGATGATTGCGTGGGCGGACAGCATGATGTTGCGCGTGCCGGTGCTGAACAAAATTTACGGCACGATCAAGCAGGTGGACGAGGCGTTCACGTCCGGCAAAAAAAGTTCGTTCAAGACGGTCGTGCTGGTGGAATATCCGCGCGAGGGAATTTATTCGGTCGGTTTCATCACGAGCGAGCAGGCGGATGAAGTCGAACAAAAAACCGGCAAGAAATGCGTATGTGTTTTCATTCCGACGACGCCGATTCCCACGGGCGGATTTCTGATCATCGTGCCGGAGGAAAACGTCATCAAGCTGGACATGAGCGTGGCCGACGGCTTCAAATACATCATCAGCCTCGGCGCGCTGGCGAATGAATACGCGCCGCCGAAAATCAAATGATTGAATCCGCCAACGGCATCGTTTTGCGGACGCGACCTTTGACGGAAACGAGCCTAATCGTCCACTGGCTCACGCCGGATTTCGGGCGCGTTGCCACGGTGGCAAAAGGCGCGCGGCGGCACAAATCGTCGTTTGCCGGAAAACTGGATTTGTTTTACGAGGCGGATTTTTCATTCAGCCGCAGCCGCAGCTCGGATTTGCACAATTTGCGCGAAGTGAATTTGACCGAAACACATGGCGCGATCCGCGCGGACATCTTGAAATTGCAGCAGGCGGCTTACGCGGTGAATTTCATCGTGCAGGCGACGGAGACGGAAACGCCGCTGCCCGGCATTTTTGAATTGTTCCGCGAATTTTTGAAGCGGCTTTGCGAACAAAAATCTTCGGCGCAAATTATTTTCGCATTTGAATTGAAACTGCTCCGCGAACTCGGCCTTGAACCGGACTGGACGCGATCAAATCTGGCCGCCGGGACAAAAAAAATCGCGGCAATTTTATCGCAAAAAGATTTTGCGGCGGGCGGGAATTTGAAATTGACGAAAGCGCAAACCGTCGAAATACGGCAGTTTCTTCACGGTTTTTTGATTTTTCACCTAGAGAAGCTGCCCAGCGGTCGCGCGGCGGCGCTGGCGAATGAGGCTTGAAATGGCTTTCCGTCCGGTGGATTCCGGGTTATGTTGCCGCCCGTTTGGAACAGGCAATGAAGATAAACCTTTTGAAATTTTCCACCGTGAGAATGAAATTGGTCGGCAGCGTGTTGCTGGTTATCCTGCCGGCGCTGCTGGTGCTGTATATTTATGAACTGCCGATGAGCGGCTTCGTCGTGGGTTTTCTGTCGCTGGCGGCGGCGTGGATGGGCGGCGAGTATTTTGTCCGGCGACAGGCGCATACGTTGTCGGAAACAGCCCGGAAAATCGCGGACGGCGATCTGGCCGCACGCACCGGACTGCCGGCCTCGGACGATGAACTCGGACTGCTTGCGAAAATGTTCGACCGCATGGCCGCAGCATTGGAGCAGCGGATCAAGGAGCGGGAAAAACTCGCGGCGTTCGCGCAGTTGAACCCCAACGCGGCGATGGAATTTGCCGCCGACGGGACAATGGTTTATTTCAACGAAGCCGCGCAGCAACTGGCGCTTTCCATCGGAAAAAATCATCCGCGCGACGTGCTGCCGGAAAAAGCGGATGAAATCATCCGCGATTGCCTTGCCAC
>DASXED010000020.1:0-37581 GCA_036490295.1 Verrucomicrobiia bacterium | reverse complement strand
TACAGTCCGGGCAGCTTTCAAAAGGCGGCTCGGCGCAGCTTCTCGATACGCTGGCGGCGGCTTACGCGGAGGCGGGACGATTTGGCAAAGCGGTCGAAACGGCCAGACGGGCGCTGAATCTTCCCGCCGCCAAAAACAATCAACCCTTGGCCGATGCCATCCAGGCGCGGCTTAAACTTTATGAGGCAAATTTACCATACCGGGAAGAGAAATAGGGTTCGTCCGCAAAGTGAATATATTTGGGATTATGCCTTTCACAAACTTTAGGATTTAAGAATCCGCAGATGACGCCGATGGTCAGGTCTGTTGAGTGCATAAATTTCAAATACGGATGCAATAAATTCATAGTGACAGATTTCAAGAAACCGGTTAAGCTTTTTTCCAGTCAGCAAAAAATTGCATTTATGAAAAATCCATGTTTGATTGCTCTGGTGCTCATCGTTCCGCTGGCTTCTTTCGGCGACACTATTTTCGACGACACCACGTTTTCAACTGGGGGCAGCACGTATGACGCAACGGCCACTCCTCCCACGGCCACTTCAACCTCTTATGAGAATTGGGAAACGGGACATACTCCGCAAGGTTCCATCGCGGCGAACGCCCTTAATTTTCAAACAGCTAGCGGAACTTCCGGCTTTTCGGAGATTGAGGCTCTATTTACTTCATCACCCGTCACGCTTGCCACCGTTGGGGACTATGTTGATGTAACCATAACGTTCAAGGATTCGTCAAATGTTCTTCTTACGTCGGGAAACATCAATTCTCAAATGGACATCGGTTTGTATTATTCAGGTGGTGTCAGTCCTTCACAAGGTGGAAATTTAAGTGCCGGCACTGCTGCAACTGGTGGAGCAAATGGTTACGTTGGATATGTTGGACGCATCTTTTTGAATGGCAATGCCAATGTAATTACCCGCCCGGTGCAGAGTGGAGCAGGGAACAATTCGTCTGATCAGGATTTGCTCTTTGACGGTGGCAGCGGCAATGCTACTTACGCAAACCCTACTGGCACTTCGGTTGGCACTACCGGCAGCCAAAGCCTTACCGGTTTGACCCAAGGCAACACCTATACGGAGTTTTTACAGATGACGCTTTCCGCAGGGAATACTCTGACTATCACCAATGCCCTTTTTGGCGGCACTGGGCTTGGCGGCACTCTTCTCGCTTATGATGGTGTCACGGCAAGTTCTCCTTCGACCGAGGAGTTTGACGCACTTGCATTCGGCTACCGTTACGATTCTACAACCACTGCTACTTCCGGTCTGAGCGTCAGCGAAATTTCAGTTAGCGATTTAATTCAGATTGTTCCCGAACCAACGGTTTTCGCCTTGTCAGCCTTTGGCGGACTTGGTTTGCTGGCCATGCGCCGTTGGAAACGCCGGAAATAAACAATTTGTTAAAAAGTTTTCCAAGATGCGGCGGTCTATGACCGCCGAATTTTTTTCCTATGATTGAAAAAAATCAAACCATAGAATCTTCAGAATGTCGCAACCAACCCAAACGGCAAGTCCTGCGCGTTCATCGAGAACGACTTGTCTTTTTGGACTGCTGTTGGTCGTCGTTGCATTCGCGGCTTACTGGCCCGCGTTGCATGGCGCATTCATCTGGGATGATGAATCATGGACTTCCGACATCCTGAGGCTGCTGCGGGATTTTCCGGGTTTGTGTTTGATATGGAGCGACCCGACGGCATTGCAACAATACTATCCGCTCTCGGGCACGACCTTCTGGCTTGATTATCATTTCTGGAAATTTTGGACGTTTCCCTACCACGTCGAAAATGTTGTCCTGCATCTCATTGCGGTCTTGTTGTTTTGGAAGTTGTTGCAGAAGCTTGAAGTGCCGGGTGCGTGGCTGGCTGCGGGAATTTTCGCGCTTCATCCCGTCATGGTCGAATCGGTGGCATGGGTGACGGAAAGAAAAAATGTGCTTTCGATGGTTTTTTTCCTGGGCGCATTACTGGCTTATGGACAGTTCAATTCGTTTTGGAAAGCTGGCGATGATTTGGGGCGAAAGTGGAACGCTTACGCGCTGGCTTTCATTTTTTTCCTGGCTGCGCTGCTGTCAAAGACGGCGACGTTTTCATTTCCGGCGGTGATTTTATTGATTTGCTGGTGGAAAGACGGACGCATCCAGTGGCGCCGAGACGCGTTGCCCAGTCTGCCTTTTTTTGCAATCGCAATCGGTTTTTCCGGAGTGACCGCGTGGCTGGAAAAAAATCACGTCGGCGCGACGGGATCGGATTTCGCGATGACTTTTCCGCAACGCTGCCTGATTGCAGGCCGGGCGTTTTGGTTTTACACGGGCGAATTATTCTGGCCGGAAAATCTTTGCTTCATTTACCCGCGCTGGAATCCGGATGCCGGTTCATTCTGGCAATGGCTCGTCCCAATCGCCGCCCTTGCCGCGCTGGCGGCCTTGTGGCTGGCACGAAAGAAAATCGGACGCGGGCCGGCAGCCGCTGTTTTCTTTTTTGCCGGCACGCTTTTTCCGGTGCTGGGGTTCATGAACGCGTATGGGGCGCGCTATTCGTTTGTATGGGATCATTGGGTTTATCTTTCAAGCCTTGGCGTCATTGCATTGTTCGCGGGATTGACCGCACGGCTTGCCGGACATTTTAAGAAGCCTGCGGCGCTTTTTGGATGCGCCGCCGTTTTGCTGCCGCTGCTGGCCTTTTTGACATGGAAACAAACCGCGATGTATTCGGATAATGAAACGTTGTGGCGCACGACGATTGCCAAAGACCCGGATGCTTTTCTGGCTTACAATAATCTAGGCTACATTTTTTTGGAAAAAAACCAGATGACCGATGCGATTCCACTTCTTAACAAGTCGCTGGAGCTTAAGCCTGATTTCGTCGAGCCTCAAAACAATCTCGGCGATGCATTGATGCGAATCGGGCAAATCAATGAAGGGATGAGCCATTTTCAGAAGGCCGCTGAATTGGATCCCGCCTCACCAGCTTCCTATTACAATCTCGGAAATGCATGGCTCGAAACCGGACATCCGGAGAAGGCAATAACACAATTCAAAAAAGCGCTGGAAATTTATCCTGGTTTTGCAAAGGCGCAAAACAACCTTGGATCCTCATTTCTACGGCTTGGACAGACGAATGAAGCTTTTTCCTGCTTTCAAAAGGCGGTTGTGGATGATTCCTATCTCGCCGAGGCTCACGATAATCTTGGAAATATGCTTTTGATGCGAGGCCAGATTACTGATGCCGTAAAGCAATATCGGGATGCTTTCGAGAATCGCCCTGATTTCCAAGAGGCTTTTAATAATCTTACCGCCTTGTTCATCGCCCAAGGCAAGCCGGGCGAGGCGATCAAATGTTATGAGCAGGCCATTAGCTTCAACGAAACCGCCGACCTTCACAATGATCTGGGCAATTTGCTGGTCAGCCAGCATCAACTGGACGAAGCCATCAGGCATTATGACCGGGCCGTTCAACTCAAACCGGAGAGCGGCGAATTTCATTACAACCTGGCCGTCATTCTCGCCTTGCGAGGCCGGCTGGACGAAGCTGTTGCGCAGTTCGGGAGAGCCATTGAATTGATGCCGGATTCTGGCCGGGCTCATTATCGGCTGGCGCTCGCCCTGCAAAGCCAGAAAAATTTTGGCGCGGCGATTGCAGAGTATGAAAAGACCTTGCAGCTTGACCCCCGTCATGCACCTGCTGAAAATAATCTGGCCTGGTTGCTGGCGACCTGCCCCGACGCTTCACTGCGGGATGGTGGAAAAGCAATCAAGCTGGCTCAACAAGCCCGGCAAATTGCCGGAGTGGATCAGCCGCAGCTTCTCGACACGCTGGCGGCTGCTTACGCGGAGGCGGGACGATTTGGCGAAGCGGTCGAAACGGCCACGCGGGCGCTGAATCTTCCCGCCGCCCAGAACAATAAGCCGCTGGCCGATGCCATCCAGACGCGGCTTAAACTTTATGAAGCGAATTTGCCATACCAGGAAACAGATTCGTCCGCGAAGCGAATGTAGCTGGAAACGCCAAGGCAAGCGTCGGCGCATAAAATGAATCAGTGTAACCGTGTGCAGACCTCCGCAAAACCACCTGTCCGTCGTAGCGGTGTCTCGGCAGAACGCCGCAAACCTTTTGAAATTCAAGGATGTGGCTTTCTGCCGAAAGCCGCTACGCTCCTTTTGAAGAGATTTCAATTCGTGCAATCCGTGTCGAAAATTTCCAACCGCGAAATGCGCCAAATACGCAAAAATTGATTTCTCGTTCGTGTATTTCGCGTAGTTCGCGGTCAATTCATTTTCTTTCAATTTGTGCCGCCGCCGCTTCGTGTTAAATTTTTCGCGTGAACAAACTGGCAAAGCAGCTCGACAGATTTCTCCGCAAAAAACCGGCGCTCGGCAAAAATGTTTTCATTGCCAGGACCGCGACCGTCATCGGCGACGTGACGCTCGGCGCGCATTCGAGCGTGTGGTATGGCGCGGTGTTGCGCGGCGACATCAACCGCATCGTCGTCGGCCATCACTCGAACATCCAGGACAACGCCGTGCTGCATCTCGCGGACGATTTTCCGTGCATCGTCGGCAACTGGGTCACCGTCGGCCACGGCGCGATCGTCCACGCCTGCACCGTCGGCGACGAAACGCTCGTGGGCATGGGCGCGGTGATTTTGGACGGCGCAATCATCGGCAAACAATCACTCATCGGCGCGAAGGCGCTCGTGACGCAGGGAACGAAAATCCCGCCCGGCTCGCTCGTCCTCGGCGCACCGGCGAAAGTCGTCCGCAAGTTGTCAAAGGCAGAACGCGCCGGGCTGAAATGGTGGGCGCAAAAATACGTGGACAACGGGGCGTATTGTTTGAAAAATAAAATCAATGTGGGCGAATTGCTGGCAAGTTGAACTTTTTAAGCCGCCGTTAGTTCCGGTGTGTCCTTCAACAGCATGAGTTTTTCCGCAGCTACGGGCAGCAACGCATATGCGCGACCGTCGCGTCCGGCAAATTCCACTTCAAACGCGCTGCCGTCGTAAGTCATCACGACAGTCCCCACCTGCCCGCGCCGGAGCATCAGCGGCTGGCCGGTTTCAAAATGTTTCGCCCGCGCGTCTTCGAGCAGGACAACGACATCGTGCATCTGTATGCCATTGTTCATCGTTTAGACTATAAAACAGGTTGTCAGTCTTGGAAAGTCCTCATTGTGGCGGACAATCCACGCGCTCAAAACCGTCGCCGAACCTTTTTCCGTCGTGAGACGAAAACGCAAAACGTAAGTTTCGCCGAAGCCATTGTCGCCGAAAGCGACTGCGTCGCTTGAATTTTTTGCCACTGCAAATAATGCGCGCGCCAAAACCTCTTTGTTGGCCAGCGTGATTCCGAGCGCAGATTCAAAAACGCGCGCCTTGTGTTGTCCGTGACGGTGAAATGGATTCAGCGAATAATCTTCCAGCTTTGCGCCGAGGTCTGCATTTTCGCCGTTTGGAAGTTTCATCGCGCCAAATTATTTTATCTTCGCAACATTCCCGGCAAACCACCGCCCATTTTGCCCATCATTTTCGAGAACTTGCCCATCTTCTTCATCATCTGCTGCATCTCGCCGAATTTGTTCAGCATCGTGTTCAGTTCCGTCACGCTCACGCCGCTGCCCTTGGCGATGCGGATGCGGCGTTTCGCGTTGAGAATTTGCGGGCTTTTGCGTTCCTGCAATGTCATGCCGCAAATCATCGCCTCCATGCGTTTGAATTCCTTTTCCTGTTTCGAGAGGTCGCCCTGTTGTTTCAACATCTCCGCGCCGCCCGGCAGCATCCCGACGACGCTTTCGAGCGAGCCGAGTTTTTTCATCGCACGCAATTGCTCCAGAAAATCCTCCAGCGTGAACTGGCCTTTGCGCATCTTTTCTTCCATGCGCTTCGCGTCGTCCTCGCTGACGGCTTCAGCGGCGCGTTCGACGAGGCTGACGACGTCGCCCATGCCGAGAATCCGCGACGCCATGCGTTCGGGATGAAACGGCTCGAATTCGTCCAGCTTTTCGCCGGTGCCCATGAACTTGATCGGCTTGCCGGTGACGGCCTTCATGCTCAACGCCGCGCCGCCGCGCGCGTCGCCGTCGAGTTTCGTGAGAATCGCGCCGGTGATGGACAGCGCCGAATCAAAATGCGTGGCGACGTTGACGGCTTCCTGGCCGGTGGCGGCGTCGAGCACGAGCAAAATTTCCTGCGGCTTGACTAAATCGCGCAGGCGAACCAATTCCTGCACCAGAGGTTCGTCAATTTGCAAACGGCCGGCGGTGTCGAAGATGATGACGTTGCGATTGTTCGCCTTTGCAAAATCCAAAGCTTCGCGCGCGATTTTCAAAACGTCCGTCTCGCCGCGTTTGACGAAAACCGGAATTTCGATTTGTTTGCCGAGCGTTTCCAATTGATCCATCGCCGCCGGACGATACACATCCGCCGCGACGAGCAACGGCTGGCGGCCTTGTTTTTGCAACAGCCGCGCAAGCTTGCCGCTGGAAGTCGTTTTGCCTGAACCGTGCAAGCCGACCATTAAAATTGAACTCGGATTGCCGTCGAGCTTCAGCGCGGCATTGGTCGAGCCGAGCAAATCCACAAGTTCATCGTGAATAATTTTTATGATTTGCTGGCCGGGCTGGACGCTGGCAACGACTTCCGCGCCGAGCGCCTTGGTTTTGACGCGTTCGATAAAATCGCGCGCGACCTTGAAATTCACGTCGGCTTCGAGCAATGCCATGCGCACTTCGCGCAAGGCGTCGCCGGCGTTGGACTCGGAAATTTTTCCGAGGCCGCGCAGATTGCGGAAGGCGTTCTGGAGTTTGCCGCTTAACGAGTCGAACATTTTTTTATTTTACCGCAGAGACGCAGAGACGCAGAGAAATATTTTCTGAAAGTGGCGGCAGGTGATGCTGGCCCAACGGACACATCAAGTATTTTGTTTAGGGTCTTTCCTAGTTGACCGGTCGGAGAACAGCTTAAACGATTTGGTCGGGCGGGCGCGAGCAAGTTTCGATGACGAAGGCGCGGCCATTGGCGGATTGATTTCGCATCGCTTGAAGGCGGCGCGCCTCGCGTTTCACGGCGCGGTGCAGCCGCCAGGCCGCCAGCAGCGTGTAAAACGCCACGGCGACGGCGTAAGTAATCATGCCCATGCCGATGGCAAACGGCACGAGCCGCAGGCCGCTGAAACCAACCAGCGCCGCGCCGACGATTGCGGTCAGCAATGTGTTTCCCGCGAGGCAAAAAAGATAAAGCGTGACGCGCGTTTCCTGGATGCGCTGGACGTGCCACTCGCGGTAAATCTCCTCGCCGAGCGAGCGCATGAGCCACGCGGATTGAAAATTGCGCGCGGCCACGAGCACGCTGGCCGTGGCGATGACAATCGCCGAGAGCGGCCACATCGCCAGAACGCCGACGAGCGGAACGTTGAGCGCCACGCCCCATTTCCAGCCGAGTTTTTTTGCGATCGGATTGCCCTCGAGCACGAGGTTCGGCGTCGCGATCCATGTGCTCAAAAAATCCATGCCGCGCGCAAACGCCAGCAGCGCGAGCAATAAAAAATACTCGCGGCTACCGAATGGAATGGTTTCATCCATGATTCTTCAGCCGCAGTATAACGGAAAGAACTCAAATGAAAATTTCTTTTCTTCCGTTTGCATTCCCTGCGTTTTTTGCGGCCAATTTCAAAAATTCATCAGGCGGCGGCGAACAAATGCGGATCATCAACGGAATCTTTTTTCCAAGCATCGAAATAACTGGCTCTTGACGGTGCAGAACATCCCAATCAAATGGGGAATCAGGTTTTATTTCAATCTCCGGTAATTTCTTGGGCATGCACAATGCTGCTGCGTCATTCTTGAGTGCCGTCAACCGTAAGACGGATTCATCATCCGCGTTTGTTAAGTTGAACTTGCCTGCTGCATCGGCTATTCTCTCAAGACTATGACTTTGACAGAAAAATTACTCGCGCGCGCGTCGGGCAAGACGAGCGTGCAGGCCGGCGACAACATCTGGGTCAACGCCGATGTGCTCATGACGCACGACGTTTGCGGGCCGGGCACGATCGGCGTGTTCAAACGCGAATTCGGCAAGACCGCGAAGGTTTGGGACAAAAATAAGATCGTCATCATCCCCGACCATTACATTTTCACCGCCGACTCGAAGTCCAACCGCAACGTGGACATCCTCCGCGATTTCGTAAAGGAGCAGGACATCCCGTATTTTTACGACGTGATTGACGACCCGAACGGCCACTGGCATTTCGACGCGAGCAAAGGAATGTTGAACAAGCAATACGGTTCGCGTTACGCGGGCGTCTGCCACACGGCGTTGCCGCAGAAAGGCCACACGCGTCCGGGCGAAATTCTTTTCGGCACGGATTCGCACACCTGCATGGCGGGCGCGTTCAATTTATTTGCAACTGGAATTGGAAATACCGACGCGGGCTTCGTGATGGGCACGGGCAAATTGCTCATCAAAGTTCCCGAAACAATGCACTTCCGGCTCGAAGGAAAATTGCAGCCGGGCGTGATGGCGAAGGACGTCATCTTGCATTGCATCGGCGAAATCGGTTTCGATGGCGCGACGTATCGTGCGTTGCAGTTCGACGGCGAAGGCGTGAAATCACTTTCCATTGACGACCGCATGACGATCGCGAACATGGCGATTGAAGCCGGCGGGAAAAATGGCGTTTTTGAATTCGATTCGCGCACGCAGGAATACGTGGACGCGCGCACGCAAACGAACGGGACAAAACGCAATTACACTCCGGTCGAACGCGATCGCGATGAAAAATTTGTCTACGAGATGGTCGTGGACTTGAGCAAGCTCGAACCGACGGTCGCGTGCCATCCCGATCCCGGTCAGCGCAAAAAAGCGAAGGACATGGGCGACACAAAATTGGATCGCGCCTATGTCGGCAGTTGCACCGGCGGCAAGACGAGCGATTTCGTGGAGTTCGCGCGCATCCTGCGCGGACGGCGCGTGACGATTGACACGTTCGGCGTGCCCGCGACACCGGAGATCGTGCGCGATTTACAGACGACGTATTGGGGCAATGAAACCGTCTGGCAAATCCTCGTAGGCGCGGGCGTGCAGATGACCGAGAACGCCGGCTGCGCCGCGTGCCTCGGCGGGCCGGTGGACACGTTTGGCCGCATCAACAAGGCGGGCATCAATTGCATCAGCGCGACGAACCGGAATTTCCCCGGCCGCATGGGCGACAAAGAATCGAAAGTGTTCCTCGCCTCGCCGATGACCGTGGCCGCAAGCGCGATCGCGGGAAAGATTGTTGACCCGCGTGGGTATTTGGGGAATTGAAAAGCCGTGGCAAACGGTCGCTACAAAATTGAATATGCCGTGTCCGCCCTGGAAGATTTGCGCTCGCTTCCGAAACGCGAAGCCGACCAGATTCTCCGCAAAGTTTTGCGGCTTGAACACGGCCTTCACGGCAACATCAAGCGGTTGCAAAATGCCGACGCCGGATTTCGGTTGCGCATGGGCGATTATCGGGTTTTATTTGATGTGATTGGCTATAAAATTTTGATACAAAAAGTCGGCAACCGGAAAGACGTTTATGATTAGCGCGCCTCCACAAAAACCCGTTTTGAAACGGCAGCAGAAAACCGTGCTCAAACAAATCGGTTCGTTGCGCGAGCAGATGGAAGATTTGAATGACTATCTTGACCTGCTCGAAGCCCGCGCCCGCAACAAAGGCAAGCCGACATTCACCACCGACGAAGTCCGCAAGCAACTCGGCCTCGCCTGAACGGATTGTTATCAATTCAAAATACGAAATCGTCGTTTATTGGAGCGAGCAAGATGATTGTTTTCTGGCCGACGTGCCGGAATTGCCGAAACTCATCACCGATGGCGCGACGCGATTCGAGGCGTTGCGAAACGCGGAAGAAATGATTGACGCTTACTTGAAAACTGCAAGCGAAGCCGGCTGGTCTGTGCCTGAACCTAGCGGACGATTAGCATTTGCGTGACCGGTTCGCGCGAGTTATGAAAAAAATCCTCGCCGCAATTTTCTTAATTATTGTCTTTACCATAATTGGATTGGCGTTTTTTCGTGGTTGCAAAAAGACAAATGAAGCCCCAAACGCAAACCAATTACAGCAAGAACAATTGTTCTCGCGCTCTTACACAATTAACCCAGAAACTTTTATAAGTAACTTAAAAAATCTGGCGGGAACTGAAGGGAGCGAAACAGATATACAGATGTTGCTTCGCTTTTTCAAACAGAATGGAGTCGAAATGAAAATCGGCGAATCCATATTTTTGAGTGAGGAAAAAAATAAGTTGTTTGTTCGAGCAACAGAGGTTCATCAAAACAAGATTGAGCGTGTTGTGGAGGCAATCCAAAACAACATCCAACCTTCGCAAGAGCATTAAACAATTTCACTTCGCCAGATTCGCGCCGGGCAGATAAATCGTGAACGTCGTGCCTTCGCCGGTTTGCGTGTGGACGTGCAGCGCGCCGTTGCCTTCCTTGATGAGCCGCTGGACGATGTTCAATCCCAAACCCGTTCCCTGTCGCGGGCCTTTCGTGGTAAAGTAAGGCTGGAAAATTTTCGGCAGCACTTCGGCCGGAATTCCCGGGCCGTTGTCGCGCACCCACAATTTCACCAGCGGCGCGGTGTTGTCCATGCTTTCGACATTCAAAAGCCGGTCGTTCGGGCCGTCCTTGAATTCCGCCAGATTGAGCGGCGCGTGCAAAACTTCGCCGCCGGCCTCGACGCGATGGCTGAACTGCGCGCATTGAAACGCGTTGACCGCGAGGTTGAGCAAAATCTGGATCAAATCCGTGCCGTTGATTTTGACGGCAATGTCCCCGGCCAGCGGCACCGTGGAAAATTCATTTTCCAGCAGGCTCGGATGGACGCGCACGAGCTGATCCAGGTCGCGGAGCAACTGGTTGATGCTCGCGCCCGGAGCGGCTTCGTCCGACTGGCGGCGGAGAAAACCGAGGTAGCGCCGGGAAATTTCGATGCAGTTGCCGACCTGCCGCGCGATGATTCGCAGGCGATCCTTGATGAATTCCAAGTCCTCAAGTTCGAGCCGCGAACTGCGGTTGATCCGCTGGCTCAACACCTGCACGAAGCCGGAAATCACGGTGAGCGGGCCGTTGATGTCGTGGATGATGCTCGCGTAAATGTCGCCGCGCGTCTTGGCGATCTGCTCTTCGATGCGCTGGTTCTGCAATTCGGCCAGCAATTCCTGCACTTTTTCCGCGCTACTGTGGATTTCGCTTTCGAGCATCCGGCGCTGCATCGCCTGTCCGACGACGTTGCGCATCGTCGCGAGGTCGAACGGTTTGTTGATGTAATCGCACGCGCGCAGCCGCAGCGCCTGCCGGATCGTGTCCGTCGTCTCGAACGCCGTCATCATGATCACCTCGATTTCGGGGTTCACGTATTTGAGGCGTTCCAAAACCTCGATGCCCGACATTCCGGCCATGCGGATGTCCAGCACGGCCACGTCAATTTCATTTTCCAGCGCGAGCTTGATTGCCGTCGGGCCGTCCTCGGCCATGAGCAGATCGTAATCGTCCTTGAAAATCACGCGCATGGACTGGCGCGGGCCGTCCTCGTCGTCCACGACCAGCAGAGTGCCGCGACGCTTCATCGCGGGCGTCGCCTCCAGGATTTCGGCAACCGCGTCGCTCGCGGCTGCCAGTGGATCAACAATTGCGGCCATTCTGAAAAATCAGGCTAATGCAAAAAATCTGGCGCTCAAGGATAAAGCGTGTCACGTTTTTTTGAATTGTGAAAGAAGCAATTTCAACGCCTGCCGCGCCGTGGCTTGCTTGAATTTTTCGCGACTGAAGGGATTCAACCTGCATTCGATCAAAATTCCGAACGCCCCGGCAACTGAAATGAAAACTGTCCCGACAGGTTTGGCTTTCGTCCCGCCCGTTGGCCCGGCGATTCCCGTCACGGCAACCGCAAAATCCGCGCCGAATTTTTTCCGCGCGCCCCCGGCCATTTCCCGCGCGACGGCTTCGCTCACCGCGCCGTGTTTTTTCAAAGTTTCAGGACGGACGCCGAGGAATTTTTCCTTCGCCGCGTTGCTGTAGGCGACAATTCCGCCGAGAAAAACTTCCGACGCGCCCGGAACATTTGTAATCCGGTTCGCAATCAGTCCGCCCGTGCAGGATTCGGCGGTCGCCATGGTCATTTTTCGTTTTGTCAAAAGACGAACGACGGCGGTTTCCAATTTTTCAAATCTTGTCACTTGCCACTATTTCGGCTTCGGCGGTTTTGGTTTGCGGATTTCGACATTGAAAGTTCCGGCGACGTAGCTTTTCAAGTCGTCCGGCGTGCATAAATAAATTTTTCCCGAAAGCCGGTTGCCCGCAAGCTGGCTGAAATCCAGCCGCATCGCGTAGCCGCCTTCAAGAGTTTCCTTCGCGTCCTCGCCGCCATCCTGCCAGCGCATCGTGATGCGCGCGGCCATCGGCGCGTTCGTGGCGATGTTGAGCGACTGGCCGGCGAGCGCTTCCGGCTGCGCGCCGCCGAAATTGATCTGCACGCCCAGCGTCACCGGCCCGCTTTTGCCTTCGCGCAACGTCAGCGTGCCGTTCTGCAAAATCGCGCGCTCGACGATGAAATCCTGTCCGTGAATCCGTCCCGCCGCCGTCGCGTCAGGAAAATTCGTCAGGCTGTCAAGGCTTAACGTCCAATTCGCGTCGCTTGCGGGCGGCGCGACGGGCGCGGGTTTTGACGACGATTTTGTCTTGGCGGAAGATTGACCGGACACGGATTTGAAAATCGTTCCGCGATAAACGAACGCCACCGCCGCGCCGATGAAAATTAAAATGATAACGACCACCAGCGCGCCGGGAAAACCTTTTGCGGCGGGAATAAAATCCGAACCTGCCCCTGTAAATGTCGGAGCTGGCCGTTCGCCGACCTTCGTGCCCGTGATGATGAATTTCGGATCGTCCGTCGCGGGCGCCTGCGGCGCGGTGATTTTTTGGAAACACGTCGGGCATTCCATCACCGAGCCGCTCTGCGACACGTCGCACTTCATGTGCTGGCCGCAAACCGGACAGGCAAATTTGAATTCACTCATGGCTTTTGCAAAACCATTTCACAGAAATACGATTTCGGCAACGTGCAATTTGCGAAAATTGCCGGAGTTTTCAGAGTGACTTTTCGATTGTTCCGGCGCAAATTCGCCGCGTGGCAACCATGAAAAATAAATCAGTCTCCCGCAGCGGACGTTTCGCGCGCGAAGTCAGCGCCGACGTCGCGCAATTCACCAAATCCATTTCCTTCGACTGGCGCTTGTGGCGGCACGACATTCTCGGCTCAATGGCGCACGCCGAGATGCTCCACAAAATCGGCGTGCTCAAAAAAAATGAACTGCACGCCATCGTTCGCGGCCTCGACCAAATTGGAAAGGAAATCAAAGCCGGAAAATTCAAATGGAAGCCCGCGCTCGAAGACGTCCACATGAACATCGAGGCGGAACTCACGAAGCGCGTTCCCGCCGGTGCGAAACTTCACACTGCCCGCTCGCGCAACGACCAAGTCGCGCTCGACGTGCGGATGTGGCTGCGCGATGAAATCACTTTGCTCCTCGGCGAAATCGCCAGCTTGCAGCGCGCCCTCGTTTCGCTCGGCGAGAAAAATTTCGACGTCATCATCCCCGGCTACACGCATCTGCAACGCGCGCAGCCCGTTTATCTCGCGCACCATCTGCTCGCATACGTCGAGATGCTCGAACGCGATTGCGAGCGCCTTTGGGATTGCCACTCGCGCGTGAACGTCTGCCCGCTCGGCAGCGGCGCGATCGCCGGTTCGACCTTGCCGCTGAAACGCGAACTCGTCGCGAAACTTCTCAATTTCGTGGATGCCGATGGCAAAGTTCAACTCACGCAAAATTCCATGGACGCCGTGAGCGACCGCGATTTCGCCGTCGAATTTTGCGCCGCCGGTGCGTTGCTCGCCGTGCATCTGTCGCGACTCGCGGAGGACGTGATTCTCTGGGCCGGCGCGGAATTTAATTTCATCAAGATCGCCGACGCCTACACCACCGGCTCGTCGCTCATGCCGCAGAAAAAAAATCCTGACATCGCCGAACTCACGCGCGGCAAGACCGGCCGCGTCTTCGGCAACCTGATGTCGCTGCTCACACTGCTGAAAGGATTGCCGATGACCTACAACCGCGACTTGCAGGAGGACAAGGAACGCCTCTTCGACACCGCCGACACCGTGCGCGCCTCGACGCGGATTTTTTCCGCGATGTTGCGCAATGTAAAAATCAATCGCGCCGCCTGCGCCGCCGCCGCAAGCGACCCGGCGTTGCTCGCGACCGACCTCGCGGATTATCTGGTGAAAAAAGGAATGCCCTTTCGCCAGGCGCATCACGTCGTCGGCGCGGTCGTGGCGCTGGCGGAAAAAACCGGCAAACCGCTGAACCAACTGACGCTCGCGGAACTGCAAACCATTGACAAAACTTTTGGCCGCGACGCGCTAGGCGTGTTCAATCTGAAAACGGCGATGGCGAAACGGAACCTGACCGGCGCACCGGGAACAAAGGAAGTCGCGAAGCAACTCGCGCGCTGGCGGCAACAGCTTTCGTAGATGACCGTTGATTTGGTAGGATTCAATGCTACTATTTAGTATTGACAGATTTTAGGAATCTATAACATCTGTCGATGTTTAAGTGGATATGTGCCAAACTAACATTTGAGGAACATTATGAATAATCGTTTCAAGACAGATTTTTTGTGTGCTTCGTCTTCGTTCCTGACGGGCATGGGAAGCGTTGTCAACCTCCGTGGGCATCTTTACGATTACAATTCGTCTGATGACCCCGACCAGCTTGCGATTGCCCAAGACTGGCAGATGGTCGGACAAGACATTCGTGTCGCCTTAAAAAAAGCAGAGAAGGAGTTTGAACCTATCGCTCGCAAATGAGTGAGAATTCAAATCCTGAATCTGCTGCTTCGCTTTCATCCGTTCCGAACGAACAACCCAAGACTGTTGTGGATGTCGTTCGCGAGATTGCTCCTGAAGCACTAAATAAAATTCCTGACGATAAAAAGGAACTTTTAGCTGGTTTAGTAATCGAGAAAACAACTCATATTCGTTCCGTCCGCAGCGCTCCGCTGCCAGAGCCTTCTGAATTGGCAGCATATAGCCAGATTATTCCGAATGGGGCAGACCGCATAATGAAGATGGCCGAGGCACAAACAGCACATCGGATTCAAATTGAAAAAACCGTTATCTTCAGCCAGAAAAACCAAGCGTTTCGCGGGCAGGTTTTCGGACTAATCGTTGGGTTGGGTGGCCTTTCATTGGCTACCTATGCGGCAATGAATGGACATGATTGGTTTGGTGGCGCAATCGGAAGTGGAACGCTCGTCAGCCTTGTTTATGTTTTTGTCCAATCGAGGGAAAAACAGGAAGAAGAATTAGGAGATAAACGCCAGCAAATGCAGCAGAGCCAGCAAGTGCCGCAACGTCAAAATCCGAAGAAAAAGAATCGGAACAAGTAGTATTCTTCAAAGCGGAATTTTCTTCTAGGCTTGGCCTGTTTTCCGAAACTCAAACTGGCGGCGCAAATTGAATTCTGAAAATTGGTCTGTCTAAAAATGCCAACGACGTTAAATGATCTGCTCCAGGCGACGTCGCGCTCGTTTTATCTGACGTTGCGCGTGCTGCCCGCGCGCGTGCGCCCGCAGATCGGCCTCGCCTACCTGCTCGCGCGCACGACCGACACCATCGCCGACACCGAACTCGTCCCGCCCGCGCAACGGCTCGACGCCTTGCAAAAACTCCGCGAGCGGATTCTCGGCCAAAATTCCGCGCCGCTGAATTTCGGCGATCTGGCGGAGAAACAAAATCTGTCCGCCGAAAGATTGTTGCTGGAAAAAGTCGAAGACAGTCTGGCTGCGCTGCAAAAATTTTCCGAAGCCGATCAAAAATTGATTCGTGATGTTTTGGTGACCATCACGAGCGGACAGGAATTGGATTTGCGGAGGTTTGAAAAAACTTCCACCGATAAAATCATTCCGCTCGAAACCGCCGCCGAACTGGACGACTATACTTATCGCGTGGCCGGCTGCGTGGGCGAGTTCTGGACGAAGATTTGCCGCGCGCATCTGTTTCCAAAGGCGAAAATTGACGACGCTCAATTCATCGCGGACGGCATCCGCTTCGGCAAAGGCCTGCAACTCGTGAACATTTTGCGTGACCTGCCGACAGATTTGCGGAATGGCCGCTGCTATCTGCCTTTAGAAAAATTGCCGGAAAACAATTTGACTCCGTCCGATTTACTGAATCCGGCGAACGAAAACAAATTCCGTCCGCCCTACAATCATTATCTGGATTTAGCCGAATCACATCTGCGCGCAGGCTGGAACTACACGAACACCATTCCGTTTTCGCAATTCCGCGTCCGTCTCGCGTGCGCGTGGCCGATTTTGATCGGCATGAAAACAATTTCACGTTTGCGTTCCGGCGGCATTCTTGACCCGGCGCGGCGCGTCAAAATTTCGCGCGGCGAGGTTCGCGGAATCATTTTGCGTTCGATTTTAAGCTGCCCGTTTCCGCAGGTGTGGCGAAATCTGCCTGTTGTGAACGGAAAAGCAGTTGCATCCGGCGAAGAATTGGCGTAAAAAAACCTTATGCAAATTTCCAAGTTGTTGCCTGCAATCTGCGTGGTCGCTTTTTGCGCAAGTTTCATTTCCGTCCGCGCGGACGATACTCCGTCGCAAGCCACCGCGCGCGCGGCTCTGGAGGAACAAATGCGGGAAGCGGGCGCGCAGGGAAAGGCCGGCGTTTTCTTTGTGCGGACGACAAATTCGGCCAGCGAGTCGCAGCCGCCATCGGCTCCGGCCGCCATGCCGCCGCCAACCGCGCCGGAAAACGGAAACAGCCGCATCAACGCCGAAAATGCGTTGCATGCAAAAATGGCCGAACTCAATCCGCCGGTGGAAAATCAGACAACCGCGCCCGTCTATGTGCCGCCGGCGAGCAGCGGAGACATCATGAAGGCAAAAGCCGCGTTGGAACAAAAAATGTCCAGGTTGGATCAACAATCGGTCAATCCGGCATCGAGGGCGATTGTCCTGATGCCCGCAAAACCTGCCGCGTCGGAAATGCCGCCAGCCGCCGAAAAACCCCTGAATCCGGCAAATGTGAATTATCCCGGAAAAGAACTGGGCTTGAAGCCGATTGAACCGCCGGCGCTGCCGATTTCAGCCGAAGTGCAGGCGCGACTACAGGCGCTCGACGCCAAATACATGGCCAACCAGATTACGCCGGAGGAATATCACAAACAACGCGCGCAAATCTTGGGACTGCCTGACGAAATGAGCCATTGATTGAACAATTTTCGCGCCCGCCGGAATTTTCTCCGGCGGGTTTTTTGTTTAGCAGCCTTGAACTTCAAACGCCTGACATTAAACTGAATTGCCATGCACGATTTTCGTTACGTCGGAAAAAAACTGTTTTGCGAAGGCGTCGCCGTCGAAACGCTCGCCAAAAAATTCGGCACGCCGCTTTATGTTTATTCGCAGCGCACGCTGACGGATCATTTTCAGAAGCTCGATTCCGCCCTTGCGCCGCTCGACCACATGGTTTGTTTCGCGATGAAGGCGAATTCAAATCTCGCCGTCATGCGCACGCTGGCAAATCTCGGCAGCAGCTTTGACGTTGTCAGCAGCGGCGAATTGCAGCGCGTCATCGCGGCGGGCGGCAATCCACGCCAATGCGTTTTCGCGGGAGTGGCCAAGACCGAAGCCGAGATTGAATTCGCGCTGCGCCAGGGAATTTATTCCTTCAACGTCGAAAGCGAGCCGGAAATAATCCGCATCAACCGCATCGCCGCGCGGCTCAAAAAAACCGCCCCAATTGCCGTGCGGATAAATCCAAACATTGACGCGCACACGCATTCCAAAATCACCACCGGCACTTACGAAGATAAATTTGGAATTCAATTTGAGCACGTCGAAGGCGTTTATGCCCGCGCGAGTAAATTGAAAAACATCCGGCTGCGCGGCGTGCAAATGCACATCGGCTCGCAATTGACCAAGGTGACGCCCTACGAACTGGCCATCAAAAAAGTCACGCCGCTCGTCCAAAAACTGGCGTTGAAATATCGCCTGGAATTTTTCAGCCCCGGCGGCGGCTTGGGAATCATTTACCAGCCCGCGCTCGCCAGCGGTTCGCCGGCCTGGTGGAAAACACCGGCGGCAAAAGGAATTTTGACGCCGGCAACTTATGCGAAGGCGTTGTTGCCGTTGTTGCGGCCGCTCGGCTTGAAAATTCTGATCGAGCCGGGCCGTTTCATCGTCGGCAACGCGGGCATCCTCGTCACGCGTGTCGAATATGTGAAGCGCACCGGGAAAAAGAATTTCGTCATCGTGGACGCCGCGATGAACGACCTTATCCGCCCGGCATTTTACGATTCGTATCACGAAATTGTTCCGCTCACGAAAAAGGGCGGCGCGACCATTTCATCCGATGTCGTCGGCGGCATCTGCGAATCCAGCGATTATTTTTGCAAAAACCGTCCGCTGCCAAAACTTGTCGAAGGCGACTACCTCGCGCTCTTGAGCGCGGGCGCGTATGGTTTTGCGCAGGCGTCCAATTACAATGCGCGCCCGTTCGCGGCGGAAATTCTGGTGAACGGAAATCAATTCGCCGCCGTGCGCGAACGCCAGCCGGTGAAAGCGATTTGGGCGGGTGAAAAAATCGCGCCGTGGCAGAAGTAATTTTTATTTTGCGATTTGTCCGCGCGTAACGCCGAGCTGGTTGTGCAACTTGAGTTCGCGCCACAGTTGCGCGCCGGAAATTTCGCCGCGCAGAAGCTGGCGATATTTTCCGAGCACGCGCTCCACTTCCGCCGGCGGTTCGTTGAGAAATTCCACGCGAAAATTCCGCGTGCCGAGTTCGATCATTTTTGCAACGTATTCCGCGCCGGTTTGCGTTTGCGAATTGAAAACGGTGTTGCGACAACCGGCGTCCGCCTTGAGCGTGTGCTCTGCGCCGACGCGGTCGCGAAGCTTGACGACGTGCGTGTCGCACGGCCGGCCGCAGTCGCGATAATCTTTGCCACTGGAAAGGAACGCGCAGAACACGCAATGCTCCATGTGAAACATCGGCATGTGCTGATGGATCGTGATCTCGAACCATTCCGGCGGCGCGCTTTGCAGCAACGCTTCGAGCTGTGTGAAATTCAAATCGTAACTCGCCGTAACGCTTTCCAATCCGAATTTATTTTTGAAATAATCGGCGGCGAAATGGTTGGCGATGTTCAACGAATAATCGCCGCGCATCCGGCAACCGGCAAAAAATTTCAGATGATCGTAATTGCGGACGAGATAGCCGTCGGCATCCGACGAACGGACTTGCTGCAAAATCCATTCCTCGCCGGTCTTGAAAATGCGCGGCGGAGCGACCCAAATGGTTGGACGCGTCACTCCGTGCGCGCTGCCGACCGAGCAGCCGTAAGCCGTGTGAAAAATCGTGACGGCCTCGCGATATTTCTTCGGGTCTTCAAACTCGCAATAAACCGTCTGCACGCCGCATTTCAGCGCGGCTTCGAGCTGCGGCAGATTACGGACAAGGACGGTCAATTCTGCATTTGAACCGCCGAGGCGCAAAGGCGCGGAGAAATCAGAAATGTTTTGTCCGCTCTGCGTCTCCGCGTCTCTGCGGTGATTCAAATTCCATCGCTTTGGCTGCGCGCGCAATTTTTCCAGTTCAATTACAACCTCGCGGCGCAGGCGGTTCAATTCGCTGACGGGCAACATCACTTCGCCCGACAAATTATTTTTTAATTCGCCAAGCGCGAATGGCGTTCCGCCGAGTCGGCCCAGTTGTTCGCGCAATTTTTCTTCCGTCAGCGGTTGTTTCTCGGCTTTAGCCAGCGGCATCGTTGAATCAAGTTGGACGACATTTCCAGATTCATCGCGTGCGATGAGCGTGAGCGGTTTTCCGACGCCACCGTGAACTTCAATTTCAACTGGCCGCTGAAATTTCGGCGCGTCGCCCGCGAAACTTTGGCGCAAACGCTTATCGAGTTCGGGATCGTTCGTCTTCCAGATTTTGTCGCCGACGTGGACACGCAGAAAATCCACGTCGCCGTAGCCGAAACGCAGTTCGGTCAATTTCTCGCCGGGAATTTTGAAGCGCGGCTCCTGAATTTCGTAAATGCGCCCGCCTTCTTCTTCTTCGTCCGGCTTGCCCGCGTCAAAAACAATTCCATCGCCGAGTTTGACCGGCGCGGCAAGGTTCACGATCACGCCGTCGCGCACGATTTTTTTTATTTCGCCGAGAAACACGCCGCGCTTTTTGCCGAATCGCGCGTGGACAAGCCGCTGGTTGTTGACACCACCGAACCAGCCGGTGTGAAGCCCGCGAGAGAAAGACATTTCCAATTCATAGCGGTCGGAATTTGAACCACCAAGACCCGAAGACACCAAGCTTGGATTTTTACTTTGTGCCTTGGTGTCTTGGTGGTTAAAAATTTTATCCAATGCCTGCCGATAGACGCGTGTGATGCTGGCGACGTATTCCGGGGATTTAAGCCGGCCTTCGATTTTCAGCGATGCAACTCCGGCGCGAATCAAATCCGGCAAAACTTCCAGTCCGGCCAAATCCTGCGGGCTCAACAAATATCTTTTATCGCCGAGCGGAACTTGTTTGCCGTCGGAAATCAAATCGTAGGGCATCCGGCACGCCTGCGCGCATTCGCCGCGATTCGCCGAGCGTCCGCCGAGCGATTCGCTCGTGAGGCATTGGCCGGAATAGGCGACGCACAACGCGCCGTGGACGAAAACTTCCAAAGGCAGTGACGGGTGACAAGTGACGAGTGACAAGCCAGCCTTGCCAGCGTCTCGAATCTTTTCAATTTCAGCAATTGAACATTCGCGCGCCAGCACGACGAGATTGCAACCGAGTTCGCGGGCAAATTCAACTCCGCCCGCGCTCGTCACAGTCATTTGCGTCGAGGCATGAATCGGAAAATCCGGCGAGAGTTCGCGGATCAACCTGCAAATGCCAACGTCTTGAACAATCGCCGCGTCCACTCCGGCGGAAATGATGGCGCGCAGATATTTTTCCGCGTCGGCAATTTCATTTTCAAAAACGAGAGTGTTGAATGTGACGTAGCCTTTGACGCCGCGCCGGTGCAGAAATTCCATCAGCTTCGGCAAATCGCCTTCGGTGAAATTATGCGCACGCATCCGCGCGTTGAATTTTTCGAGGCCAAAATAAATCGCGTCCGCGCCGTTTTCGACGGCGGCCTTGGCGCAATCCCAGTCGCCGGCGGGCGCGAGCAATTCCGGCGGGCGCAGTATTTTGGCTGCGCTGCCTTCGCTTTTCGCGGATTCAATTGGAACGGTTGAAACCATCTGGCAGCAGCATAACCGAAAAATCGCGCCGAAACAAAATCCGTTTCTCGCGCAGAAAATTTGCAATCGCGCGCGGCGGCGTTAAACTGAATTTGTGAACAATGAATTTTCCAGCGCGGCATATTGGCAGGGCGGCTTCGACGAGGCCGGCCTGCGCGAGTGGGCGGAAAAATTGCGGGCGCAACTTGCTGGAAAGCCGGTTTCTCTCGGCCTCGTTTTTATGTCGCCGAAATTTTTTCCGAACGCGCAGGCGACGCTGGAAATTTTGCGGGTCCACGCGCGCATCCCGCTGCTTGCCGGTTGTTCGAGCGCGAGCTTGGTCGCCGGTTCAAAAGAAATTGAAAATGCGACGGGAATTGTCCTCGCGCTTTACTCGCTGCCCGGCGCCGAATTGAAAGGTTTTCGTTTCACGCAAACGCAAGTTGAAGAAGCGGGCGGCGAAAATTATTGGCCGACGGAATCCGGCGTCGCGCCCGGCAAATCAAACGGCTGGCTTGCGTTCATTGACCCGTTTCATCTCGACGCGGAAAGCTGGATTGGTTCGTGGAACGAATCGTTCGCGCCATTGCCGACATTCGGCGGGCTGGCGAGCGGGATTTTTTCCGAGCAGACGACGCAGGTTTATCTCAACGGCGAAGTTTTCGAGGACGGCGGCGTGGCGATTTCAGTCGGCGGCGACGTGAAATTGTCCGGCGTCATTTCGCAGGGTTGCACGCCGATTGGCGAAACGTGGACGCTCACGCGCGTCGAGCAAAATTTGATTCATCAAATCGCCAACCGCCCCGCTTATGCCGTGCTGGCCGACACCGTTCAAAAACTTTCGCCCGCCGACCAGCAGAAGGCGCGCGGGAATCTTTTCATCGGCCTCGTCGTCAACGAATATCTCGACGAATTTCATCGCGGTGATTTTCTTGTGCGTAATCTGATCGGCGGCGACCCGAATTCCGGAGTGCTGGCGGTCGGTGCGTTGCCGCGCGCGGGGCAGACCATGCAGTTTCACCGGCGCGACGCGGCGGCGGCGAACGAGGACATGGGCGAACTGCTCGGGCGCGCGAAGGAAAAAATCGGCGGCGCGGCGATTTACGGCGGCTGCCTTTGCTGCTACAACGGGCGCGGGAAAAATCTTTTCGGCACGGCGAACCACGACGCCGAGCTTGTGCAAAAGGAATTTGGACCGCTCGGACTCGCCGGATTTTACGGCAACGGCGAGATCGGCCCGGTCGGCGGGAAAAACTATCTGCACGGCTTCACTGCGTCACTGGCGCTGTTCGTGAAAAAATAATCCCGCGCCTGCCGAGCATTCTTTATTGCATTTGCGCGCCGGAGCGTCATGCTCGTTTCAAAATGCCAGAGGAACAACAGCCCGAATTAAATCATCCCGTGCCGCCAAAAGGTTTGGCGCCGCGCCGCCGTGGTCGTCGCGGCGGACGCGGACGCCGCCGTCCCGCGCCGGCCGTTCCCGCAGCCGAACAATTGCCGCAAACAGAATTGTCGGCGAAACAAATCGAACCACCAATCCGCCTGCGCGAACAGATGCCGGTGCGCCCCGAGCCGTCGAGGCAAAAATTTCAACCTGCGATTTCCGCGCCTGTCGAACCGCCAAGGGAAAAATTCCGTCCCGCGCCGCGAAAAAGCGGCGAGGATGTTTCTGCGATCAGCCGTGCAGTCAGCGAAGTGACGGAAGTTGTCGCGTCGTTGCGGCAGTCGCTGGAACAGATGGAAGAAGTTTTGGAACTGGTCGAACTGGCCGAGCGCCAGAAAATCACCGACGAACGCGAAATCGAATCGCTGTTGCGCGCGTTGCGCCAGTTCCAATCGCGCGGCGAAAGGCCCGACCGGCGCGAACCGCCGGAGCGATTCAATCGCCCGAACCGGCCAAATCGTCCGCAACGTCCCGAACCGCAGGCAAAACCTGAACGGACAGAATCCGTTGAACAGCCTGAAAGTCCGGAGCCGGAATCGAACGACTGATTTGCCGGAAATTTACTTCAGCAATTCTTTCACTTTGACCGCATCGCTTGTCGGCGATTGGCAGGAATTTCCGGCGCAAAGATAAACTGTCGCTTCATTTTTCGTGGGCAGAGTTTTGGCAAATTCCTCGACCGCGCCTGCGTTGCCTAAAACGATTTTATTCGGCTGATAAACCAAATGAACGGTATGAAGCAATTCGTGAAAATTCGTGGAATTCGTGTCTCCGGCAATCACAACGCGCTTTGGTTCTTGCAGTGAAAAATCCAGCGCGTGCAGCATGAACGGCATGGCCTGTGGGAAATTTTTCAGGCGTTCCGAAAAAAGCCGCAAGGTTTTCTCCGCTGCTTCTGTGAAATTTTTTCTGCCGGTGATTGCGCCCAGTTTGAGCAACGACAAAGTGGCGACGGAATTTCCAGAAGGCTCCGCGCCGTCGTAATCGTCTTTGACGCGCAAAATCAAATCCTTCGAGTCCGCCGTGCTTTGCCAGAAACCGCCGTTTTCCGAATCGTAAAATTTCGCGAGCATTGCGTCGGCCAGCTCAATCGCAAAGTCGAGTTGCTTCGGCGCAAGCGTCGCTTCATATAAATCGATCGCGCCGGAAAGCAAAAACGCATAAGCTTCGAGCAATTGCACGTTGTCGCGTTCACCGTCGCGCCAGCGGTGGAAAAGTGTTTTGGATTTTTCGTCCCAAAGTTTTTCGCGGAGAAATTGAAAGTTTTTCTCCGCCGTCGTGCGATATTTTTCATCGCCAAAAATAATTGATGCCCGCGCAAACGCACCGAACATCAGGCCGTTCCACGATGCAATAATTTTGTCGTCAAGATGCGGACGGATTCTTTTTGCGCGGACTTCGGACATTTTCTTTTTGGCGGATTCGCGCAACGGCAAATCCGCTGACGGCACATTTGGATTCGCGACGCTCAAAACATTTTGTCCGGCCAGCGGCTGCGGATGGCTGTGGTCGGTGAAATTTCCTTCCGCCGTGATCCCGAAAAATTTAGCGGCGACGTTGAATTCCTCCGGCGAAAGCAATTTGGAAAGTTCTTCGCGCGTCCAGCAATAAAATTTCCCCTCGTGTCCTTCGCTGTCGGCGTCCTCGGCGGAAAAAAATCCGCCGCCGGGATGCATCATGTCGCGCAAAACATAATCCAAAATGTCGCGAACGATTTCCGCATGGCGCGCATCGCCGCTGACGAGAAACGCGTCGAGATAAAGTTGCGCGAGTTGCGCGTTGTCATAGAGCATTTTCTCGAAATGTGGCACGAGCCATTCGGCGTCCACGGCGTAGCGCGAAAATCCGCCGCCCAGTTGATCGTGAATGCCGCCAGCGGCCATGCGTCCGCAGGTGTGCAAAACCATTTTAGCCGCTTCATCGTCGTGAAATCTTTTCGCGCAGCGCAAAACCAATTGCGGCGTTGCAGGCTGGGGAAATTTCGGCGCGCCGCCGAATCCGCCGTTTTGCGCGTCATATAATTTTTTGAAAAATTCCGCCGCGTTTTTCAAAACATCCGCGTTCAAAACAGAATTGGTTTCAGTCGAACTTGCCATTGCGCTTTCCAGCCGTGCGTGGATTTCATCGGCGGACGCGACGATTTCACTTTTGCGCTCGCTCCAAAGTCCGGCGATGTGCTGGAGCAATTGCAAAAAACTCGGGTGCCCGTAACGCGCGTCCGGCGGAAAATAGGTGCCGCCGAAAAACGGTTTCAAATCCGGCGTGAGAAAAACGCTCATCGGCCAGCCGCCGCCGGTCGTGGATTGCACGAACGTCATGTAAATTTTGTCCACGTCCGGGCGTTCCTCGCGGTCAACCTTGATGCTGACAAAATGTTCGTTCAGATATTTGCCGATGTTTTCGTCCTCGAAACTTTCACGTTCCATGACGTGACACCAATGGCAGGTCGAATAGCCGACGCTCAAAAAAACCGGCTTGTTTTCGCGGCGCGCTTTTTCAAACGCGTCGTCGTTCCACGCAAACCAATCCACGGGATTGTGCGCGTGCTGCAAAAGGTAGGGCGATTTTTCCTGCGCGAGCCGGTTCGTATGTTTTCCAATCACAAGACAGAATTAACAGAATTTTGCAGAAGTAAAACGCCAAAACAAATTTGCCAATTCCGCCGAAAAATTGGAATCGTCTCCATCGCGCCGCCGCGATAAGCTGAATCCATGTTGTCCGAAAAGCCGTGGCGCGCGGAGGCCGTGATGCGATTCATCGCGGCGCAATTCATCCTTTATTTTTTGGGCGCGGCCGCGCTCGTCACGCTGCACGGGTTTGGCGTCGGCGGTTTCAAACACGAGGAAGATTTTGGGAACGTGCTTTTGGCGACCGCGAGCTTTCAGGGCGCGACGTGGATTTTAATCCCGATTTTTTTGCGCAGGCATGGAATGGACTGGCGCGAAGCGTTCGGTTTCCACAAGCCGGATTTGTTCCGCGCGCTGTTTTGGGCGGTCGTCCTTGCGATTGTGATTCTGCCCGTCGCGCTGGAATTGCAGCGCGCGTCGGTCTTCACGCTGGAAAAGTTCGGCTGGCCGCCGGAAGACGAGGCTGCGGTGACGCTCGTCACGGGCGCAAAATCACTGTGGCTGAAAATTTATCTCGGTGTTTTTGCGGTCGTGCTCGCGCCGGTGGCGGAGGAATTCATTTTTCGTGGCGTGCTGTTTCCGTTCGTCAAACAACTCGGCTTTCCGAAACTCGCGTGGCTTGGCGTCAGCCTTTTGTTCGCGGCGATTCATTTTGACGCGGCGATCTTCGTGCCGCTGTTCACCTTTGCGCTCGCGCTGACGTGGCTTTATGAAAAAACGGACAACCTGCTCGCGCCGATTGCCGCGCACAGTTTGTTCAACGCGGCGAACCTGCTCATCCTGCTCCATGATTTGAAGCATGAATGAATTTGAACTCATCGCGAAGCTGACGAAATCGCTGCCGACGAACGAAAATGTTTTGATCGGCGCGGGCGATGATTGCGCGGTGCTGGATTTTGGTTTGCCGGACAAATTATTTTTGTTCAAGGCCGACGCGATTGTCGAAGGAATCCATTTCACGCGCGAAACGCCGCCGGAAAAAATCGGGCGCAAGGCGCTCGCGCGCTGTTTGAGCGACATTGCGGCGATGGCTGGAACGCCAACCGCCGCGCTCGTGACAATTGCACTGCCGGAAAATTTCGACGCGGAATTTGTCGCGAAAATTTACGACGGGCTGAATTCGCTTGCGAAAAAATCCGGCGTCGCAATCGTCGGCGGCGAAACGACGACGAATCCCGGACGCATTTTGATTTCAATTGCGCTGCTCGGAACTGTTGCGCGCGGAAAACAGATTTTGCGAAGTGGCGCAAAAATTGGCGACGCGATTTTTGTGACGGGCGAACTCGGCGGTTCGCTTGCGGAAAAGCACCTGGAATTCGAGCCGCGACTGACCGAGGCGCGCTGGCTCGCGGAGAATTTTTCCATTCGCGCAATGATTGATTTGAGCGACGGACTGGCCGGAGATTTGCGCCACATTTTGAAAATGAGCGGCGTTGGCGCGGAACTTTTGAAGTCGGCGATCCCGATTTCGCGCGAGGCAAAATTGGCCGCGCGAAAAAGTTCCTCTGCGAAACCTGCATTTGTGGCCGCGCTGACGGATGGCGAGGATTTTGAATTGCTGTTCGCAATCGCAAGCAAAGAAGCGGTGAAATTGCTGGACGCATGGAAGAAAAAGTTCCCGAAACTGAAATTAAGCTGCGTCGGAAAAATCGTCGCAGGCGATGGAATTTTGATCCGCGACAAAAGCGGCTCGCACAAACTCAACGCCAATGGCTACGTTCATTTTGCATAGTAGTGGCACAGGCGTCTCGCCCGTGAGTTGTGATGTGGTCATCAAAATTTATTTGACCGCCAGCGTTAATGCCATGAAACACACAGGCAGGATGCCTGTGCCACTATGAATGCGTTCATTTCGCATAGTCCGGAGGAGACAGAATCGCTCGGTGAAAAATTTGGCCGCGCGGCGCAAAGCGGATTTGTTTTCGCGCTGTCCGGCGATCTGGGCGCGGGCAAGACGCAGTTTGTGAAAGGGCTGGCTCGCGGGCTGGGAATTTCCGCGCGCGTGCATTCGCCGACGTTCACGCTCGTCAACGAATACGGCGGCGGGCGGTTGAAATTGTTCCATCTGGATTTATACCGGCTGGAAACGCGGGAGCAGGTTTTGTCGGCGGGCATCGGGGAATTTTTGCAGCCGGACGGCGTGAGCGTGATTGAATGGGCGGAGCGGATTGCAAATGAAGAATGCAGAATGAAGAATGAAGAAAAAAATTGGCGCAACGTGAAAATTGAAATTTTGAGCGAGTCGGAGCGGAGAATTGTTTATGACTACTTTTTATGATAATTCTGGCGCTTGAATTTTCCTCGCCGCAACGCAGCGTGGCGGTCGCGCGCGATGGAATTGTCCTGGCCGAGGCCGCCGAAACCGGCGGGCGCAACACGGCGGCGTTCGGCATGATTGAAAAAGTCCTGGCCGAGGCGAAAATCGAGCGGGAACAAATCGGCGCGCTGTGCATCGGATTAGGGCCGGGTTCTTACACGGGAATCCGGTCGGCGATCGCCATCGCGCAGGGCTGGCAATTAGCGCGGGAAATAAAATTGCTCGGCGTGGGCAGTGTCGAAGCAATCGCGGCGCAGGCGCAGGCGGAGAAAATTTTTGGCCGCGTGAACGTGGCGGTTGACGCGCAGCGGAATGAATTTTATCTGGCGGCGTTTGAAATTTCGGCGGACGGCTGGCGGGAAATCGAACCGTTGAAAATTTTGCCGCTGGCGGAAGTCCAATCGCGCGCGGATGCGAAGGAAATTTTGACCGGGCCGGAAGTGACAAAATGGTTTCCGAATGGCCGGACAATTTTCCCGCGCGCGGCAATTTTGACGAAGCTTGCCGCAGGCCGGAATGATTTTGTGGCGGGCGAAAAACTGGAGCCGGTTTATCTGCGGGAGACGGCTTTTGTGAAATCGCCGCAGAAAATGCCGGTTGGACGGTGACGGCAACGGCTTCGCCCGCGCGGTTTGGAGCGCAAAATTGGACAGAATATGTCAATTTTTTGGGCATGGCGAAGCAATCAGGCCGGGGAAACAGGCTCAAAATGAAGATGGAATTCGACTTGCCATGATGGTATGTAGTGTGCTATGTTCACCGTCAATTAGGCAGGAAATTTGGTGATGATTTGCAAATGAGATTTAACCTTGAACAAACCGCCGGTCAACGGGCGCGCACGGCATTTTCCCTGGTGGAAGTGATGGTAAGCGTGGTTGCTTTTGCGCTCGTCGCGGCAGGCGCGGTTTATGGTTTTGCGCAGGCCGATCGGAATGCGGAATGGAGCGCCATGTCGCTGGCGGCGCAGTCGCTGGCCTCGGAGGGTCTGGAGAGAGCGCGTTCGGCGACCTGGGAGACAGAAGCCACGTCCGACACAACGGCGGATGATCTTCCGGCTCCGACAAACATCTTGCAAACGGCCTACATGAAACTTCCCGCGTCGGGGAATAACAACAGCAATTTTCCCGTTTATATTTCCGTCAGCATTTCAAATGTTTTCGCCAACGGCAATCCTCCCTTGCGGCAGATTATCGCAAAGTGCGCATGGCAATATCCGCTTACCAAAGGATGGGTCACCAACACCGTGGTCACACAGCGGGCGTCCAACTGATGAAACTTTTTCCAAAAAATCAAATCCTCCCGCGCGCGGGCCGCTCCGCCTTCACGCTGCCGGAGATTCTGATAGCGTCCACTATTTTCGTGACGTTCATCCTCCTCGGAATGGTTTCCTTGCAGCTTTTCGGGATCCGCGCCTATCAGCTCTCGGCCACCAAACTGACGGCCACCGGCGACAGTCTCAGGACCCTGTCCCAAGTTCGCGACCAGATTCGCGGCGCGGCGGAGGTGCAGGTCGGAAATTTCAGTTCCAGCAGCCCGACTTTCACCACCAATGCAAACGGCACGGCCCAGGTTGGAGACGCCTTGGAAGTCTGGTCCACGACCAATACGGCGTCTTACACGATTTTCTACCGGGACTCTGTCAACACCAATTTGTATTCCATCACCAACGGCATGACCGTCACCACCAGCAGTCCCGGATTTTTGCTGGCCAGATGGGTGGCGAACGTGAATTGTTTTCAGGCCGAGGATCAAAATGGAATTGTTTTGTCAAACTACCAGAACGATTGCGCCATCCACATGATGCTGCAGTTCTTTGAAAAGGAATATGTGTTTGCCGGCAACCCGACGAATTTTTACTATCTGGAAACGCGCACCACTCCGCGCGCGCCCAATATAGTAGTCAATTGAGACTTGTTTATGCGAATCCCCTCTAAACCATCCCCGCACAACCGCAAAGGCTACGCGCTGATCCTTGTCCTGTGCTTTTTGGTCGTGACCCTGGCGGTGGTGGCCGACCTGCTGTCATGGACGTCCTTCAGCGCCAAAACGACGGGCCGGAACAATCAATTCCTGGCGAGCGAAAGCGCCGCCGAATCCGCCGATGAATATGTCATTGCCAGCATGACCCGGGATTATCTGAATCAATCGCTTAATTCTGTCAGCAGCTACACGTCGCTCATCCCCACCAACACGTCGGCCTGGCCTGTGACCTACAATTTCACCGATGCTTCGGGCAATGCGAACAAAACCACCGTTACTGAAGGCACGGAAGGAAGCACCTTGCAACCTTTGACCTCGCAGTTTTCCAATCTGAAAGGCTACATCCAGCCCGTCACCATAACTTCCACGGCGACGCCCACCAAGCAGCTTTACAACGAGCCGGCCACCGTCACTGAAAACATTGAATTCGACACCATTCCTATTTTCCAATTCGCCATCTTTTACAATTTGAACATGGAGATTGATCCCGGACAAAACATGACCGTCAAGGGTCCGGTCTATTGCAATGCTTCAATTTGGGCGGGCGCATCCGATCTTACTTTTTTATCGTCAGTGGATGCGGTCGGCACCATTAACACCACCACCTCCGACCCTTTTGCTGATAATTATTCTGGCACAGGGTCGCCAACTTTCGACGTGGCGCCGCTGACCAACCAGCCTTCGCTGACCATGCCCATTTCCGGCACCAATAACAGCGCTTCTTCGGTTCAAAACATCCTCAATCTGCCGCTCGGCGTTTTGGGCGCGCCCAATCCCGCGTATTTGCAGGCTTCCAACCAGTCCTATATTTTCAACGAAGCCAACCTGATCATTTCCAATTCTTCAGCCGGCGTTAATGGCAACTCCTCTTATCGCAATGACATCACCATTTATTATGAAAATTCAAACGTGGTCGGTTATCTGCAGTTAATCACGAACGACGTGGTGCAGGTCATCTCAAACTACGTCACCGTAAGCCATCAGAACTTCCCCTCTTACACCACCAACCTGTATTATTCCTTTGTGACCAATGTTACTTTCACCGATTACCGTGAAAGTGACACCGTGCAAGCAGTGCAAATTGACGTGGGCAAATTTAACGCATGGCTTAACAGCACGACGAATTATGTTTATATGATTTATAATAATAAGATTCTCAGCCAAACGAACCCCCCCGGCGGAGGTGCATCATGGAATCTCAAAAATACAACCGGCGGGACTTCTTTAGGGCACGGCATTGACTCCATTTATGTCTATAACAATGCTCCTTTCAATACAAGTCAGCTTCCAGCTGTGCAGCTTGTCCATGGAGCGCAACTTCCGTCAACGACGGTTGGCACCATCGTCACCTCCGGCCTCACTGTCGCCACGGAACAGCCGCTTTATGTGCAAGGTGATTACAACGTGCAAACGCTTACCAGCGCAGCCAAGGCATCCGCTGGCACCACAAATACCGCTAATACATATCCCGCCGCGCTCATGGGCGATGCGATTACTGTCCTTTCTGACAATTGGAATAATAGCAACGGTGAAAACCAAGGAGCCGGTGCAACTACAATCAATGCCGCCTGTCTCGAAGGAATTGTGCAGACAAATCCGAAGATCAGTGGAAATTACAGCGGCGGCACTGAAAATTTCCTTCGCCTGTTGGAAAATTGGACCGGTGTCAATTTGACCTACAATGGTTCAATCATCGTCATGTTCTACAGCCAGTATGCGACCGGTTATTGGAGTTATGGCACTTATTACGATGCCCCCAATCGCAACTGGAGCTTTGACGAGAACTTCCAGCAGGCAAACAAACTGCCGCCGCTCACGCCGTCCGTCAAAGTCATGCTCCGCACGCCCGGCGGCTGGAGCGTGAACTGATTCTCATCGCACAAATTCATTGTAGGAGCCAACTTAAGAAGGCTCTGATTAAAGATTCTTCGACGTTTATTATGGGTAACCGCTTGCAAGCAATGCGGCTGTCGCGGAGCGACCTTGGAAATTAGCCAGGGACAATGTCCCTGGTTTGACAAACGAAGGAAATCCGTCCCGCAGGGACGGCGGAAATGCCGGAAATACCAGTCCGTTTTCCGGCAGTGTCCTGCTCTTAATCGTAATCGTTGAGTCAAAGAGATTAAGATTACGATGACGATTAGATTAGGACACTGCCCGTTTTCCAGCGTCCTTTCAGGACGCATGATTTTGCCGGACACCACCCGGCACGCTGTGCCGGGCTAATTTCCGATGTCGTTTCGCGACAACCCTCATCTTACCCTGCCAACGTCGAGGCTCTGGCTAAAATCCCAAAGCCGGGAATTAAAATTTGAATCCCATCACCCCGGCTTCTACACTGCAACGGTGAAAGCCGCCATCCTGCACGGCAGGGAAAAAATTCTCATTGAAGAAATCGCGCCGCCGCCGCTCAAACCCGGCGAAGTCCGCATCCGCATCGAGGCCGCGCTCACCTGCGGCACGGATTTGAAGGTTTTCAAGCGCGGCTATCACGCGAAGATGATCGTCCCGCCCGCCGTCTTCGGCCACGAACTTTCCGGCGTCATTTGCGAAATTTCCGACAAAGGCAGGGCGGGCAGTCCTCTGCCCGCCGACGGCGCGCACGGAGTGACGCGCCCTACCAAATGGAAAATTGGCGACCATGTTGTCGCCGCCAATTCCGCGCCGTGTGGTGGATGTTTTTTTTGCAAAAACAACCGGGAAAACCTTTGCGAGGATTTATTGTTCCTCAACGGCGCTTATGCGGAATCCATCGCCGTTCCCGCACGGCTCGTCAAAAAAAATCTTTTGCGGCTGAAACCGGAAACGGATTTCCGCGACGCCGCGCTCACCGAGCCGCTGGCATGCGTCGTCCAGGGAATCGAGGATTTGAAATTGCGCGCCGGGCAGAATGTTTTGATCATCGGCGCGGGACCGATCGGCCTGATGTTCGTTGCGTTGGCAAAAAACCTCGGCTGCAGCGTCAGCGTGGCCGGACGCGGCGAAAAACGGCTGCAAATGGCGGAACGATTGGGCGCGGAAAATGTCTTTGAAGTCGGAGAAAATGGCGGCGTGGTCGAAGCGATTACAAAAGCGGAAAGCGGAAAGCGGAAAGCGGAAATGAAATTTGACGTTGTGATTGAAGCCGTCGGGAAACCGGAAATCTGGGAAGCCGCCGTGCATTTGGTTCGCAAGGGCGGCGCGGTGAATTTTTTCGGCGGCTGCCCGGCGGGAACAAAAGTTTCATTCGGCACGGAATTGATTCATTATTCCAATTTGACTTTGCTCGCGAGTTTTCATCACACGCCGCGCGCGATCCGGCGCGCGCTGGAATTCATCGAAGCCGGCGTGATCCGCGCGAGGGATTTCGTGGACGGCGAATGTCCGCTGACGCAGTTGCCGGAATTGTTCAAGTCAATGGCGGCGGGGAACCATGCGATAAAAACGCTGATTAAAGTTCACGAATAACTGCACTAACCACCAAGGCACAAAGAAATAATAATTTTGCCAGCCGAAGCAAAGTTTTTCTTCTTCGTGCCTTGGTGACTTGGTGGTTTAATCCGGTTACGGCTTCAGGAAATCTTCCAAGTCCGCGTGCATTTTTTTCAGGTCCGGCAAATTGATATACATCATGTGCCCGGCGTCGAACTCGGCGTAGGTGATGTTCGTGCGGTAATTCGCGTCGAGCGCCATGTGGTCGAGCGCGTAATGAACCGTGTCAATCGGGCAGACGAGATCGCAGCGTCCGCCGAGCACGAGGATTTTCATGTAGGGATTCTGGTTCATCGTCGCGGCGAGCTTTGCGCCGGAACTGGCGTAATTGTTTTTCGCGTTGTAATTCCACGGCTGGACGTTGGCGATCATTTCGTAAGGCAGGTCGTCCTCGAATTTCAACTCGCCGCGAACATAAGAATTCACCGCCGCCGAAAACGGCCCGAGCACCGCCGCGTCCGACGGATCAAAATCGGGATACGGCGACGCGGGATCGTCGTCGCGCCCGGTGATGCGCGCGTCGTAGGCGCCGAGAATCAAGCCTTCGTCGTGCAGCAATTGTTTTCGGAAAACACCCTCGTCAATCCGCAGGTTGTTGTCCTCGATGACCTGCGGTTTCAATCCGGTGAGCCGGACGAGTTCGGCGGCGATTTTCTTATGCTCGTCGGCGGAAAGCGAATCGCCCTGCTGCAAGGCCGAGGCGTATTCGCCCTTCGCAAATGCGCGCGACTCGGCGAGCGCCTTCGTCAAATCATTTTGCAAGTCCGGCGGCAATTTTTTATGAAACTGCGCCGCCGCAGTGTAGGCGGGCAGATAAAGCGGATACGGCACGTCGTTGCCCGGCACGTCGTAAATCGTGGCGAAATCCAGAACGCCGGAAACGAGGATCAATCCGTTCAAATACATTCCGTAGCGCGAACTCAAATGGTCGGCGAGTCCAGCCGCGCGGAAAACGCCGTAACTTTCGCCGCAAAGATATTTTGGCGAGAGCCAGCGTTCGTGGCGCGTCGTCCAGAGCCGGATGAATTCGCCGACGGAATCCAGATCGCCATCGTCGCCGAAGAAATTAGCGGGCTTTTCGTCCTTCGCCGCGCGGCTGAAACCCGTTGCCACCGGGTCAATGAAAACCAGATCGCTGCTGTCCAGAATCGAATACTCGTTGTCCACGAGGCCGAACGGCGGCCTGGGCAGCGTGCCGTTTTCATTCATTTTCACGCGGCGCGGGCCGAGCGCGCCGAGGTGCAGCCACACGGACGACGAGCCGGGCCCGCCGTTGAAGCAAAATGTGATTGGCCGCGCGGATTTGTCCGTCCCGCCCGTGCGCGTGTAGGCGATGTAAAAAACGGACGCGCGGACGGTTCCTGTGGAAGTCAGCACCGGCAGCATTCCCGCCTCGGCCACATAAGTCACGCGCTGCCCGGCGATGGCGACGGTGTTGGTCGTGAAAACGGGTTTGTGCGTGGCGTCGGGGATTGTCGCCGCGTCGTTTTTCGCGGGCGCGTTGGTGCCGGCGGAAGGTGAATTTGTTTTTGATGCGTCAGCCGCGCGTGCGCAAACGGCCGAGGCGACCAGCAAAATCCAGATTGTCTTTTTCATGGCGTTTTTATTTTTTGCACGAAGAAGAATGCGCGTTTGTGGCCGTGGATGCAAGCGGCGTGTCGAGGGCGGCGCGAAATTGTGAACAACTTTCCAGTGAATTGCTTGCCAGCAACGGCGGTTTATTGGAAGTTGATTGCGTAGAACGTCATCATTTCAAGAGCCGCTCAAACCATGAATCCGGCCGTGTTGAAAATCAGAAGAATCCCGTTCTGGCAAACCCAACGGGCTTTCACGCTCATTGAATTGCTCGTCGTCATCGCCATCATCGCGATTCTCGCGGCGATGCTGCTGCCCGCGTTGGGCAGCGCAAAGGCCAGGGCGCAGGCGATTGCCTGCCGCAACAATCTCAAGCAATGGGGATTGGCGACGCAGCTTTACGTGACGGATCACGATGATTATTTGCCACGAGAAGGACAGCCCAATCCACAAGCCGCTTCAGGCGATCTCGATCCGACAAATAAAGCCTGGTATATTCAACTTCCAGACGAGATAAATTTACCACCTTATTTGGATATGCCGTGGCGAACCAACCCTGCGGCTGATGTCAGTGGAACAATTTGGTTATGCCCGTCAAATCCGAGACGATGTAATGCCAGCACGTTACAAAATAATCTTTTCCATTATTGTCTGAATGAGGGGTTCAATGGCAAGGGTCTTACTGAACACACCAACATTACGCTTAATGCCATTCCAGCGACTCCAGTTACGGTTGTCTGGCTGTTTGACAGCAAAAATCTGCCCGCCGTCGGCCCTCCCAGTTACGTTCACCCCAGCCTGCACAATCATGGCGCGCAATTTGTTTTTCTCGACGGCCATGTCCAGCGGTTCAATGTTTCCGCATATCTCGATTCTGCCGGCAATGCGATAACAAACAATCCAGAATTAGTTTGGAATACTTTTCCCTAAAACTGCTAAAAATTTCAAAGTCATAGTTTCGGCACAAGCCGTTCCAAAGGACAACTCAAAGCTTTACTGATACGGACAACAGTGGTTAGAAGCGCGTCAATTTCTCCCGCTTCAATTCGCTGGACGTTGCGGATGTTCAAGTCGGCAAATTCCGCGAGTTGCTGCTGGCTCATACCCTTGGTCATCCGCTCGCGCCGAATGTTGTTGCCGAGTTGTTTTAACCATGCAGAAGACTTCTTTGGCACGCATAAGTTTTGATGAAAATTGTGATTGACGGATACGGCGGTTGCGCCGTAATCTCTCGACGAGCCATTTCCTCATAAGGCAACTATGAAAAATTTAATGAAAGTCTTGGGCGCTCTTTTCCTGTTGTCTTTATGTTCTTCCGCCTTTGCCCAATCTCCGCCGGATTTGGGCGACATCTGCACCAATTGTCCGCCGCCGACAAACACTTATGCTCCGATACCTTATGTGCCGGGTTTGAAACTTGCGGTGTCGCCATTGAGCGGAACAAATTTGCCAATAAAGCTTTTGGAAGCCGACGCCGCCGGAAAATACGATATTTACTACGCCAGCAATCTGGCTTCACCAACGTGGAGCGACGTTCTGCAAGGCACAAACGGCCAGACCAATTTCACTTTGACTTTTCCATCGTCGGGCAACGGATTTTTCAGAGCCGCCAGAACGGATGCACCAATCACCAACGCCGCAAATGTGGCCTTTTCTTTCCCGAACCTTTTCGTGAATACCAATCTCATCATGGTTTCGGCTAACGGCGGTCCTGCGGCGGGCATGGCCGTTCTCGTCAACAGCACAAATTTTTCAGACGCGCGCTGGATTCCATTCAGTTCAATTCCCTTGGTCTTGTTGGGAACAAACGACGGAACTTATGAAGTTTGGTTTGGCTTTCAAGGGTCGGACGGGACTGATTACTGGTCAACGGCAACAGTCACATTAGACACCACTCCGCCTTCAATTGTGATTACTAATCCAGTTTCCATCACGACTTCAAAACCAATCCTTCAATTGCAAGGTTACAGTCTGGAGCCGCTTTCCAGCATTTGCTTTGACGTGACCAATGCGGCGGGCAGTTTAACCAACCAGCAGGGCTTTGTGACGGCGCAGGGTTTTGACACCAACAAATTTGATTTCACGACGAATTATTTTCAATGCTTCGACGTGCCGCTGATTCAGGGAACGAACCTCATCACCGTTCACGCAACCGATTTGGCAGGCAATGTCACGACATCAAACGTGATAGTTATTTTGGATTTCTCTGGCAACACCAATCCGCCCATGATTGCAGTAACATGGCCTCAAGACAAAACGGCAATCAGCGGAACAAATTTTACGCTGCGCGGCCTTTTGGACAATGAAACCGCCCGAGTAACCGCGCAAATAGTGAACAACAATGTGACGAACATCGTCGGCGGTTTGGTGGAACGGGATGGAAAATTCTGGGTGGAAAATCTTCCGCTGGCCTCCGGCACGAATATCTTGAAGGTGATCGCGATGGACGCGGCATGAAATACGACCGTAACCAATATCTCGTTAATTCAAAGCAGCATGACGATTACCGTCAATCCGATTTCCGGTGACCTATGGCAGCCAACGATAAGCGTAAATGGAACTGTCAGTGATCCCAGCTATAGTGTATGGGTTAATGGCGTGGAGGCAACAGTGGATGGAGGCGGCAACTGGGGCGCAGACAACGTTCCCATCACCGACGGCGGCACAGCTTGTTTTGATGTTGTGGCAAATGGTTCGTCTTCGGTTACACAGTCCTTGGAGATAGACAAGCCGCCGACGGTCATTGTTAATCAATATTCAGATCAATGGACAGATATTGAAACCTATAGCGATGGCAGTCATTTTAGCGTGGGTGCTTCAAAAAATTATACGATGAC
>DASXED010000018.1:0-13812 GCA_036490295.1 Verrucomicrobiia bacterium | reverse complement strand
AGCCAATGCCTTTCGTCTTTCGTGATTGGAAACCTCGGAATCTCATTCTAGTCGAAGGACAGAATAGTCCTCTCATTCGCGTTGTTGATGCGGGCAGCATTCGGTCGGTCAGAGTCCCGTCATCATCGAATCGCCTCAAGATAGCTGATGACGTGGTTGTCCCAATCAACATTCTCCGCCTCCAGAAACGCCAGGTCAGATTGCGACGCGCCCAGATGCCACGCCAGTTTGTAGAACGCCTTGCGTTCAGGATTATGTTCGCGGGCGACGATGGCCAAATGTTCGGCCAGCGTGATGCCGCGCTTTTCCTTGAACTCGACCGCCGGCCAGCGTTTCTTGGCCAGCACCGGCCACGGCAGCCAAGTCATGTCCAAGGCGAAGTTGTGGATGCGCCGCAGATAGACGTTGGTGGAAACCTTTCCGGCCTCCAGCACGCGTAGAAAATGTTCCGGGCGCGTTTCCAAAAGCGGCTGATGCCGGATCGAGTCGAACGCCTTGTCCTTGATGGCCGTCTGCCAGCGGTGTTGGGTCTGGTCTTTTTTCAGCTTCACCAGTTCGTCCATGACGAACTGCCAGTCGCGGGTGGCGATTTGCGGGTCGCTCGCTGCCAGATACGCGCGGGCGATTTGCAGGTTCACGGCGGGCTGCTGTTCGGCTTCCTGCCGCGAGTGGAACAAGCGAACGGCGGTGGCACGGTCGCTCGTATGCGGGCTGTCCTGCTTGCCCGTCACTTCGTCGTGAATGTAATAACGTCCGCCTTTTTTTCTTTTATAGAGTCTGAATCGTTTTCTCTTAACTGTGTTTACAGTGATGAGGTTTCGACGGTTGATCTCGACTCCGGTAGGGTGCAGGTGGGAGTTACGCAGGGCAGGCCAGAGTTAAATTTTGCTGGCACTTCCGCTGGCACTCATCTGTGGAAGTCTTCCAAACCATTACAGTTACAACTGGTTAGGTTTGGAGGCGAGGGTCGGAATCGAACCG
Organism: Verrucomicrobiia bacterium; assembly: GCA_036490295.1. Taxonomy (GTDB): domain Bacteria; phylum Verrucomicrobiota; class Verrucomicrobiia; order Limisphaerales; family UBA11358; genus UBA11358. The sequence continues at coordinate 12,831 of DASXED010000018.1, read as the reverse complement.
ACGAATGCAGCTTTTGCAGAGCCGTGCCTTGCCACTTGGCTACCCCGCCTACGGGGATTGAGAGCCTAAATTCCTTTTTCCGGCTGTGCAAGTTCAATCGCCGCTCAACCGGCACATCCCAGATCGCACCGGCGATTCCACAATTCCCCCGGTTTGAAAATTCCCGCCGGCGTGATGATGCCGGTGATCAATTCCGCCGGCGTCACGTCGAATCCGGGATTGCGCGCGCCGCTCGTCGGATTCGCAATCCGAATATAAGCGCGCTGATTCAATTTTGAATTTTGAATTTTGAATTTTGAATTGCCGACAATTCCCCACGCGCCGAGAACTTCGCTTTCGCTTCTCTCTTCAATCGGAATTTTCAAACCGCTTTTCAAATTCCAGTCAATCGTCGAGAGCGGAATGGCGACGTAAAATGGAATTTTGTGCCGCGCGGCCAGAACAGCTTTCGTGTAAGTTCCAATTTTATTTGTCACTTCACCCGTGCGACCAAGCGTGCGGTCGCTGCCGACGATGACCATGTCAATCTCGCCGCGCTGCATCAGATGGCCAGCGGCGTTGTCGGCGATGATTTGGTGCGAAATTTTTTGCTGCGCCAATTCCCACGCCGTCAACGTCGCGCCTTGGGAGCGCGGGCGCGTTTCGTCGCAGAAGACGTGGAATTTCTTCCCCTGCCCTTGCGCGGCATACATCGGCGCAGTCGCCGTGCCAATGTCCACGAACGCGAGCCAGCCGGCGTTGCAATGCGTGAGAATCTTCATACCGTTGCGAATCAATTTTGCGCCGTGCCGGCCAATTTCTTCGCAATGGCGGACATCTTCATTGGCAAATTCCTCGGCGGCGGCGAGCGCGAGCAATTGGCGTTCCTCGACGCCGACGCCGAAACGCATTTGCGCGCGCACCTGATTCATGGCGTTGACTGGATCAACCGCCGTTGGCCGCGCGGTTTTCAAAGTTTGATAAACGGTTTCGACGTGCGCGGAAAATTTCTTCAAATCGTTTCCGCGAAATGCGAGTGCTCCTTGCGCGAGGCCATAAGCCGCCGTCGCGCCGATTGCGCCCGCGCCGCGAACAATCATGTCGCGGATTGCCGCCGCTGTTTCCTTGAAATTTTTCGCTGGAACAATTTTGAATTCATGCGGCAATAATCTTTGTTCAATGAGCAAAACGGAATTGCGTGCGCGGTCAAAGGTGACGGTGCGAAAATGCTGTGTGCGTCCGTGGACGGTGACGTTCATGCCCGAAGTTTAGCCGCGAAGGAACGCAAAGAACATAGAGAACTGGCGCATCAAGCAATCCGAATTTTCATCCGGCGGATTTTGGCCTTGATTTCATCGTAGGCCAGCTGCTGGCGGAATTTTTTCAAGTCCGGGTCTTTGGCAAGCCACGCGAAATCGCGGTAGCCGAGGCTCAATGCTTTTTCCAGCGCGAGCGCGGCGCGGTCAAATTGATCGGTGAGCGAGTAGCTGCACGCAAGATTGTAAAACACGAGCGGACTTTCGGGTTCGAGGCGCGCGAGGCGTTCGTCCACGTCCAAACCCTCGTTAAAACGTCCGCGTTGCGTGTAGTGGTCGCCGAGAAGCTGGAGCGCGTCCACATAATCCGGGTCGCGGCGGACGATGCCCTCCATGAATTGAATCCGCGTGTCGAGATCGCGCTGGCTGGCGCGGGTTGATTTTTTCCTGACGTTGGTTTTGACCGGCATACGACACGGCGAAATTGGACAACTTGCGCCGCCAAGTCAAGCGGCGGGATGTGAAAAACTTTTTGTGGATTCCGGCGGCGCGTTGGCGCAGAATCGAATTCATCAAAACAGGCGGATCAAATTGTCAAGCCGGTTCAACGGTTCGACAATCAACGATTTAACAAACTTATTTTATGAAATGCTTTGTCACCGGCGCTTCCGGCTTTGTCGGCTCGAACCTCGTCCACGAACTCCTCGCACACAAACATCAGGTTAAGGCGCTGGTGCGCCCGGAAAGCGATTTGCGCGCCCTGTCCGATGTCCAGGTCGAATTCGCAACGGGCGATTTGAGCGACCGCCAGTTCCTGAAAAATGAAATCGCAGGCTGCGACTGGTGTTTTCACTGCGCGGCCAGCTACCATCTTTGGCTGCCCGATTACAAGCCGATGTATGTCGCGAACGTCGAGGGCACTTACAACGTGATCGAAGCGGCGGGACACACCGGTTGCCAGCGCATTGTTTATACGAGCACCGTCGGCTGCATCGGTTTGCCAAAAGAAGTGGACGGCCACGTCGTGCCGTCGGTGGAAACCGACACGATTGCCGATGACCAATTGACCAATGATTACAAGCGTTCCAAATGGGCGGCTGAACTGGTCGCCATGAAATTTGCGCGCGAAGGACTGCCCGTCGTCATCGTCAATCCCAGCACGCCCGTCGGCCAGCGCGACGTGAAGCCGACGCCGACCGGCCAGATCATCGTGGCTTTTCTCAACCACGAATTGCCCGCGTATCTCGAAACGGGATTGAACTGGGTTCACGTGCGCGACGTCGCCATCGGCCACATTCTCGCCGCAGAAAAAGGAACCATCGGCCAGCGCTACATTTTGGGCAACAAGGACGGCAACTGGACCATGGAAGAAACACTGAAAGTTTTGGAAGAAATCACCGGCATTTCCGCGCCGAAAACAAAAGTTCCGCACTGGGTCGCGCTGGCCGCCGCGCACGTGGACGAAGGCACTTCATTCTTCACGCGCAAACCGCCGAAAGCGCCGCTGGCCGGAGTCCGCATGGCAAAATATAAAATGTGGTTCAATCCCGGCAAAGCCATCCGCGAACTTGGTTTGCCGCAAACATCGCCCAAGCAGGCGCTCACCGACGCCGTCGAATGGTTCCGCGCGAACGGGTATGTGAAGAAATAAAAAACTCGCGAAGAAAATTTGCCGCCTGGCGATTGGCCTGGGATTCATACAGAGCCGCTTCGGAAAACCGGGACGGCTTTTTTTCACAATGCGCGATTCAACGCGCCTCACTCCTGCGGATAAACCAGAATCCGGTCGTGAACCACCACGATCAAGTCATTCTTTTTGTCGCCGGTGACGTCTGCCGCCAGCGCTTCGCGAGGTTCCGGCAGGGCATCCGCGTTTCCCCGAAATGTATGCTGCTCAAACACCTGCCAGCGGTCGCCGGGCACGAGTTTGTGATGTGAATCGAACTGGACGATGTCCAGATAATTTTTGGCCGTTTCCAAAAACATCAGTTCCTTGCGTCCGTCGTTGTTCAAATCGCCCGCCGTCACGTCGTTCAGGTAACCGTCTTTGATGGGCGTGTCGTAGCCGTCGAGCGCGGTGAATTCCCAGACATCGCCCGCCAACGGCATCCACGCGGCGGCGTTGCGGCCAAGAAACGCGATGCTTTGAAGGTTCGTGCCGCCGAGCGCGACGGATTGCAGGCTGCTGAAATCCGAAACCGGCAGGTCAATATTGCGGACAATCTGCCAGACGCCGTTGGTGTCGCGTTCGCACAGCGTCAACTGCTGGTGCTCGGCGTCCAGCAGAAAAACGGCGGGCAGCGCGTTTGTGCCGTTCGCCACCGCCGTCGCGCCGGTGATTCGCGAATCACTTTCCGCGCCGTTGATTTGATCCTTAACGCGGAAAGTCCAGTCCGGCTGGTTCGTCGAACCGGGCGTTTTCGCCTCGCGTTCCAGCACGACCGCGCGCACGAAATTTTTCTGCGGCAGCAATAATTCCGGCTTGCCGTCGCCGTCCACGTCCGCCGACGCCAGCCACGGTTGCTCAATCGCGCCGCCCGGCGGGTCAATGTCTTCCTCGTCAAAACTTCCATCGGACTTTTGCAGCAGCACTTTGACTTTTTCGTAGGGAATCAGCACAACCAAATCCGCCAGGCCGTCCTGATTCACGTCTTGAATCGCAAATGTGGCCGGATTCGATTTGAAATTGGCATTTAATTTTTGCGTCCGCGTTTTGCCGTCGGCGGTGCGCGTCACGAGCGAACGCAGGCCGTCCTTGTCCACGATCACCGCGAGCGCCGGTTTTGCGCCGGGCTTCAGCGCGCCGACGGCCATGACGAGCGGTTTGCCGTCCAGCGGAATGAGCGTCGGAAACGGCAGCCGCCCGTTTTTGTCGAATTGCGTCACGCCGACGGCATTTTCATCGCCGCTCAAAAGAAAAATGTCCGGCTGGCCGTCGCCGTTCCAATCCGCCGCCGCAATCTGGCTGACTCCGGCCAGCGTCGGGAATGTTTTTGGCGGCGCGAGCGAGCCGTCAGGCTGCTGCAAATAAACCGAAAGCTGCCCGCTCTCCGGCTCGGCCACGAGCAAATCCGGGCGGCCATCGCCGTTGACATCGGCCCAAAGCACGCCGCGCTGCGCCACGTCCGTTTTGTCCAACGGCAGAAGCTGGAATTGTCCCTGACGGAACGCGCCGGACAAAACCTCGGCGGGCTGGCGCGTAAATTGCGACACTTCCGCGCGCCCGGAACTTTGCGCGATGGTCACGACGTAGTTGGTCGAATTGCCCTCGAGATTGTCCGCGCAATACGAGCGCATGGGAATTGACTTGAAATAAATTTCCGGCCCAAGCTGTCCGGCGGAGTTTTGCAGCCGGAAACGGAACGGCGTCGGGCTGTCCCAGTCCACCAGCAGCAAATCGCTTTTCCCGTCGCCGTCCACGTCCACGATTTGCACGGCCTTGGGCGTGCCGGAATAGGAAATTTTCTGCGGCTCGCCAAAAGTGTGGTCCGCCTGCTGCGGCAGAAAATAAAACGACCCGTTGTCGCCGAGCAGGACGATGTCGGTGCGCCCGTCGCCGTTCAAATCGCCGGTGGTCAGCGCGTTCGCGTCCATGCGCCCGTCCTCGATGTGCCAGCGCTTCGGGTCGCTCCAGCCGTTCGTGCCCCGGTTGTAAATGATTTCGAGGTCCTTTCCGTCGCCGTAAAAAACGATGTCCGGGCGGCCGTCGCCGTTCAAATCCGTCACGGCCATCGCGGCGATGTGTTCGTCGGCGGGAATGGAATCAATGCGGAAACGCGCGCCGGGCGGCAGTTGATTGATGTCCGGCGATTGCGAAAGATTTGCCGCCACGCTGTTGGTTTTGCCCGTCCGGTTGTAAAGCAGGTTGATTTTTGAGCGCAGATTGTTGACGACGACGAGGTCGTTCAGGCCATCGCCGTCCAAATCCGCCGCGTGCAGCAGGTTGATTCCGTCGTCAATGGGAAAAATTTCCGGGCCGGAAAAGCCGAAGGCGTTCGTGACCGTTTCGGCGCGAACGGAAAGAACAAAACTGCAAATCAAGACCGGCAGAATAAATTTATTGGCTCGCATAATACGCCCGCAACCTGCCATTCAACGATGCGCTTGGCGAGTTTATTCGCCGATGAAATGCAGCGTGACGCGGCGCGCGTGGCCGCGAACACGGTGCTCCCAGAGATAAATCCCCTGCCACGTTCCGAGCGCAAGCCGTCTGCCGCGAATGGGAATGCTTAAATTCACGGTCGTGAGCGCGGTGCGGACGTGCGCTGGCATATCATCGTCGCCTTCCGCCGTGTGGACGAAAAGGGGGTCGCCGTCCGGCACGAGCCGCTTGAAAAATGATTCCAAATCGCGGCGCACGTCCGGGTCGGCGTTTTCCTGGATCAACAAGGAAGCCGAGGTGTGCTGCAAATGCAGCGTGAGCAGGCCGTCGCGGAATTTATTTTCATCCACCCATTTTTCAACGTCGCGCGTGAATTCGCAAAGTCCGCGCCCGCGCGTCGAAATGACCAGTTCGTGAAAAGCCTGCCGCAGCATTTTTATTAAATTCTACAGTTGGTTCAGCCGCAAAAGAACGCAAAGAACACAAAGGGGAAAACTTTGATCCAACCATCACCGAAGTTATATTGATCCACCGGTCAAAAGCCGTTTACCACTTTTTCTGTGTGTTCTCTGTGTTCTTGTGTGTTCTCTGTGTTCTTTCGCGGCCACTCCAATCACGTTTTTCCAAGTTCAATCACGGTGGGTTCACCGGCGCGCCCTGGTCGGCCAGCATTTTTTCCAGGTCGGGATTGTGCGGCTGGCCGGCGTCGAGCGCCTTTTGATAATGCCAGCGGGCGAGTTCGGTCATCGGCGGCTGCTGGCTGGCGTAAATCACGGCGAGATTGTTGTGCGCCGGGCCGTCGCTGGGATCAAGCTGGATCGCCTTGCGCAACACCGTTTCCGCCTGCGCGCGCAAACCTTTTTGCGCGAGCGTGACGCCGAGGTAGTTTTCAATCTCGGGACTTTGCGGATCAAGTTTTGCCGCGCGGCTCAGGATATTCTGCGCGTCGTCATATTTTCCCCGGAGAAATTCAATGTGGCCGAGGATGGAAAGATCGTAGGCGTCGTCTGGATTTTGCGCGAGCGCGGCCTTGATGTGCTTTTCCGCGCCGTCCAGTTTGTTCTGCTCCACTTCAATCGTCGCCAGATTGGCCAGCACGAGCGCGTTGTTTTGGTCCTGCTGCAAAATTTTCTGATAATCGTCGCCGGCCTTGTCGTATTGGCGGTCGGAAAAATAATTCTGCGCCTCGGCCGCCAGCGCCGCCGCGCCGCTGGGCAGTTCGTTGACGGATTTTTTTCCCGCGTCGGGATTCGCGGCCAGTTGCGGCGCGGGCTGCTTGAACAAGGCCAGTTCTTCCGGCGTGTAAGGCACGGCCTGCGCCTCGTCCACCGCCAGCCGCGCGCGCAAGGTGTTCATTTCATCGGTCAACTCGCTGATGCGCGCCGCCGCGTCCTGCTTTTTATTTCCGTAAATCTGTTTGTTCGCCTCGCCGAGTTTCGCGAGCAAATCGTCGCGCTCCTGCGTCAAGTCGCGGATGCGCTTTTCGTTTTCCGTTTGATCCGCCGCCGCCTTCTCCAACTGCCGCACCCGGTTTTCCAGTCCTGTCTTCTCCAGCGAACGCACCGAGATGTCCGCCTGCAATGCCGCGATTTGCGCGTGCGCTTTCGCGGCTTCGGCGTTCGCAGCGGACGCTTCAACCGAATTTGTCGCCGCCGATTTCAATCCGGCCATTTGTTTTTGGAGCAGCGCATTTTCCTCGCGCAACGCCTCAATCGCGTCGGGACTGCCCGTCAATGTCTGCACGCGCGCCTGCAACGCCTGGTTTTCCTGCGCCAGCTTGTCGGCGCGTCCGGTTTGTTCGGACAACTTTTGATTCGCCCCGGCCAGGGCCTGCTGCGCCTGCGACGATGAATTTGTTTCCGCGCCACCGGACGCCCCGGTTTTTTCCTCCGCCAGATTTGCCTTGAGCAAATCATTTTCCTTCATCAGCGACTGGATTTGATCCTGCGCTTTCGTCAATTCGCGCGAATCAATCATCGCCGGCTGCGCGGCCAGCGCTTCCTTGAGCTTGGCCTGAAGCGTCGTGTTGTCCGCCTGCAAATTTTGCTCCTGCGCGCGCAAGTTGTTGAGTTGCGATTCAAGGTCGGCGGCGTTCGCGGCGTTATTTGCCGGCGCAATCGCATTTGACGTTGCCGCCATTTGCGGCGGCGCGTTGGTGGCGGGAAATTGCGCGGTCAATCCGGCGATTTTTTCCGCGAGATAATTCAGGCGGAAGCTGACAATCTTCGGACTCCAATCCGGGAAAAGTTTCTGGAATTTTTGCAGGTCGCCCTGCACTTCGGCGTATTGCGCCAGCGCCTGCTGCGGCTGGCCGGTTTGCGCGAGCGAATCCGCCCGCTGGATCAGGCTGTAAATGATGACATATTGGTCGTCGGGATCCTGCTGCGCGTGCGCGCGCGGCAACACGACGGCCAAAGCCAAAAACACCAGTGCGGCAAAACGTTTCATGGCGGGAAGATAACATGAGAAAGTTGAGGGTTGAAAGTTGAAAGTTGAAGGTAATGGCAGGCGCGCTCCAATTTCACACTCAACCCTCAACTTTCAACCCTCAACTGATTTGCCCCGCAGTTGACCCGCGCCGGTGGTTTTGCTAACTTCCCCGCCATCGCGCCATGAACATCGCGTTAAACCAACCAGTGCTTGTGCTGAACCGGTTGTGGCAGGCGGTCAACGTCTGCACCGCCCGGCGCGCGCTCACCCTTTTGTTTCAAGGCCAGGCGCAGGTCGTCAACAGCGACGCCGACGACGGTTCGTTCCGCACTTTCAGTTTTCACGAGTGGCGCGATATTTCCCAAGATGCGCCGCACGAGGAATCCGTCCACGCCATTTCCTTCCGCATCCGCGTGCCACGAATCATCCTGCTGCTCATTTACGACCGGCTGCCGAAAAAGGAGGTCAAGTTCACGCGCCACAACATTTTTGAGCGCGACAAGAATCTCTGCCAATACTGCGGCGGCGAATTTGACCGGAAGGATTTGAACCTGGACCACGTCACCCCGCGCGACCGGGGCGGCCCGACGACTTGGGAAAACATCGTCTGCTCCTGCATCGAATGCAACACGCACAAGGCCAACCGCACGCCGCAGGAAGCCGGAATGCACCTCGTCCGCAAGCCCAAGCGGCCCAAGTGGCGTCCGTTCGTGCAAATCAACTTCAGCCTGCACCGGCACGACAGTTGGCGCCGCTTTATTGATCTCGCCTACTGGAACGTGGAATTGGGCGAGGATAATTAGTTGAGGGTTGAATTGAGGGTTGAGAGGATTTAACGCGAAGGCGCAAAGAACGCAAAGGAAGGTCAAATTTGGCATTGTCCTAATCTCAATTCGTAATCGTAATCTTAATCGGCTTGGAACGGATTACGATTAAGAGCAGGATTACGATTAGGACGTTGCCAATTCTTTGCACTTTTGCGTAAAAATCAGGAAGCAACAAAATTTCCCCGCCGGTGTTTGAATTCAAGCCGGTGAACGGTATATTCAATTGATGAAGCGCGTCGGAAAAATTGCGGTTTGCCTCGCGGGCGGGCTGGCGTTCAACGCCGGTCTGCGAGCGGACAGCATTGCCTTGCCAAACAATCCCTACGCGCCGATTGTCGCGCGCAATGTTTTCGATTTGAACCCGCTGCCGAAGGTTGATCCTTTAGCCGGACAGGAAGCCACTCCGCCCCCGAAAATCACGCCCAACGGCATCATGGATGTCTTCGGACATTTGCAGGTGCTCTTCAAGGCTCCTGATTCCGGCAAACCGCCAAAAGACAATTCCTACATCCTTAGCGAAGGCCAGCGACAGGATGACATCGAAGTGATGAAGATTGATGAAAAGGCGGGGCTTGTGACCTTCAACAACCACGGCACTGTGCAGGAACTTGCCCTGGCCAGCACTCCCGCAAGTTCCGCGCCGGCGGCGACGATGAGACCAAACATTCCGATTCCGAATTTCCATCCAAACGGCGATAACGGCAACCGGTTTGGCGGCCCCGGCAATTTCGGCGGCAATGGGGGAAATTTTGGCAGACTCAATCGCGGCGGAGACAATGGCGGAAACAATCCCAACGGTTCGACAGGCGGCAACTATTCCGCTCAATCTCAACAGCCAACTATAACACCCGAACAGCAGGTCATCATGATCGAAGCCCAGCGGATGCAATATCAGAATGAAAACAATCCCATAGCCAAACTCCTTCCGATCACGGCTATGACGCCGCCAGATGGCAATGAAGGTGATTCTCAAACGCCGCCGTAAATTTATTTGCGGCAACTAGCGGCTTTTGGCCGACTCGATCAATTCCCAAAACTTCGGATTTTCCTGAAGCGCCTCGTCCTCGCCGGTTTTCAGTCCGGAACGGAACAGAAAATCTTTCAACGTGTGCCGGCTCAAGATGCGATGCACCAGCACGCCCAATTCGTGCCGCTCGAAATAAACGCGGTAATCGCCCACGCGAAAGCGGTGCAGGATGCGCCCGCCCTGCTCCAGTTTTCCGAACTCATCCAGTTCCGTGCCGCGCACCTGCTGCGGCAGGCCGCGAAATTCGCCGAGGATTTGCAATTGCAGGTCCTTGGGCATCCGCGCCAGTTCGGCGGCGCCGGCCGGAGTGAAAATGATTTGGAACATAGTCACGGTTGGTCGAGAGTCGAGGGTCGAGGGTCGAGAGAATTTCCATTTCGGCGTGTGAACGGAGTTTTGGACGTTTTGATTTCAAGCGAACGGTTCAAGGCGGCGATTCGTTTTGCGAGTTTTTCCAATTCATCAAGCAAGGGATCAAATTCCATCTCGGACACATAACTTTCATCAGCGGCAAGATAAAGGATGGACACCACTTCCATCAACGAGCCATAAGCCTGTTCGAGAAAATGGGCGAAATCCCTGTCTGAATTTCGGCCCGCGCCTTCTGCAATGTTTGCCGAAACGGAAACTGCCGCGCGCCGCAACTGCGATGTCATCGCAAACATTTCGTGCTTCGGAAATGTTTTGGTGACTTGATAAATCGAGCGATTTATTGCGCGCGCTTCATGCCAGACATCCAGTTTTTCAAAACGAAATTTCATTTTTACTTTCGATTTTCTTTTGCCCTCGGCTCTCGGCTCTCGACCCTCGACCAAAAATGGTAGCGCATAGGGGAATCGAACCCCTCTTTCAGCCTTGAGAAGGCCACGTCCTAGCCGATAGACGAATGCGCCGCTAAACCGGTTGAAAGTTTAGGGTTGAGTGTTGAGAGGTCAAGTCTGTGGTTAAGAGGGCAACTTCAAGACATTTTTCAGGCTTTCACACTCGTGTTTGCGGACAGAAAGCGCAGCTTCTTTTCAATAGCTTCAAAAATAATCGCGACTGACTCATCCACCGTTAAAAGATCGGTGCGCACTTCCACTTCCGGCGACTCGGGCGGTTCGTAGGCTGAAGAGATGCCGGTAAAGTCGGAAATTTCATTGGCTCGCGCCCGTTGGTAAAGTCCTTTGACATCCCTTTTTTCGCAGACGGCAATGGGCGCGTTGACAAATACTTCCAGAAAGCAACCGGATGGAAGCAGGTTGCGCGCCTGAAGGCGATCCTCGCGAAAGGGCGAAATCATCGCCGTCAAACAAATCAAACCCGCGTCGGCCATCAGTCCAGAGACAACACCGGCGCGGCGGACATTCTCATGCCGGTCTGCCGGGCTAAAACCCAAATCACGGCACAAACCCGCGCGCAAAAAATCGCCGTCAAGGAGAAACGTCCGATGTCCGCAATCAAACAAACGTCGTTCCACAGCCACGGCCAGCGTGGTTTTTCCCGCGCCGCTCAAGCCCGTCAACCAGACGACTAAACCCGGTTGTCCATGCCGCGCCGCGCGTTCAGCGGGCGTCACACTTGAATGGTTGCATTTCAAATTCATCATTTTGCGCGTTGAAATTTCCTTCTCTTGGGCGCTGTCGGATTCTCAAGTCCAACTTATCGCAGCCAATCAACGCCCTCAAGCCGATTTGAACCCAAAAACTCAAAGACGGCTTGCATAAAAAATCCCGGCATTTAACTTCGTTGCAGTCATGAAATTGAAGCGGCCACTATTAATTTCCAAAGGCTCTTTGGATCGAATGCTCAAGGCGGTGAGTGAGGCATGGAATCGCAAAGATTTCCAGCAGGCCATTGAGACGATGGAACGCGCCGGCCGCCTGAATCCGTCCAATGTCGGCATCCAACTGGACTTGGGCCGCCTTTATGGATTGCGTTATGATTCCGCCGCCGCCGAGCGTTGCTTTGAAAAGGCCGTTCGCATGTCACCGAACAAGACCGAAACGCTGGCCGCCGCAGGACTCCAATGCCGCGACTTTGGAAACTTTGAAATGTCCGAGCGTTTCTATTTGCGCGCGCTGGAACAAAAGGACGCCAAGCCGGAAATGTTCGTTCAACTGGCGAAACTTTACGAACGCCTGCGCCGCATGGATGCCGCCGTCGCAATGGTGGATCGCGCGTTGCAGTTAAACAGCGCCTGCCCGGAAGCCCTGCTCACCCGCGCCCGACTGGAACGGCAGGCAGGCCGCTTGGAAAAAGCGGAGCAAATCATCCGTTCCTTTGTCACCAAACCGAATTCAGACGTTTGGACTCATGCGCAGACATGGTATGAACTCGGCGGAATCCTGGATCGTCAGGGCAAATACGACGATGCCATCGCCGCCTTCGTGCAGGCCAAGTCGCTATTGCATCCGCAATCAGGACGTTTTCTCGCCGAGTTAAAAATTGTCCGCAAGCGCATCACCGATATGCAGGCGAACGTCACCTCCGAAATGTTGCAACGCTGGTTCAATAATGCTCCGGCGCTGCCGCCACCGCGACGGTTCGCCTTATTGGGCGGCCATCCACGCTCTGGAACGACTTTGCTGGAACAGGTTTTGGACTCGCATCCCGGCATCGTCTCGGTGGAAGAAACGGAAATATTTCACGACGACGCCTATGCTCCAATCATGAAACGCCTGCCGGATGAAACGCCCATCCTTTCCTTTCTTGATCCCGCGCCTAATGACGTGATTCAACTTTCGCGCGCCAACTATTTCCGTTCTGCTGAATTATTTCTGGGCAAGCCCATTGGTGGCCGCCTGTTGATTGACAAAAATCCATCGCTGACTTTTTTGATTCCCGCGCTTATCCGCATTTTTCCTGAAATCAAGCTGCTCATCGCCCTCCGCGATCCGCGCGACGTGGTCTTGAGTTGTTTCATGCAACCCATACCGCTTGGCCAGGTCAGTTCGGCCTATTTAACCCTTGAAAATACAGTTGAGGAATACACCGTGATGATGAGCCTATGGCAAACCCTTGCGCCATTGATGAAAAATTCCCATCTCGAAGTGCGCTACGAAGACATGGTGAATGATTTGGAATCTGTTGCGCGACGAACGCTGGATTTTCTCGGCGTTCCGTGGGACGCCCGCGTGCTGGGATTCGACGAGCACGCCCGGCAAAAAGTCGTGCGCTCGCCCACTTATGCCGACGTGACCAAGCCCGTCTATAAAAGTGCCGTCGGGC
>DASXED010000174.1:0-14706 GCA_036490295.1 Verrucomicrobiia bacterium | reverse complement strand
CCACAGGCTGGTATGCTCCGCGAGCATGGGATGCCAACGGCAACCGAACGGACATGATGGATATGAACGGCGACGGGTTGCCAGACCGGGTTATTCGCGGCACTGGCGGAAACATTCAAGTTCAACTCAACAGCGGCCCGTTTCCTGACTTGCTGACGCAAGTGAACAACGGCCTCGGCGGATATGTCGCCGTGACTTATACTAATGCAGCTTCCTTTACTAAATTACCATTCCCCGTCTATGTTGTCACATCGGTCAACGTGCAAGATGGCATCCGCGCTGGTGGTGTAACAAGTTACTATTATGCGAATGGATACTATGACACGTTCTGGCGTGAATTTCGCGGCTTTGCCACGGTGGATGAGATTGATCCTCTTGGAACTGAAACAGAAACATATTTTTATCAAGGTGGCGGGACAAATAATGTTACTCATGGCGAATATCAGGATTCTCGGTTCAAAACGGGGATGCCTTACGATATTATCACCTACGGTTCGGATGGTTACAATTACAAAGAAACTTTGAGTCAGATTTTTCAAGTTCAAGTTGATTACAACGGCGTTTATTTTCCGTATGCGGCCAATGTTTTTGAATTCGACAATGAAGCCACGGGCTATCCCCGCGCTGCACTGACAATTTATAGCTATAATGTAATAGCCAATGATCTTGCCGATTCGACGGGCAACCTGCTTCAGGAAGACTATCAGGGTGAAGTTACCAACGTGACCTATGCCTTTGCCTATAATCCCGTGTCCGACCCGGCTGCGCCGCGCTATACGACTTACACTTATGCCACCATTGTTTCTAATCCAAACATCATTGATAAACCAGCCAGCGTCACCGTGTCCGCCGATTCGGGAGGTTCGACCATTTTGCAACAATCGCTTTATTCTTATTTCAGCGTCACTGGCGACTTGCAGCAAAGGCGTGATTTGATTTGTCCCAGCACCTACGCAACGAACTCTTACACTGTTGATAGCTATGGAAATCCCGCAACTGTCACCGACCCTATCGGCATCGTTAATACAATTAGTTACGATTCAACGGCCACCTTTCCGACGCGCACATACACCGGCACTTTGGGCAATAATTTGATCGAATACAGCCAATACGACCCGCGTTCGGGCAACCTTCTTGCAGAAACGAACGAGCAGGGCTTGGTGACGGCAAATTTATACGACGTATTTTTCCGTGAAACCAATTCCGCCACGTCCACCACGCCCAACGGCGCGGCCACGCTCTGGCGCAAGCAATATCAATACAATTTAGGCGGCATTGCGAGCTATGCGTCACAAAACTATGTGCGGATATTGGAAAACGACCCGGCCAACGTTTCAACTGGCTATCACGAGACTTATATTTATCTCGACGGCTTGGGACGGCCAATCCAAGCCCGCAATCAAAGTGAAACCAGCGGACAATACCGTGTTACCGATGTCTTTTTTGATCCGCGTGGAAATGTCATGGCGCAGACGTATCCGCTATTAGAGAGCGGTTCCAGTTTCAATGTGGTCAGCGGCACGCTGACCAGCACTTACATACTTTACGACCCAATTGGACGGCCTGATGTTTTTTATCCCTTTGCGAACTCCAGTTATGCCGACAGCTATATGCTGACCTATCCCACGCCGCTGACGGGCGATACCGGCTCGCCCGTGAATTACACAAGTCTTTCATTCGCCGACGGCAATAATCCGTGGGCGGTTGTGGTCACGGACGCGCGAGGGAAAATTCACAAATATGAGTTGGATTCTTTGGGGCGCACCAACCAAATCATTGAAGTCACCTCACAGGGCAATTACACCACAAAGCTGGCTTATGATTTAATCGGGGATTTGACGAACATCACGGACAGCGCCGGAAATCAAACCAGCTTTTTCTTCGATGATTTGAAAAATGAAGTGGCGATGGCCGACCCGGACATGGGTTTCTGGCAGTTCGCCAGAGACGCAGCGGGCAATTTGAAAGTGCAGACCGACGCCAAAAGCCAGCAAATCAAATTTTACCGCGCTGATCCGGCAGGCCGGGTGACTCGCAAGGAAGGTTACACGTCCGCTGGCCAATTGGTTTCCACGAACACCTGGCTCTACGATACGAACGGCGGCGACAGTTCCTGCACGGTGTATCCCGGTCAGCTTTACAAAGTGACGGACGATGAAGGCTGGCAGAAATTCAGCAACGATGTCCGTGACCGGACGCTCAAATCCATGCGCTACTTGAGCAAGAATGGAAATACTTACACCAATCAATTCACGTTTGACGACGCCGACCGGCCAAGCTCGACGATTTATCCCAATGGCGGGCCGACCATCACCAATATATTTGACACCGGCGAACATCTTTCGCAGGTGAAGCAAGTCGGCGGCACGAACTTTTACACGGCCAGCGGATTCAATGCGCTGGAGCAGTTGACCGGCGTGAATTTCGGCAATGGCGTGGGAACGACATTGAGCTATTACAGTGTGTCGCGGCGGTTGCAACAAATCGTCACCGCCAAGTCCAGCAACATTCAGAATCTGACTTACAATTATGATGCTGATGATAATGTGACAGCCGTTGGCGACGGAGTCTATTCAAGCAGCGCGTCAGCCGCAATTACTAGCGCGAGTTACAGCGACTTGAATCAGCTTATTTCAGCGACATGGAGCGGTTATGGCACAAAAACTTACGGTTACAGTTCAATCGGAAATGTTCTGACCAACGGCGAGTTTGGCAGCGGCGCTTACAATTATGGAACAGGCGGAATCCGTCCGCATATTGTCAGAAGCGCCAACGGTATATCGTTCACCTGTGATTTGAACGGGAACACGGTTTTTCGCGGCGGTCAGCGGTTGGACTATGACGTGAACAATCATTTGTATCATGTCATTGGAACAAATGGAATCATCACCACGTTCGGGTCTGATTTCAGTGGCGCAAGGTTGTGGGAATTGAGCGGCACGAACAGCTTGCAAGTCTGGATTGGAAATAATTACGAGGAAAAGAACGGACTCATTCTTTTTCATATTTGCGCGGGAGACCGGCAGGTTGCCACCGTTGACAAAACGGGAACGAATGTTTTTGAGTATTATCATCCTGATGCGTTGACCTCGACGGCGATTCAGACGGACAAGAACGGGAACGAAATTCAGAATTACGAATACTCGGCTTTCGGTCAAAGCCGTTACACACAAAGCACGAATGTTTTCAAAGTCTCGCGCCGCTACACAGGCCAAGTGTTGGACGACGATACCGGCCTTTATTATTACAATGCACGGTATTATGATCCGGTGCTGGCTCGCTTCACGCAGCCAGACACAATCATTCCCGATTTCGCTGACCCGCAAACTTACAATCGCTATACTTACTGCCTCAACAATCCGCTCCGTTATACAGACCCAAGCGGAGATCGCCCACTCACTTCGGATGAGCAATCTGCTATTAACAAAATGAATAGCTTAAAAACTGCGGTGAGCGCACAGAACAAAGAATTGGCAGGAAATATAGGTGGATTTGTCAAAGACTTTAGCACTAAAGTTGATGCTGTCCCATCTGGACAGAAAGACCCCGCGAATTTGGCTATCGCCTCGGCAGCAATTGTCATTTGGGACAAGGACAATGCTAAATATAGCCGTGAACCCGGCAAAGCACAAGACACTCCGGTAGCGGGTTTAACAACCTTGAGTAAAGACACGCTAATAGATTGTAATTATTTCGTTGCGGATGCGATTCAACGTGCAACCGGCGAGAAACTTGGAAAGACAAGTTGGAGTGGGAATGTTTGGCCACCCACAGCTAACGATTATGCAACACCTGAAAAAGACAGCCGCCTAAAAAACTTTTCAAAAACTTCAACAACTGATCTTGGTGACATAATATCGTTTCCAGAACCTGGAGACTCTGGTCATGTAGGCATCGCTTTAGGGCACGGAATTTATATTAGCGCGCGGACTGGTGATGTGCCGGGTTCAACGGGGAAAAATCCAATTCAACCATATTCGGGCGTTCAGGTTAAAGACGTGCCAACTGACCAACCTCATGTTACAATACAACATAATTAACTATGCGTTATGAACAGTAAAGTAAATGCCGAACCACAAAGCAAAATTGTAAAACGAATCTTGAATGGCCTCATTGTCGTTGGTGTGTTAGTCGTGGTGATGTTGTTTTTGTTTAGACCGCATATTTTTATATTTTATGCAAATGTTTCTTCAAATCAAAATGTATCCGGGAAAGTGTTTAGATCGCCCGACGGATTTTTCTTTGTAAAGCTTGATTCTGGCTCACAGCTTACAGTGCAGGAAAGTCCAACAAAGGTTTTTCTATCCTCAAGTTCGAAGACAAAAGGGTTTTGCATTGGTCGTTTTTTGATACTTCCAGCATCTGCTATTGGCGGAATAGATTTGAGCAAAAGCGAAGGGTTTGGTCAGCAGGTGCCGATTATTAAAAATGGCATAGTAACAGCGAAAGACCCATTAAAACAGAATAGTTCATTTTCTTTTCCATTAACGTCCAGCAAATAATCGGTAGAGAAAGTGCGCTCTCTGGTATAAAAATAGAAATTAAAGCATCATTATGAAAATTATTTTTGCCATTTTCTTCGTTAGTGCGCTGTTAGTTATTTCGGCGCAAGGTCAAGGCTCATTTCAAAATCTGGGTTTGAGGCGGCGATTTATGAAAATTAAGCTGAAATTGACAATGCTGGTAAATGTTGGGTTGTTTCTAGCGGCACTTGCTAAATTAAACGAACTATGAAACTTAAGATTAGTATTATTGGATTAGTGGTTGGATTGCTTGCTCCACAAGTTGTCCAATCGCAGGGAACGCTTTACTTGTCTAATTTAAGCGATCCTTCAAGTGGTAGCGCGGCAGTGGGCGACAATTCATGGCTGGCGGTGGGATTTTATACGGGAAACAATACCGGCGGGTATGTAGTTGACTCCGTTCAATTGGCGATGACCGACGCCACAGGTAGCCCTAACGATTTCACCGTCATGCTTTATTCAGAAAGTCCAAATCTTCCTCCCGTTGTTCCAGGAAACAGCCTTGGCATACTTGATGGTTCTGCCAATCCATCAACGGCTGGCCTTTACACTTATACCCCGGCGGCGAACCTTGTATTGTCGCCGAGCACATTTTATTTTATTGTGCTTACTGCCGGAACCGCAGTGGCTAATGGCGCTTATGGCTGGAGCGAAAGCGCCTCCTCTCCTGTATCAAATGGTGATTGGGGTGGAGGGTTTGTTCCCGATTCTAGTGATGGTCTGCATTGGCTATCTGATTTAGATGCTTATACTCAATTTGCAATAAATGCCACCGCCGTTCCTGAACCTTCTACATTCGCGCTTGGCGGCTTGGCTTTTGGCTTGATTACGCTTGCGCGATTCAAAAAGCAACAGCGCACATAACGCGACCGGCTTCAATCTTCCGCGAGCGGTTCACGTTCAGGATTAAACCCCTTGACCATCAATTCCAGTTCATCGCTAATCGGTTTGATTTCAACGCGCGAAATAAACGGCTTCTTTTCCGCGACTGTGTTTTCATATTTCGCGTCGTTTTCCTGAATGTATTCGACCGTGTGTTGCACGAGGCCGTTGTAAAGTTCATCAAGGCAGCGTCCTTCAATGCGGACTTCGCAGACGGCGAAGGTGAGCAGCAGTCCAACGGACGGGTCATATTGAACCATTTCCAAAAAGGAATAGGGAAGCGCGACAGACTGCCGGACAGTGGCGCGAATGTCGAGCATACGCGGCAAGTTGGAACGGCTGATATTATACGGCTGGCGTATGGTTTCCCTTTCAACATCGCTTTCAAGGCTCATATACTCATTCCCCTTTCAATGTTTCGTTTTCGTTCCAGTGAAATTTCTTCCGGCTCATGCGTTTGTCCAATAGTTTTTTGCCTTGAAGCGGTATGCGGAGGATTTTGCCGGACGGCTTCGCCGCGATCCACGCCATGCGCGGCGTGACGGACTTTTTCTTGCAGCACTTCCGGCAGCGTGCCTTTGACCAAATCCGTTGCGGCAGGGCGCGCGCCGGAAACGGCGACGGCATCCATGAGCGCATTTTTGTTGTCCGTGTAAATCTTGATTGCTTCCACGCCGCGCGAGGCCGAGACATAAAATTGTTCGCGGGAGGCGGCGGGCAACGATGCTTCGCTTTCAGCGATGAAAAGGCGTTTGACTGTTTTGCCCTGCGAAGCGTGAGACGTGACGCAATAGCCGTGCGCGAGGTTGCCGAAATCCTTGTCCACGACCCACCCATTTTCCAAAACAATATCGCCGTCCTTCGTGAACTTTTTCACCGAGCGCAATTCGCCGTTGTTCAGGCGGTGTCCATCTTTGGACATTCCGTTTTGCGTGACACGGATTTTATCGCCGGAGGCGAGCGCAAGTTTGCCCGACTCATAGGCGTTGAATGACGCGGCATTTTCCAGCTTCACAAAATCTTTTCTGCCATCGGCGCGTTGAACCGCGATTTGATTTTGCTCCGCGCCAGTGACCATGACCTTTTCGCCCTTTTTGAAACCGGCCGTATTTTGGTGAAACTGGACGACGAGGCCGGGCTGATAATTTTTCACGTCCGCGCGTTGCGCTTCCGTCCAGCGCAGGTTTTTAAGTTGAACAAATTCGCGCTCGGTTGCCCCAAGTTTTTTCAAAGCCTTTAATTCGGCGCGAATTTTCTCCGTGACCTTTTCCCCTTCCGCGTGTGTTGGCGAGACGACGAGCGCGGATTTTTTGTCTTTGACCGCTTGGAGATAGTCGGCGGCGAGGAGCTGGTAACGCTCATCGGCGCGGACTTCCCGGACCGCGCCGAGCTGGTCCAGTCCGGCAAAGCCGGACTCGACGTTGCCATGACGCAGCGCATTGACGGCTTGGCGGTAAGTCTGATTTTGCTGGCGGCGGATCGTCTTGATTTCGGCGGCCTGCAAAGCGGCGTGGCGTTCGAGCAGCCGGAGCGCGTCGCCGCGCTCGACCGCGCCATGTTGCGCGGTGTCGCCCGATAAAATCAGGCGGCAATTATTTTCCCGCGCCAGTTCAACGACTCGCTTGAGTTGCGGCGAGGACATCAAACCCGCTTCGTCAACCAGCAGGACGCCGCCGCGAGTTTCATCCTGCATTTTCCGGCTGGCAAGCAACGCGGCAACGGTTGTCGCATTGGCGAAACCTTCAGAGCGAAGAACGCCGCGCGAGGCTTCCGCCGAGGGCGCGAACGTGAAAACCTTGTGACCGCCGGACTCGATACCGGCGACGGCTTCCTTGAGCATCGTTGTCTTGCCCGTTCCCGCCGCGCCGCGAATGGCAATCACGCCGTCGCGCGAGCGCAGGACATGAAACACGGCGGCGCGTTGCTCGCCAGAGAGTTGCGGATTTTGGATTTGATAATCTTTTGGGTTGAGCGGCGCACACGCGCCCCTGCCATCGCGGACAAAATCAAGCAGTTGTTTTTCTTCCGCCACAATCTGTTTCGTGGTGAACCATTGACGACCAGCATTTTCATTTTTTACGAACTCATCGCGCAAAAGCTGGCGGCGCACTTGGCCGACCTCGACCGAGCCGACGCCATAGCGCAGGGCTTCGCGCAGCAATTCCATGTCGGTTGCGACCGAAGCGCGCTCGTAACGGTGAGCAATGGCGTAATCCATCGCTTGTTTCGCAGTCACGCCGTTGGAAACTTTTTGCGAATCAGGCTTGACCGCCGCCATCGCAGTTTTTTCGCCAGCCGACAACCGCGCGTCCCACACTTCGCGCAGTTGTCCTTTGGTAATGCCGTGCCGCTTTGATTCGCGCGAGAGCGCGGCCAGCGCATCCTTTTCCTTTGCGGACGTAATGCCGCGCTCCTTTGCCAACGCCTCGATTTGTTGCGAGCGCAGCGAAAACTTTTCAATGACGCTTTGCGGAACACCGCCGATTTCCCAACCCTTTTCCGTGCGCTCAATGCCGTAGCCGATTTCCGCCAGCCGTTTTGAAAAGCGCGCGTGAAAGGCGGCTTCGTAATACGGCGCATCACGTTTCAAGAAACCGAACTCGCCCGCTTTCCAGCGTTGCTCGACATCATCCCAAGTGGCGTTGAAGGCGAAGCAATGCGCGTGCAAGTGCGGGTCAGGAATCCCATTCACAGGCCGCGCCGTGAAATGATGAAATTCCGCCCAAACCATGTTGCCGGTTTTTCTGTCCGTGTCTTGGCCGTGAACACGGACGCGCGTTTTCATTTCGGCTTCCAGTTCGCGCATCGTTTCCGTGACGGAGATTTTGAAGGCGTTAAAAATCCGCTCATCGTTGGAGCGTTCATAAAGAACCGAAACGGACTTTGGACAATGGAAATTAAAATCATAGCCGACGCGCCGGTTGTCTTTGGTTCGAGCCGTCAACCGCTCGCCATTGTCCGGCCTTAAATTGTCAGCCAGCGCGTCAAAAGATTTTTGATCCACGCGGCCAGACAGTCCTAATTTTTCCGCGCCAAGTCCCTGCCATTCGCCGATGATTTCCTGCCCCTCGGAATAGTAATCTTCACGGCTCAAACCTTGCGTGTAATACTGTTTGGCTTGAGCGGCACTTGTGCTTTCCACGATTCGCAGCATGGCTCGCGTAATATAAACGCTGATTGCAAAGGTTCAAATTGCACGTTGAGGCTCGCCATTTGCTCGCTTCAAAAAATGTCAGACATCTCTCCTAAACGGTGCTTTAGGCGGCGCGGCAAATTCAAGAAATCCAGAAAATTTCCAGCAATTTTCCAGCATCCATCTTGAAAAAATCCAGCGATGGATTATTAGTAAAATCGGGAGCAACGCCATGAGCCAGGTATCCCCATTTTTGGAACAAGCGCAAGCCGCGCCCGCCAAGCCGGGCCGCAGCAAGCTAGAGGAACATCGCGCCACCATCTTCGAGTTGCGCCGGAAGCGTTGGACGTATGCGGCCATCGCCGCATGGTTGCGCGAGCGCGGCATTGAGGCGACCACGAGCAACGTGCATCGGTATTGCCAAGCCGCCCGCCGGACACCAAAGGCGGAATCCCCAAAATCCATAACGGCCATATTCAAACCAGCCGAACCGCCTTCGCCCGCGCCGACCGGCGAGGCGAAAACCATACGCAAATACCGCTTCAATCTTGACGTATGAAAACCGTGAAACACCGTCTCATCCTGCCGATGCAATCCAAAGGCAATCTTGGCAAGAGCATCGAAACCACCGCGCGGGCTTGCTGGCTCTGCGAACGTGAAATTGACTGGCAGGGCTTTGACTTGGACGCCGACAACAAAACCTTGTCGCGGCTCTTTCCCGACCAAGTGCAGCTTGTGCCGATAAGCGACACATCCTATGACCAAGACGAACTTGTCCGCATCTTCAAAAAAGTCACGGCCAAGCCGGTGACGCTGATTGACCCGCGAGCGCATCTTGACGGCGCATTGAAACGCGCGATTCGCGCCACTGATTTTTTTGACGTGGCCGCGCAGCAGGGCATCGGCATCACCATCACCGTTTTTCCACTGGACGACATGGACGTGATGACCAACCTCGACGAACTGTGCGAGTTTTGCGGCGACCGCGTGGAATATGTCATTGTCAAAAATCCGGCGCGGGCGGCGCGAACAAAAATGTTCGACGGCAGCGAACTCGAAAAGGAACTTGAGCAGCTTGGCGCAGTTTCGATCACCGTGCCGGTGCTTTCAGAATTTGCAAAAATCAATCTCGCCAGATTAGAGACGCAGCACGAGCGCGGCATCCCGTTCAATGAAGCCATCGGCGACGACGGCTTGAAGCTGGACATCATGGCGCGGGGAATCGTGCAACACTGGATTGCGGATATTTTCAGCGAGTATGACCGCATCGCGGGAAAACTTCTGCCAACGGAGGAAGCGGCCAGCGTGAAACCGAAAATCCCCGGACTTGGCGTTGCGCCCAAAACGCGGCGCGGCGCGAAAGTCAATTTTGAATAGGAGGCGTTATGTCCAAACCCGTCTTTGAGGAAATGCTGGCGCAGTATCCGCCGGAGAAACGCGAACTGGCGCGAGCCGCCTACAACCGTTTCGTGGACGGCGACAGCGAGCATTTTTTCACGCAGTTGTTTTCGCTCCTCGACATTTATGCCAATTACACCAGCCGCATTCCGTTGGCGGTGAAACAGGCCAGCGAGGAAACGCTGGCGACCATCAAAGACATTCGGGAAGAAATCGGCTTGCTGGCGCAGACAGTGGAGAGCCGGAGCGTCAACTTGAGCAACGCGACGGAAGAAACGACGGCGCGTTGCCTTGAGACGCAAAAGAAATGCGAAGCGGCGGCGCAACGGCTCGAAAAAATCACAAAAGAAATCGGCAAGCAAATTGACGTGGCCGGCATCGTTGAAAGCATTCGCAAAGGCGTTGACGCCGGCGTGAACAAGGAAGTGATAAAACCGTTCATGCAGCGCACGGAAGAATTGAGCGAGAAAGTTTTGCCGACGCTCGAATCCATCCGTAACACGAACGAACAGGCGGCGCGAGTCTGGCCGGAACGGATTTGGAAAATCGCGCTGGTGAGCGGGCTGATTTTAGGCTTGGCCGTCGCCATTGTCGGCATCGGCATCGCGTATTGGAAAATCAAACGGCACTATGATACCGCGCTGGCCGCGCAAATTGTTTCAGAGGCGAACACGCTGACACAAAATTCACAAGCGTTCACCGCGCTAGGCGTTCTCAATGTTCAGCTTCATGTTGGCCGCAGCACCGACGCCAACGGCGTTTTCATTCCCAACACCTATTGCCTTTATATCGAAGGCGCGCAGGAGGCGGACATGGCGGGCAACAATGGCCGGATTTTCTTTGGCAGCAACCGCAGCGACAAGGAATTGCAGCCATTGCTGCAAGACACACAGGCGCGGCAAGGTTATCAAATCATGGGACAATGAAACAATTTTTGGCAAATCTGTTTCTGTCGCCGCTCCAACAAAAGAGCGCGCCGCCCGTCATTGCGTCGTTTAAGCCGCCCCTGCCGACCGGCTGGAATCTCGACGACCCGCTTTTGTATCTGTCGAATCATCCCCACGACACATGGCGCATCCGTGACGCTTGCGAGGGAACGCAGATTTTCGGCGCGACCGGAAGCGGCAAGTCGAGCGGTTCAGGCCGCGCATTGGCGCGGGCATTTTTGGAAAACGGTTTTGGCGGAATCGTCCTTTGCGCCAAAAGCGACGAGCCGGAGTTATGGAAAAAATATGCCGAGCAGACCGGACGGAGCGGCGACGTGGTTTTGTTTTCGCAGGAGCATTTTAATTTTCTTCACTATGAAGCCAACAGGCCGGGCGCGGGAGCAGGGCAGACGGAAAATCTTGTCACGCTCTTTATGCAGGTTGCCGAAATCGCCAGCCAGCGGCACGGCTACGCGCCGAGCGATGATTACTGGCAGCGAGCGGTGAAGCAGTTGCTTCGCAACGCGGTTGATCTTGTGATGATTGCTCGCGGCGCGGTGACGCTGCCGGACTTGTTTGAAATCATCCGAACCGCGCCGCAGGACGGCGAGGACGTGAAGCGCGAGACATGGCAGCAGGAATCCATTTGCTACAAATATATTCAAGAGGCCGAAGCGAAGGCGAAGGCCAGTCCCGATTTGCAGCCGGAGTTTCAAATGACGGCGCGGTATTGGTTGCAGGAATTTCCGCACATGGACAATCGCCCGCGCTCATCCATCGTTTCATTGTTCACGACGTTGGCCGACTGTTTCTTGCGCGGCGAATTGCGAAAATTATTTTCGACCAGCACGACCGTCATTCCCGACCACACGACGCTAGGGCGCATCATCATCGTTGACCTGCCGGTGAAGGAATGGAGCGAGCTAGGGCAATACGCCGGAGTCCTGATGAAGTTTATGACGCAAAAGGCGTTGGAGCGCAGAACCGACATGGACGCGCGACCCGTTTTCATCTGGGCGGACGAGGCGCATTATTTTACGACCGACTACGACCAGATTTTTCAGACGACGGCCAGAGCTTCACGCGCTTGCACGGTTTATTTGACGCAAAATTATTCCAATTATTTGAGCGCGCTGGGCGGCGAAGCGGCGCGGCCAAAAGTGGATTCATTGCTCGGAAATTTGCAGACGAAAATTTTTCATCAGAACGGCGACAGCGTGACGAATCGCTGGGCGGCGGAAGCCATCGGGCGGCGGTTGCAATACCGCTATGGTTCGAGCGTGTCCAATAATGCCAGTGTGCAGGGTTATTCAACCACCGTCACCGAAAGCGAACAGCAGGTGATTGAACTGGATTTAGAGCCGAGCGCGTTCACCACGCTTTTGAAAGGCGGCACACCGTCGCACAATGTCGTTGAAGGCATCGTGTTTCAAAGCGGGCGCGCATGGAGCAATGGCCGGACATGGCTTCGCGCGCTCTTTCCCCAAAACCATTTATGAATCTCTATCAAAAAATCATGTCGTGGTTGTGTTTCCCATTGGACGTAATCTGGAAACACCACATGGGCGAACGCTACTGCAATTTCATCAAACTGCTTTTAGTCGGCTTCGCCGCCAAGTGGTTCATGTTTTATATCGGCATTTTCTTCATGGCCGACAATCCCGCCATGAATCCAAAAATCGTTCATCACGTTT
Source organism: Verrucomicrobiia bacterium (assembly GCA_036490295.1). Taxonomy (GTDB): domain Bacteria; phylum Verrucomicrobiota; class Verrucomicrobiia; order Limisphaerales; family UBA11358; genus UBA11358. Next base: position 2,150 of record DASXED010000174.1, on the reverse strand, counting down.
CGGGTGAAACACAAATGGGCATCACCATCTTTTGTTACTATGGCTTCATGCTCGCCTACTGGATTTTCGGCATCGCAAACCTTTTGGAAATCCGGCGGCGCAAGAAGGCCGGAATCCAACTCCATTCGTATTACATCGGCGTTCCAAGATTTTTGCCGGACAAACCCGTCGTGCATACGTTCTTCATTCCGTTGATTGATTTTCTAATCGGGTTGGGAGTCTTTCAAATCATCCGGCCATTCGGCATTTACCTTTGCATCGCCGCCGTGTTCCAACGCTGGATTTTCAAAAGCATCTTCAAACAGGAGCGCACCCGCGAAATGGATCGCCAAGACCGCGAACTGTTGCAGGAATGGAAATCCGGCCAGCACCGCACCGTGCCGACAAGCCTTGTGCAGGTTGCCAAAACCCGCGCGGCGCAGAGCCAAGCCGACGAAGCGGCGTTTAAGGAACGCTGGCAGCGCGTGTTAAAACAATCGCCGCCAGAGAAAAACTAACTTTTCTTTTTGTGGGATTTTTTTGCATGGCGTGGACGCAAGCCAAGCGATTTGCGTTCAGCAGGTGTAATTGAACTGGTTTTCATCAAACGCCATCGCTCGCCAGCACTTCCGCCCGGCGGTGGCGGTGTTGGCTTCTCGTTGATATGAAATTTTCGCGGGAAGCAATCATTCGCCAAATGCTCCTCTTTTTTGTCCGGCCAATATCGTTCACCACAAGCACTACAAGTCACCTTATGCGGGCCGAGCGGTATTTTTACTTTAGCTCGCGCAATTTCTATTGTCTGGTCATCCATCGGCTTAAAATTATTCGGTTGAAGTGAACACGGCAATTATTTTTTGGTTAGAGTCCGACTCATTGGTCACACCACCAATGCCACGACGCTTTGCAACCGCGTGTCTGTCATGCCGCTTGCGGAAAACAGGGCAAGCGTCTATGCCAGCCGCGCCGTTGCCTCGCTTCAATGAAAAGTTTGTCGCTCCGTGACTTCGAGCGTTCCACGCGCGCCGACAGTGAAAATTTTTTAGTCAGTGTGTCGCGCCGCGTGTCCGTCTCGTCACCGAGCGAAAGGAAAATGAAAGAACGCTAATCGCGTTCACAATCCGGTTGCCGAGGCTCATCGGGCGGAAATGGGCAAGGCCAGTGTTGCGGGTCTTTTTGGTGACGTTCCAGCTTTTCGAGATATTCCAAATCGCCGTTTGCGTAAGTTTCAACAATATCCTTTTTCCAAATCGGCGTATCACGCGGCGGTTTTGCTTCAAAAGGATTTTCGTCAAAGGGAATACCGCCGGACTTCGGCAGGTTCGCCACGATCAAAATGGCGACTACCGTTCCAATTCCCATGATGAGAAAAAATTCCATACTCCAATCTAGCACGAGTCAGACGTGCGACAAAGTGAAGTCATAAATGCGCTTGAAAAACTTCACAGGCTTAATCTTCCAGTGACGGCAATGAAGGCTGCATGAGTTCCGCCGCCATTTTACCGCGCTGTTTGGGTTGTCAAGGATGCTACGGGTCGGCTCAAACAATTAACTCGCCGCTTCCGTTCCTGCCTTGACAACCCAAACAGCGCAGTGCGGCTGGTTAGGAACTATGCAGCACAGCATAGAGCCTTCGATTTTCGTGCGCGGTGCGGCTTTCTCGGCGGCGTTGGTTTGTCCGTGCGACGGCGGGAAAGACATAAAATGGACATGGAGAAATTGTTTATGAGCAAACGCAACTTCATTGACCCGAACCAAATTGAGTTTCGGATTGTCTGGCAGAGGCCGCGCCATCCGTTCCGGCTACGCGCCGGTGACGTTATCCGATACGACCATCGGCTTTGCCGTATCCTTCGCGTCAGCGAGTGCGCCGCCGTTGTCCTTATGAACCGGCCAACGCGCGACTTCAAAACGCGCTTTGACAAGCCCGTTCGCTTCACGCCGCCACCGGCTTTGTTTCGCATCGGCGCAAATTCCGAAGTGGAAATCTTGAACCTCAAAAAATGCGAAAACCGATGATTCGGCGTTTTGGCAAAACAAAAGCGGCGGGAAAAGTTTTTTCGTTCAGGACGAAAAGTTCTTTCTCGCCGTCGTTTTCAGCTACATTTTAGCTACATCGTTCCAAACTTCAATAAAGACAGTGGAGCGGGCGGAGGGAATCGAACCCTCGT
>DASXED010000164.1:0-1846 GCA_036490295.1 Verrucomicrobiia bacterium | reverse complement strand
CGAATGTTTGTTATTCCACTGCTTATCTCGCAGACGTTCTGTTGCAGTTTTCACCGTTTCGTAATCTCTGGCAGCGTCAAAGGTGGAGTCTATGGCTTGTCGGCACATTATTCGCGGTCTTGCTTGCGTGCTACTGGATTGCAGATGAAATTTATCCATCTGTTAAATAGTGAAAAGACAATTTCTTTCACCCATTTCCCAAGATTGCCTGCGCGGAAATTTTCTGTTACTGAATCCGCGTGCCTGACCCCAGCCTGCTCATCCTGATTCCGGCTTACAACGAAGAAGCGCGCATCGAACCGGTGCTGCGCGAGTATGCGCAATTTTTCCAGCAGAATTATTCCGGCAAATTCCAGATCGTCGTCGTCCTCAACGGCTGCACGGACAACACGCTCGGCGTCGTCCAAAAAGTAGCGGCGGAATTTCCCGTTGTCCGCGCGGATGTGTTCAATCAGCCCATCGGCAAGGGCGGCGCGCTCATCGAGGGCCTCAAGCTCGCCGCGCTTGGCGATTTCATCGGTTATGCGGACGCGGACGGCGCGACTTCGCCGGCGGCATTTTTTGAACTGGTCAAGCACATCGGGGAGGCGGATTGCGTGATCGGCTCGCGCTGGCTGGCGGGATCCGTCATGCACCAAGAGCAGCCGACATTGCGGCGCGTGGCGAGCCGGACGTTTCATTTCATCGTGGAAATGCTTTTTTGGCTGCACATCAAGGACACGCAATGCCCGTGCAAATTGATGCGCCGCGCCGCCGTGGAAAAAATCCATTCGACATTGTGCATCGCGGATCTGGCGTTCGACGTGAACCTGCTCGTGTCGCTCAAGCGCGCGGGCTTCAAAATCCTCGAAGTGCCGATCGAATGGACGGACAAAGTCGGCTCGAAAGTCACGTCGTCGCTATTCCGCTCGTCGTTCACAATGTTTTTGTCCGTCGTGCGCGTGCGATTGATTTACTCACCGTTCTACAAATTGTTACGCCCGTTGCGTCCGCTGGAAGCGTGGATTTACAAAAGATTGCGCGCGCCAAAACCGTTGTCCAACCGGAAGAATTGAAATTATTTTTGCGCCGGAGATTTTTTCCACGCAAACCACGAGCAAAGCGCGAGCAGAAGCAAATTGAACGCGCCGAGCGTTTGCAGCGCGACTTCCATGGTGTGAAATTTGTTCAGCATGAACGGCAGCGTGAATCCGTAAGCCAACGCGAGCAGCACCATCAGCGGCACGATTTTGAATTTCGCGCGCGCCATTAAATCATTCACCAGCACGTTCGCCAATGCGAGCGGGACCATCGCGAACGCATACCATGGCAAAAGTTTCGTCGTCGCCGCGACATACGCGGGCGTATAAACCAGCTTTATCACGAACGGCCCGACCACGCACAAGCCCGCCGCGCCGCAGACCGTCAAGATCGCCGTGCCGAGCAAAACGATTCCGAGCAGATTGCTTTTTTCCGACTTCGCATTCGCGTGGACGATTTTCGGAAACATCACCGCCGCCAGCGGCAGCACCAGCCAGAGCAACGCGCGCGAAAATGTGCCTGCCGCGACGTAAGACGCCATTACGTCACCGGGGAAAAATGCCTTCGTGAACATCGTGTCCGCCGCGAGGAAAAATTGAATGACGCCGAAGCCGAGCATCAATGGCGCAATTTGTTTGAACAATGCCCGTCCGTCGAACGGCTCCGGTTTTGCCAGCCACAAATCGCGTGAACGCCAGATCGAGATTCCCGCCCATGCGCCGAGACCTGTGAACGCGCCCAGCATCATGGCCGTCGCGCCGCCGTGAAACGCCATGACAATCGCGACCGCGATGACGACGCGACCAAGTCCGTTGAAAATGCAACC